>JAJTDK010000004.1 GCA_021300495.1 Limnohabitans sp. | reverse complement strand
CAATTGAATTTTCGCGCTTGAAAAGCCTGCAGGACTTTCTTCTTCTACTTGCGGTGGGTTGCTCCACAAGGCTTTTAAATCTGCCATTGCTCTGGCAGGGTCTTCATCCAAACGATTTGCGCCAAATGCCATGCCGCGTTGTGCCCAAGTGTTTTGAGCAGGGGCTGAAGACGATGCCGTAGATGGCGCATTAGATTGTGCAATTGCGGACGTTGTCGAAATAAGTTGCGCTCGGGGCACTGCCAATGCGCTTTCAATCGCGTGCCGCATGGCTTGATGCACTTCCCGACTGTCGCGAAACCGTACTTCAATTTTGGTGGGGTGAACATTGACATCTACACGCGTGGGGTCCATCTGCAAATACAACACATACACAGGCTGTCGATGGCCATGAAGCACATCTTCGTAGGCACTGCGCGCGCCATGCGTGATGACTTTGTCTCGCACAAAGCGGCCGTTCACATAAGCAAATTGTTGGTCTGCACGCGCTCGCGCTGCATCGGGTGTGCCGGCCCTGCCCCTGACATGCACAGGGCCAGAACGAAAATCAATGTTGACCGAAGACGCCACAAACTCTTCACCCAAGACATCGGCCAAACGCTGATTCCAACCGGCCTCGCCAGGGTGACTGCGCCATTGCGCTGCGATTTTGCCTTCGTGCCAAATGGCAAAGCTCACTTCAGGGCGAACCAAGGCGTGGCGCCTCACTGCTTCAATGCAATGCGCCAGTTCGGTGTTTTCAGATTTTAAAAAATGGCGACGGGCTGGCGTGGAGAAAAACAACTCCTTCACTTCAACGGTGGTGCCAATGGCTCGGGCAGCGGGTTTCACTTCTCCCGTTTGACCGTCCAAGATGAAAGCACTGGAGGCTTCCTCAGTTCGAGACGACAGGCTCATTTCGGACACTGAATTGATGGCCGCCAGTGCCTCACCCCTGAAGCCCATGGTGGCCACAGACTCCAAGTCTTGAAGGTTCACAATTTTGCTGGTGGCGTGGCGCTTTAAAGCCACAGCTAACTCTTCAGCGGGAATACCGCAACCATCGTCTTCAACCGAAATCAGCCTAATGCCACCCCCTAAAAGTCTGAGCGTGATCTGGCGAGCGCCTGCATCAATGGCATTGTCAACCAACTCTCTGACCACAGAAGCAGGGCGTTCAACCACCTCACCCGCAGCGATTTGGCTGATCAGCACATCGGGTAATTCACGGATGGATCGACGGGGTAAAGGTTCAGACATTCTCAAATTGTAGGTGCTTGGAGGTGGTCATCACCTATTGGGCATCTGGAATTGCGGCACAGGGCGCTGATAAACCGTCAAGCAAGGGATAATCTAAGGATGGACACCTTGATGCAATTGATAGACTTTGTACTGCACGTTGACCGGTATTTGGGTGCCTTTGTGGCCCAGTACGGGGCCTGGGTCTATGCCCTCTTGTTTCTGATTATTTTTGTCGAAACCGGCCTGGTGGTCATGCCATTCTTGCCAGGAGATTCCCTGCTTTTTGTAGTGGGTACCCTGTGTGGTACAGGACATTTAAGCCTTCCTTGGATCATGGGCTTGCTGGTTGTGGCGGCCATTGCCGGCGATCAATTGAATTACCGCATTGGCAGGTACTTTGGACCCAAGGTATTTCAGTGGGAAAACTCTCGGTTTTTTAACCGAGCCGCTTTTGACAGGGCGCACAACTTTTACGAAACCTATGGTGGCATCACCATTGTGTTGGCGCGCTTCATGCCGTTTGTCCGCACATTTGTTCCCTTTGTTGCAGGGGTGGCAGCCATGACTCCCTCTAGGTTCGTGTTGTTCAATGTGGCGGGCGGTTTCATATGGGTCTGTGGCCTGACCGGAGCCGGCTACCTTTTTGGCGAAACTGATTTTGTGAAGACACACCTCAGTCAAATCATTTGGGCCATGATCTTTGTGCCCGGCTTGATAGCCCTATGGGGTGCTTGGCGTGCGCAGCAAAGTTAAGTGAATGCCACTTTAAGTGGAACGTTTTCGCGCTAAAGGCGGATTGCGTTCAAAGTACTTTTGCAATCCCCTCACCAGCGCATCGGCAATGGTGTTTTGATAATGGTCATCAGACAACTTGGCCTCTTCATTGGGGTTGCTGATGAAGGCCGTTTCCACCAAGACACTGGGAATATCGGGGGCCTTTAAGACTGCGAAACCCGCTTGTTCAACCTTGGGTTTGTGCAACCTTCCAACATTGCCTATTTCTCGCAAAATGGCGCCGCCCAAATTCAAGCTGTCCTTAATTTGTGCGGATGTGCTCATGTCTAGCAGGGCTTGCTGCACTTGCGAATCTTTCACGCCGAAGTTCATGCCGCCTATGAGGTCAGCTTTGTTTTCTTGAGATGCCATCCACCTCGCTGCACTGCTGGAAGCGGCACCATGACTCAAAGCAAACACACTGGCACCCTGTGCGCTGGGTGTGAAAAATGCATCGGCATGCACACTCACAAATAAGTCTGCTTGCACTTTTCTGGCTTTTTGGACGCGCACGTGAAGGGGTACAAAGTAATCTGCATCGCGCGTCAGGTAGGCGCGCATGGGGCTCCCCTTGACTTGGGTGGCATTGATTCGATCTCTCAGTTTCAATGCGATTTGAAGCACCACGTCTTTTTCCTTGGTGCCATTGGGGCCGATGGCACCAGGGTCCTCGCCGCCATGACCCGCATCAATGGCCACCACAATCAACCTGTCGGTGATGGGAGGAGCTTGCACCGCAGGTTGGCCAACTGAAGGGGCTTGTCCATTTGGAGTGAGGGGAGCTTGTGCATTGGCTGAGCCTGCGTTTGAATTTTTATTCAGCCAGTCACTCAAAGCATCGCTGCTTTGAGTGCGTTCTGCAATCCAACTCTCTAAAGGGTCCACTGGTGTGCTTGGGTAAAGATCCAAGACCAATCGGTGTTGATAAGTGCCCACTGGTGTCAGTGCAAAAACTTGCGGCTGCACAGCTTGCTTCAAATCAAACACCATGCGCACCACACCGGGGCTGTTTTGAGCGACACGCACACCCGTGATGTTGGGGTCATCTGGTTTGATTTTCCCCACCCATTCTTTGATGGAAGGATTTAATTCCAAGCCTTCAATGTCAATGGCCAAGCGAGGTGGAGAGGGAACAAACGTGTACTTGGTTTTCAGCGCAACATCCGATTCCAAGGTGACCCGTGAGTAGTCTTTGGCTGGCCAAACGCGGACCGCCAGCAAGCTGGCACCTCGGCTGATGTCTGTCCAGCCTAGCATGAGGGCTAGGCCAGATGCTTTGAGCCAATCACGTCTTTGGAGGGGCATGGAGAGCGGTTTCAGAGTTTGCAAGGGCAGGGCTTAATTTGAGCAAGCCTAGCAAAATGGCAAGCCCTTTGCGTGTGTGTGTTTCACACATGACAAAACGGCCTTCTTGTTCGTTGACAGTCATGATCAATTTCAAATCTGCAACTGGCAACATGCCGCTGGCTTGTTCGGGCCATTCGGCAATTTTCAATCCAGGACTGGCAAACAATTCGCGAAAGCCGGCTTCTTCAAATTCTTGAGGGTCGTTGAAGCGGTAGAAATCAAAATGCCAAATGTTCAGAATTTGGGGGCTCATGGGAGCAGGGTTCGGCGTCGGTGCCACAAGCGGCGGGGAAAGCCTTGCCTCGTGGGGTTCCACCACTGCATAAGTAGGACTTTTGATGTGGCCTTCAACCCCAAGTGCTTTGAGCAGGTGCCTGACAAAAGTGGTCTTGCCAGCCCCTAAATCACCCTGAAGTTCGACGTAGGCATCTCTGAGTTCAGCTTGCTGAGCCAGTGCTTGAGCAAATTGTTGCGCCTGGTTTTCATCCGACCATAGCCAACTGGCCGCGCCAAGGGGCTCGGGAGTTCCTACAATCTCGGTGTGAACAACACTCATCTTTCTCTTTCTGGTCCTTCAAGCGCTGGCGCAATTGACACTGCTGCTTTGTGGTCTGAGTTGCAAGTGGCAGCTCAGGAACTGGGATTTTCTCAAATTGGCGTGACAGGCGTGGATTTATCCGAAGCTGAGCCAGGGCTTCAGGCTTGGCTGGCTGCCGGATTCCATGGCAGCATGAACTATATGGCAAGCCATGGCCTAAAACGTGCCAGGCCGGCAGAATTGCTACCGGGAACCCTCAGTGTGATCACGGTTCAAATGGATTATTTGCCCGGCAATCTGCCTGAGTTGTCGGCAGAGTCTGAAGGCTTGGCTTTGAATCGGCCTTCTCACGCCGTGATTTCTGTGTATGCCAGAGGGCGGGACTATCACAAGGTCATGCGCAGCCGACTGCAAAAACTCCAGCATCGCATGGCCGAATTGATCGGCCCCTTTGGCCACAGAGTGTTTACTGATTCTGCGCCGGTCATGGAAGCCGAGTTGGCGGTTCGAAGTGGTCAGGGGTGGCGCGGTAAAAACACATTGGTTTTGCAAAGAGAGGCGGGCTCCTTTTTCTTTTTGGGGGAATTGTTTGTAGACCTTGCGTTGCCCAGCACAGAGGCCATCACATCGCATTGCGGTTCATGTACAGCCTGCATTGACCTGTGCCCAACCCAAGCCATTGTGGCGCCCTATCAATTAGATGCCCGGCGATGTATTTCTTACCTCACGATAGAACACGCCGGTGAAATACCGCATGAACTGCGCCCCCTCATTGGCAATCGAATTTATGGCTGCGACGACTGCCAATGGGCTTGTCCCTGGAACAAATACGCCAAGCGCAGTACGCTGCCAGATTTTGATGCGCGTGAGCCCTTGAAGGCCCCGCAATTGCAAGAGTTACTTCAATGGGATGAAGCTACTTTTTTAAACATGACGGAAGGGAGTGCTATTCGGCGCATTGGCCATGCCAGATGGATTCGAAACGTGGCTTTAGCTGCTGGCAATGCTTTGCGTGGTTCCGAAAAAATATCAACTCAAGATGCTGCCGCTTTGGTCAAAGCTCTGATGCCTTGGCTGTCGCATCCTGATCCCATTGTGCAAGAACAAGTTGCTTGGTCACTTGCCCATCGCACTTAAAACTTCAAGCCGCCCAAGACGCCCAATGCAAAAGGCAAACTCAAAACGCCCAGCAGGGTGGACAAAGTCACCAAGCCCGCCACATAGCCGCCGTTGTAGCCCATTCTGGATGCCAGTACATAACATGTAGAGGCCGTAGGCAAGCCTGAAAAAATAAGCAGCACCGTGGTTTGCAGAGGTGGCAATTGAAAAAGTTGCGCCAAGGCCCAGGCCAAGCAGGGCACCACCAAGTGCTTGACCGTGAGGACCAAGCTGCCCAAAAATTTACCTTGGTTCAGTGCCTTCAATTCCATGCCCGCGCCAGCCGACATGAGGCCCAAGGCCAAGGAGGCTGCGCCAATTCGTGACAAGCTGGGGTCTAAGACCTCAGGGATTCGCAAACCTAGAAAATTAAAAGCCAAACCGCTTGTGGTGGCCAAGATGAGGGGGTTGCGAATCAGTTCACGCAACATGCCCGATTCGCCATGACGCGCCATGGGCCAAACGGCCCCCACATTGAACATGGGCACGCAAAAGCCGATGAGGACGGCAATCAACAATAAGCCTTCGCTGCCGGTCAAGCGTTCGACCATAGCCAGGGCAATGAATGAGTTGAATCTGAAGCCTATTTGGGCGCTGGCCGCGTGATCTCTGAGGTCTATTTTGTGGCGAATCCATGGCCAATAAGGCATGCTGTTGCTGATCAAAATAGCGCTGAAACCCATGGCAAGCCCAGCCAACAAAAAACCAGACGTTGCATGGATGTCTAAGGGACTTTTCACAATGGAGTGAAACAGCAATATTGGAAACAAGAAGTAATAAACCAGGAATTCGACTTGTTGCCAAAGCGGCCGATTCAGGGGTGTGTACCGGCACAAGAAGTAACCGCACAAAATCAGGGAAAAATCAGGGAATAAAAGCTGAGCGTAGTTCACCCCAGTAGCATAACGCTTGTCTTTGCGGTATCTGCCTCGCTATCTGCCCTCTAACTGGGTTAGATATTGCTTATGATACGAAGTTGTTATTTACAGGAGTTTGAATGAACCGTCGTTTAAGTTTGTTGACCGCATCAGTCTGTGTGGTCTTCAGTGTCACTGCCAGCCCTGTTTGGGCGCAAAATTATCCCAATAAAGTCATTAAGCTCCAGGTTCCTTTTGCACCTGGCGGCACCACCGACATTGTGGCTCGCGTCATTGCCGACCCTTTGGGCAAAGCATTGGGACAATCGGTCATTGTTGAAAACAAGGCTGGCGGCGGCGGCGTTGTGGGTGCTCAAGAAACAGTTCGCGCCACGCCTGATGGTTATTCTTTGGGCATGGCCACAGTTTCTACGACTGCAGCCAACCCTGCCATCAATCCAAAGAACCCGTACAACCCCATTACAGACTTTACGCCCATCATCAACATTGCGGCCACGCCCAATGTGATCGCGGTGCACCCTAGTTTCCCAGCGCGCAATTACAAAGATTTTTTGGCTGAACTGAAAAAAAATCCGGGTAAATATTCTTACTCTTCCTCAGGCACTGGCGGCATCGGCCATTTGCAAACTGAGTTGTGGAAAAGCTTGGCGGGTGTCTTTATCACTCACATTCCATACCGCGGTGCAGGTCCTGCTTTGAACGACACGGTAGCAGGTCAGGTGCTCATTATTTTTGACAACTTGCCTTCAGCATTGCCATTCATCCAGGCTGGAAAATTAATCCCCATTGTGGTGGCTGCACCGCAACGTTTGGCGCAGTTGCCCAATGTGCCCACGTTCAAAGAAGTTGGTTTGGAGCCCGTCAACCGAATGGCTTACTACGGCATTTTGGGTCCGAAGAATTTGCCTAAAGAAGTGATTGACAAGGTGAGCAGTGGCGTGAAAAAGGCCTTAGAAGACCCGGCTGTTCGCAAGCGCATTGAAGACACCGGCTCTATCGTCATTGCCAACACACCTGAGCAGTTTGCTGCTCAAATTAAAGCTGAATTTGATGTCTACAAAAATGTGGTGGACACTCAAAAACTCCGGCTCGACTAATGAGCTCTGACAGTCAAGCCGCCATCGACCGCTTTGTTGATGCGGTTTGGCTAGAAGACGGCTTGTCGGCCAATACTTTGGCCGCATACCGCCGTGATTTGACGGCCTTGGCGGATTGGCTCAGTCAAAGCTCAGGAATATCCTTCAATGCGGTCCAAGAGTTGCATTTGCAAGCTTATTTTGCCGCGCGCCACAGCCTTTCCAAAGCCACCTCAGCCAATCGGCGTTTAACGGTTTTTAAACGTTATTACCGTTGGGCACTGCGTGAGCGTATTGTCGAAGTTGACCCCACTCTCAGAATGCTGGCTGCTAAGCAAGCCTTGCGAGTTCCCAAAACTTTGTCGGAAGAGCAAGTTGATGCCTTGCTGTCTGCACCCGATGCGAATACCGCCCTTGGTTTGCGCGACAAAGCCATGCTGGAGTTGCTGTACGCCAGTGGTTTGCGAGTGACCGAGTTGGTCAAACTCAAAACCTTGCATGTGTCTTTGAATGAGGGGGTGCTTCGCATCATGGGAAAAGGCAGCAAAGAGCGACTGGTGCCTTTTGGCGATATGGCCCGAGACAGTTTGACGGATTACATGCAAAACGCACGCGGTGCCTTATTGTGTGCCAAGCAAACTGACGATTTGTTTGTGACCACCAGCGGCCCCAAAGCAGGAACAGCCATGTCGCGCATCATGTTTTGGCAGTTGATTAAAAAGTACGCTGTGTTGTCTGGCATCACAGCACCCTTGTCGCCACACACCTTAAGACACGCGTTTGCCACACACCTGCTGAACCATGGTGCAGATTTAAGGTCGGTTCAGGTCTTGCTGGGGCACGCAGATATCTCGACTACCACCATCTACACGCATGTGGCCCGTGAAAGATTGAAAAATTTACACGCCAAGCACCATCCGAGGGGGTGAAACTGGATCAGCCAAACGGGTGAATCAGCATCACCCTAATGGGTGAATCAACATCACCCTAATGGGTGAAGTGCCGAGGGCTAGAAGCGAATAGAAACAGCGCTCATGACTGCGTAGTGATCATCGACAATCGGCATCCACCGCCACTTGTCAAATGTGGTGCAAGGGTGCGAAATGCCGCTGCCAATCAATTGCCCCACATGGGGCTGCTCTGATACAGAAGCTGCTGGGTTGAATTGAAGGTAGGCGTGTTGATCGTTCAAGGCCGTGATTTCCCAATGAGATGGCACCCCTGAGACCTCTTGATCGCCCAAGTTGGAGCATCTTGCGATATTGCACATGGTCGTGCGTGAGGTAGCAGCCAGACCTCAAAATGCCTCTGGTGGGTAAGTTAAGTTGGGGTTTGAGGTGCTGAGCTACGAGGTCAAAGATGGCAGAGCCGCCGGCCGTTAAAAGAATTTCGTCGTTTTCAAATAAATTTTCTTTTTCACAGGCGATGGCCAGTTGTTGGACCCGGCCCATGAGGGCCGTGACCGATGCTTGATCGTGTTCATGGTTGCAGGTGGCCAATGCGCCTTCATAGCATTCAATGCCACACAGCAAAAGCCCAGAGGTGGCTTTGATGATTCGGGCCAAAGCCATGGCCTGTGAGTGCTCTCGGCAACCCGTCCGTTTGCCTTCTATGCCAAGCTCAATCAATACGGTGAAAGCGATGTTGGATCGACTCGCCGATCGCCACTTTTGAATGGCATCAATTTGCTCTGCCGAGTCCACCAAAAAATAAACCCGAACGTCGGGATAAGTTTCCAGCAAAACACTCAGTGCTTCCAGATCGGCATGTTGATAAACTTGATTGGCAATGATGATGCGTTGAATGCCGTGCCGAATTCCTAAACTTGCTTGAAAGACGTTGGCAAAGCTGATGCCCCAAGCGCCAGCCTCTACTTGCCGTGCGTACAACTCTGGTGACATGGTTGTTTTGCCGTGGGGCGCGATGTCCAATTGGCGTTTTTCGCAAAAATCTTTCATCCAATGCAAATTATGCTGAAGGGCTTTTTCTTTGATGACGGCCAATGGCAATGGCAAGTCACCCTTCAGCACATTCCACTTTTGCAATCCAACTTCTGAAATATCGACGGGCGTGTGATGGCCAGGAAATCCCTTGAAGCTATGGTTAATTTGCATGAATTACTTTCAGTGGGTTGGCTTACAAGCCATTGGCTGCTAAATAAATCAACTCTTCTTCCTCGAAGCCTGCCAGGCGTCTGGCTTCTAGGTTGTAAGGCGACTTCAGTTTGGGCGCGTCGTATTGTTTGATCAAGTCGCGATAAGTGCCAATCGGGTCTAGCCCTCTTTCTTGGCAGACATGTCGGTACCAGCGATTGCCCGCTGCAACATGACCAATTTCATCTTTCAAAATAATGTCCAAAATGCGACCAGCTGCCAGGTCACCTGCGCTGATTAATTTATTTCTCACGCCGGGTGAGGCATCGAGCCCGCGCGCCTCCATGGTGCGTGGCACAAGCCCTATGCGAGCCAAAATATCGGTGCGTGTTCGTTCTGCCATTTCCCAAAGGGAGTGATGAGCCGGAAAGTCGCCATAGTCAAAACCCATGCTGACCAAATGCTTTTGAAGAAGCAAAAAATGCTTGGCTTCTTCTTTGGCAATTTGAACCCAGTCTTTGTAAAAATCAGCAGGCATGCCCTGAAAGCGCCACACCACATCCAAAGCCAAATCGATGGCATTGAGTTCAATGTGGGCAATGGCGTGAAGCAAGACAGCCCTGCCTTCGGGGGTGGTCAAAGGTTTTGACTTCAATGCGGTGTGCGACACCAGCTCTGGCTTCGCAGGCCGCCCAGGAATGCCGCCGGGGTCTTGCACCACCACATCGACAAAGATGGGCATGTCTTCTTTGAGAGACAAGGTCAACTCCGCCTTTTGAACGGCATTTTGCGCCAACAATGGGGCCAAAACAGCCTGCCTCAAGTGAGCGGGATGTGTGAGGTGTGGGGCTAATTCTGCGGTCGCCATGCGCTATTTTAGGCTTGCCTACAATGTAGGCTTTGCGCCCCAAATTGAGAGGACTCCAATGGCTATTTATTCATTAGACGGCAAACAACCTGAATTGGCTGAGGGGGCATGGGTCGCCGATAGCGCTCAAGTCATGGGGGCAGTGACCTTGGGCGTTAATGCCAGCGTTTGGTTTGGCACCGTCATTCGGGGCGATACAGAAACCATTCACATTGGCGAAGGGTCAAATATCCAAGACTGTAGCGTGCTGCATGCAGACGTTGGCAAGCCTCTGACCGTGGGTAAACATGTCACGGTTGGCCATCAAGTCATGTTGCACGGGTGCACCATTGGCGATGAATCGCTCATTGGCATTGGTGCTGTGGTTTTGAATGGCGCCAAAATAGGCAAAAACTGTTTGGTGGGCGCAGGTTCTTTGGTGACCGAGGGCAAAGAGTTTCCCGATGGCTCCATGATCATGGGTTCGCCTGCCAAAGTGGTTCGCGAACTAACGCCTGAACAAATTCAAGGCTTGCGCATGTCTGCCAAGCATTACATCGAGAACGCGCATCGCTTTCAATCGGGTTTGAAAAAAATTGTCTGAACTTCATAAATTTTTATTCGAAGGCTTACCTGTTCGCGGTGCCATTGTTCGATTAACCGATTCCTGGTGGGAGGTTCTTCAAAGGCGATCTGCCAACACGGAAACCGGCGCTTACCCAGAGCCCGTCTCGGAGTTGTTAGGTCAAATGTCGGCAGCCGCTGTGCTGATGCAGGCCAACATCAAATTCAATGGTGCTTTGGTGCTACAAGTGTTTGGCGACGGGCCTGTTAAGTTGTCTGTGGTGGAAGTGCAGCCCGATTTCGGATTTCGTGCCACGGCTACGGTCCAAGGTGAGGTGTTGCCGCAGGCTTCCTTGAGTCAGATGGTCAATGTCAACAACGAAGGGCGTTGTGCCATTACCCTTGATCCTTTAGAGCGGTTGCCGGGTCAGCAGCCTTATCAGGGCGTGGTGCCCTTGTTTGGCGATCACAAAGAAAAATTAGAAAAGTTAAGTGAAGTGCTAGAGCATTACATGCTGCAGTCTGAGCAACTCGACACCACCTTGGTGTTGGCCGCCAACTCAAAAGTGGCTGCTGGTTTGCTCATTCAAAGATTGCCTTTGGAGGGGGTTGGCAATTTGGCCGGACGCTACGATTCAGTCGAGCGTGAATCGGCATTGGGCAATGATGAAGACTACAACCGTATTTCTATCTTGTCCAAAAGTTTGAAGCCTGAAGAACTGCTAGGCTTGGATGTAGAGACGGTGTTGCACCGCTTGTTCTGGGAAGAGCCGCTGCTGCGATTTGAGCCGCTGCTTGGCGATGCAGGTCCGCGTTTTCAATGCAGTTGCAGCCGCGAAAGAGTAGGGCGCATGATCAAGAGCTTAGGCGTGGCAGAAGCCGAGAGTATTTTGTCAGAGCGCGAAAACATTGAGGTGGCTTGCGAGTTCTGCGGTGCGCAGTATCAATTTGATCCTGTGGACGCAGCCAGCCTTTTTACGCAACCTGAAGCGGCACCTCCCACGGGTCCTGCGCTTCACTAGCAGGCTTTATTTCAGCAGGTCGCTGAACAGTCTGTGCTCGCAATCTGAGTCGCTGCACAAATCGCATCGCCAAGCTGTTTTACCTTGGTTTAAGCCGTATTGACTTACTTCCCTTTGAGTCTGTGTGAGCTGCAAGCCGGGCACCGAAAATTTTAAATCTAGCGGCTCATTGAGATTCGAGATGCCTTGGCTGATGGCCAGCAATGCAGCATTGAGCCTTGCCTGGTCTTGACCATAAATGACTTTGAATGGCAGTTGCTTCTTTGCCATGGCCTGCCGAATGAGACTGTCCACTGGTTGCCGCACATGCTCGCCATCGCGCTGTAAACCGTCTGGCACCCATGCCACGTCGAGTCCCATGACCAGCGTTAAATCAAATTGGGCTTGTAGCCCAAGAGCCTCATCGTACAAAGACGGGTCTTTAAATACATAGTCGCTGTAAACGGCGGTCATCAAAGGCGTGGTGTCGGCAATGACCCAGCCTTCTTGAATCGAAAAAATTCGCTCTGCTTGTTGCTTGGCAATATCGCGTTGCTCATGAAAAGCAGGTGTTCGGCCATACATATGGCACCACTCGCGCAGTACTTCGGGAACGTAAGTTGCCATCTGCCCTTGCGCCAACAAGGCCTCGGTGATGTACTGACTCAAGCTGGTTTTGCCAGTGCTTTCTGCGCCCAGCAGCGCAACTCGAATGACCCTAGTGCTCATGGCGACGCCAAGCTTGAAGGCCGATGTAACTGAGCACGGCAAAAATGCCATACAGCACGGCTGTCAACCACAAAGACTTTTCGATCATCAGGCCAACGGTGAGAACATTGACAAGCATCCAGACCCACCAAGTTTCAATTTTTTTGCGACCCAATAAATATTGCCCCAACAAACTCAGTGCCGTGACCAAGCCATCCCAAACAGCCACATCACTGTCGGTGTAGCGATGCAGAAAAAATGACAAGGAAGGCCAAGCCAACAAGGTGGCAATGAAGGCAACACGTCGCTCAGAAGCCTGTAAGCCACTCACGCAAAGCTTTGCTTTTGCAAATGGCGCTGGGCTTACCTCTGCATCAGTGCCTATTGGGGCTGAGGCGCTTCCTCTAAGCCACTGTTGCCAACCCCAAGCCGCTGTCAGAACGAACATGATTTGCAAACAGGCTTCACCATAAAGTTGGCTGTTCCAGAAAACTGTTCCATACAGCAGAGAACTCAAAATGGCCAGAGGCCATCCCCAGTGAATTTCTTTGATGTTGCAATAAACCATTGCCAACGACAAAACGAAGCCGGCCAATTCGACCGGATTGATCATTTTTCGATTTGAACAAAAATCTCGTTGGCCTTGACCATGCCGAGTTCATGGCGGGCCCGCTCTTCAACCGTGTTCAAACCTTCTTTGAGGTCGTTCACTTCGGAGTTGAGTTGGCCATTGATGCGCTTGGCTTTGGCATTCAACTCGTTTTGTTCTTTAATTTTGTACTCAAGGTCGATGACTGTGGGCACACTGCCTTTGCCAAGCCAAATCTGCCCCTGCAATATAAGCAGCAGAGCGATCAAGGCGGCTGGCAGTAAGCGGTTGTCCATGAGCATCGAAAAGGGCTATCTGGAAATATTAGCGCAAATTGTAAAACGCTGAACGGCCTGGGTACTCTGCTACATCGCCCAAGTCTTCCTCAATGCGCAGCAACTGGTTGTACTTGGCCATGCGGTCGCTGCGGCTCATAGAGCCAGTTTTGATTTGGCCAGCGTTCAAACCCACCGCAATGTCGGCGATGGTGGCGTCTTCGGTTTCGCCAGAGCGGTGACTAATGACTGCCGTATAACCGGCGCGCTTGGCCATTTCAATGGCGGCAAAGGTTTCTGTCAGGGTGCCAATTTGGTTGATTTTGATGAGGATCGAATTGGCAATGCCTTTCTCGATGCCTTCTTTCAAAATTTTGGTGTTGGTCACAAATAAGTCGTCGCCCACGATTTGAACTTTTTGGCCCAAACGCTCGGTGAGCAGTTTCCAGCCGTCCCAGTCGCCTTCGGCCATGCCGTCTTCAATGCTGATGATGGGGTATTTGTCGACCCAAGTGGCCAACATGTCGATCCATTGCTCGCCTGTTAAGGACAAGCCTTCGCCTTCAAGTTCGTACTTGCCGTCTTTGTAAAACTCGCTGGCAGCGCAGTCTAGGCCAATGGCAATTTGCTCGCCAGCGGTGTAGCCCGCTGCGCTGATGGCGTCTAGTATCATTTGAATGGCAGCTTCATGGCCGGGCACGTTGGGGGCAAAGCCACCTTCGTCACCTACAGCCACACTCATGCCTTTGTCGTGAATGATTTTCTTCAAAGCGTGAAACACTTCGGCGCCGTAACGCACGGCTTCGCGAAAGCTGGGTGCGCCCACAGGAATGATCATGAGCTCTTGCAAGTCGAGATTGTTGTTGGCGTGGGCGCCGCCATTGATGACATTCATCATGGGCACGGGCAATTGGCAAGCGTTCATGCCGCCAAAGTAACGGTACAAAGGCAAACCAGATTCTTCAGCAGCGGCACGGGCCACAGCCATGGACACGGCCAGCATGGCATTGGCGCCCAAGCGGCTTTTGTTCTCGGTGCCGTCTAAGTCGATCAGAGTCTTGTCTAGAAAAGACTGTTCGGAGGCATCCAAGCCCAATACGGCTTCAGAAATTTCGGTGTTAATGTGCTCAACCGCTTTTAAGACACCTTTGCCAAGGTAGCGGCTTTGATCGCCATCTCTTAATTCAATGGCTTCGCGGCTGCCTGTAGAAGCGCCTGAAGGCACCGCAGCACGGCCCATCACGCCGGACTCTAACAACACATCGCATTCAACCGTAGGGTTGCCGCGGCTGTCTAAGATTTCGCGGCCCACAATGTCAACAATCGCACTCATTTTGACTTCTCTCTTAATTAAATATATTTTCTAAAAACGGATTCTTTTTGGTCACGGCATCGAGCTCGAGCAATGTTTCCAGCAGGGCTTTCATGTGATGCAGGGGGACGGCATTGGGGCCGTCAGACATGGCCGCGGCTGGGTTGGGGTGTGTTTCCATGAACAAGCCCGCGACGCCCACAGCCACAGCGGCCCTAGAAAGCACGGGCACCATTTCACGCATGCCGCCAGAACTGGTGCCTTGACCGCCTGGTAATTGAACGGAGTGCGTGGCGTCGAACACCACGGGAGCACCCGTTTCACGCATGATGGCCAAGCTGCGCATGTCGGACACCAAGTTGTTGTAGCCAAAGCTGGCGCCGCGCTCGCAGGCCATGAAGTTGTCTTCGGGCAGGCCAGCATCGCGTGCTGCTGCACGTGCTTTTTCAATGACATTCTTCATGTCGTGAGGCGCTAAAAACTGCCCCTTTTTGATGTTCACTGGTTTGCCAGATTGGGCTACGGCACGAATGAAATCTGTCTGGCGGCACAAGAAGGCTGGCGTTTGAAGAACGTCGACCACGGCAGCCACTGCCGGAATATGGTCTTCTGTGTGCACATCGGTGAGGATGGGTACATGCAGTTCGCGTTTGACTTTGGCCAATATTTCTAAACCCTTGTCCATGCCAGGGCCGCGGAAGGTGCTGCCAGAAGAACGATTGGCTTTGTCGTAACTGCTTTTGAAAATGAAGGGAATGCCCAATGAGGAAGTGATTTCCTTCAAAGTACCAGCGGTGTCCATTTGCAATTGCTCTGATTCAATGACGCAAGGGCCAGCAATCAAAAAGAAGCGCTGGTCGAGGCCAACATTAAATCCGCAAAGTTTCATGGTATTCCAGGTTTTTCTCTGAGTTGTCGACGCGACTTATGCGACGGCTTTCAATTGCTTGGCACCTTGCTGATGATCGATCGATGCTTTGATAAAAGAATTGAACAAGGGGTGACCGTCCCAAGGTGTCGATTTGAATTCGGGGTGAAATTGAACACCCACAAACCATGGGTGAGCAGAAGTCGGCAGCTCGACAATTTCAGTCAGATGCTCACGCTGTGTGAGAGCCGAGATGACCAAGCCAGCTTGGCGCAAAGTGTCCAAATAGTTCACATTGGCTTCATAGCGGTGGCGATGACGCTCGGTGACTACAGGGCCGTAAATTTGATGTGCCAAGGTGTCTGAGGACACGTCAGAGCTTTGAGCACCCAATCGCATGGTGCCGCCCAAATCGGACTGCGCATCGCGAATTTGGATGGTGCCGTCGGCATCTTTCCATTCGTTGATGAGTGCAATGACGGGGAAGGGTGTGTCGGGTTCAAACTCGGTGCTGTTGGCGTCATGCATGCCAGCAACATTGCGCGCATATTCTATGGTGGCCACTTGCATCCCTAAGCAAATGCCAAGGTAGGGCACCTTGCCTTCACGGGCAAAACGTGCGGTTTGAATTTTGCCTTCAATGCCGCGCTTGCCAAAGCCGCCGGGCACCAAGATGCCATCAAATTTGGCCAGTTGCGCCACTGTTTCTGGGGTGATGGTTTCAGAGTCGATGTGTTCTATTTTGACGCGCACATGGTTGCGCATACCCGCATGGCGCAAAGCCTCATTGACCGACTTGTAGCTGTCAGACAGCTCCACATATTTACCCACCATGGCAATGCTCACTTCGCCTTGAGGGTGCTCGGTTTCATAAACCAAGTCGTCCCAGCGTTTGAGGTTGGCAGGCTGCGTGTTGATGTGCAAGCGATCGCAGATGAGAGCGTCAAGGCCTTGTTCGTGCAAGACGCGTGGCACTTTGTAGATGGTATCGACATCGGGCATGGAAATGACGCCCCATGTTTGGACATTGGTGAAGAGAGAAATCTTGTCTTTCTCATCGTCAGGAATCATGCGGTCTGCACGGCACAGGAGTGCATCGGGCTGAATGCCAATTTCGCGCAATTTTTGCACGGTGTGCTGTGTCGGCTTGGTCTTTAACTCGCCAGCGGCAGCAATCCAAGGCACGTACGTCAAATGAACAAAGGCTGCATTGTTGGGGCCCATGCGCAAACTCAGTTGACGCACGGCTTCCAAAAATGGCAAAGATTCGATATCACCCACAGTGCCACCGATTTCGACGATGGCGACATCTACGGCTTCTGGTGTTTCAAAGCCAGCACCACGTTTGATGAAGTCTTGTATTTCGTTGGTGATATGTGGAATGACCTGAACCGTTTTGCCCAAGTAATCGCCGCGGCGTTCTTTTTCAAGCACGCTTTTGTAAATTTGGCCCGTGGTGAAGTTGTTGGCCTTCTTCATTCGGGTGTTGATGAAACGCTCGTAGTGGCCCAAATCTAGGTCGGTCTCTGCGCCATCGTCTGTGACAAACACTTCACCGTGTTGAAACGGTGACATGGTGCCGGGGTCGACGTTGATGTAGGGATCTAGTTTGATGAGGGTGACTGAGAGGCCGCGCGATTCTAAGATTGCGGCAAGCGAGGCAGAAGCGATTCCCTTCCCGAGGGAAGACACCACACCACCAGTGACGAAGACGAATTTGGTCATGTCCAGGACGAGATGCAAAGCACCCGGGAGATGGAAAACGTGATTATAAAGGTCTCACGATCTGCTACATTGCCAAACATGAACGATTTGCACGGAAAACGCATTGTTTTAGGACTCACTGGCGGCATTGCCTGCTACAAGGCGGCCGAGTTGTGTCGTTCCTTGGTGAAAGTAGGTGCCAAAGTGCAGGTGGTCATGACCGAATCTGCCGCGCAGTTCATCACCCCCGTCACCATGCAAGCCTTGTCGGGCCAGCCTGTTTTTACCTCGCAATGGGATGCGCGCGAGGGCAACAACATGGCGCACATCAATTTAAGTCGCGATGCCGATGCCATCTTGATTGCCCCTGCAAGTGCCGATTTCATGGCCAAACTCATTCACGGCAAAGCCGATGAACTGCTCAGCCTCATGTGCTTGGCTCGACCCCTGCAAACAGTACCCTTGATTTTGGCGCCTGCCATGAACCGCGAAATGTGGGCCCACCCGGCAACCCAGCGAAATGTGGCCCAACTCAAGGCCGATGGTGCGCATGTGTTGAACGTAGGGCAAGGCGATCAGGCCTGCGGCGAAACGGGTGATGGCCGCATGCTCGAAGCCGAGGAAATTGTGGATGAATTGCTCTCCTTTTGGACCCCCAAAGTGCTTCAAGGCCAGCATGTGCTCATTACAGCCGGCCCCACCTACGAGGCCATCGATCCCGTTCGGGGCATCACCAATTTGTCCAGCGGCAAAATGGGTTTTGCCATTGCCAAGGCCGCCCATCATGCGGGCGCCAAAGTCTCGCTCATTGCGGGACCTGTGAGTTTGTCAACGCCCAGTGGCATACAACGGGTCGATGTTTTGTCGGCCATGCAAATGCGCGACGCCGTTGAACTGGCAGTTCAATCGGCCACGATTTTTATTTCTGCCGCAGCCGTGGCCGACTGGCGACCCGGCCAAGCAGCGGATCACAAGATTAAAAAAGATGGCTCGGGCGACACCCCTGAATTGAGTTTTGTGGAAAACCCAGACATTTTGGCCTCTGTTGCCAGATCAGCTCGGGCGCAAAGTGGCGATTTGTTTTGCGTAGGCTTTGCAGCTGAAAGCCATGATTTGTTGGCCCAAGCCACAGCCAAACGGGTGCGCAAAGATGTGCCTTTGTTGGTGGGAAACATTGGTCCGTCTACATTTGGTCAAGACGACAACGCTTTGCTGTTGGTTGATGCCACGGGTGCCAAAGAGATGCCGCGCGACACCAAGACGCATCTGGCGCAAGACTTGGTGAAAGAAATAGCCAGCCGAATGGGTAAAAATCACTCACGCAATTAAGCCGATTCAAGCACTGACCTCTCCCTTAATTTGGATCTCACGACGATGAATGTTGACTTGAAAATTTTGGATGCCCGCATGGCCGATCAATTGCCAGCTTACGCCACGCCGGGCAGTGCGGGGCTGGATTTACGGGCTTGTTTGGATGCCCCTATCACCCTGCAACCCAACGCATGGCAACTCATTTCCACCGGGTTGTCTGTGTACATCAAAGACCCTGCTTATGCCGCCATGCTTTTGCCGCGCTCTGGCTTGGGTCACAAGCACGGCATTGTGCTGGGCAATTTGGTGGGCTTGATCGACAGCGATTATCAGGGGCCGCTCATGGTCAGTTGCTGGAATCGAAGTCAAGAGGCCTTTACCATTCAACCCATGGAGCGGATTGCACAAATGGTCATCGTGCCTGTGGTGCAGGCCACATTCAAGGTGGTCACAGAGTTTGATGCGCCCAGCGAACGTGGTGAAGGTGGTTATGGATCAACGGGCAAGGGGTGAGGCCCAAGGCCCTTTGCTCAGTGAAGTTCAGTGAAGCAAACCGCCAGCCGAGCCAGGTGTGTCGCCTAATTCAATTTTGAAAAAACCAGTTCCGCAGGTGCCAGCTTCTTGCTCTTGGTCTGTGGCCAAGCGCACATGATTGACCTTGAGGCTAATGCGCAAAGCGATGCCTGACAAAGGGTGGTTGCCATCTAGCACCACGTGATCGGGATAAATTTCGGTGATGGTGTAAAGCACATTGCGCGGCGCATCTGGGTTGCAGCCAGCAGGCAAGGCGTTGCCCTCGATGGTGAGGCCTTCCTGAATGTCCTTGGGAAAGAGCGCGCGGGGTTCTAAAAAGAGCAAGTTCTCGTCAAAATCTCCAAATGCATCTTCGGGTTCAAGGTGCAAATCGACCTTGGCTCCGGCGGCATGGCCCTGAAGCGCTTCTTCTATTTTGGGCAGCAAATCATGACCACCCAGGTAGAAAGCTACCGGTTCATCGAGCTCGTCTAAAACTTCGCCCAAAGTATCTTTAAGCGTCCAGGTCAGTTCGACCACACATTGAGAAGTAATATCCATCTGAGAATTGTCGCAGTTTTGAAATCGTTTTTGAATTGAATGTGATGCAAAAAAATACACCCTTGATCTTGTTGGCGGGATTGACGCCTGCTCAATTCATGAAACGCCATTGGCAGAAGAAACCCCTGCTCATTCGGCAAGCCATCCCGGGCATGAAGCCCTTGATCGACCGATCGGCCTTGTTGGACATGGTTGAAAGCGAGGAGGTTGAGTCGCGACACATTGTTAGGAAAGGTGAGAAATGGACCTTGAAAAAAGGCCCTATCAGCCGAAAAAGTTTGCCTTCCCTGAAAACGCCCGACTGGACGGTGCTCATCCAAGGGGTGGATCTGCACAACGATGCCGTTCATGCGCTATTGCAACAATTTCGATTTGTACCCGATGCGAGGCTGGACGACCTGATGATCAGTTATGCCACGGAGGGCGGCGGTGTGGGACCCCATTTCGACAGCTACGACGTGTTTCTTTTGCAGGCGCATGGTCAGCGCAAGTGGCGCATTGGGCGACAGAAAAAGTTTGAGTTGCAAGAAGGTGTGCCCCTCAAAATTTTGAAAGCATTCAAGCCCGAAGCTGAATTTGTGCTGAACCCTGGTGACATGCTTTATTTGCCCCCGGGATATGCCCACGATGGCACGGCTGTGGGTGAGTGCATGACTTATTCCATTGGCTTCAAGGTGCCTCGAAGTGCCGAGTTGGCCAGTGAATTGTTGATGGGCTTGTCTGAAGAGATGACTGAAAATGCAGGCTCAAGTTTGGATGTGATTTACCAAGACCCCAGTCAAACAGCCGCTATCAAAGACGCTGGTATTCCTGCGGCGCTGCAAAAATTTGCTTCGCAAGCAGTTGCCAAAGCGCTCAAAGATCCCCAAATTTTGAATTGTTTGCTGGGTGAAACACTGACAGAGCCCAAACCCAGTGTGTGGTTCGACCCCCCGAATCAGGACGTCTTAAGTGCATTTGCATGGCCATGTGGTGTTCGCCTCGATCGAAGAACCAAAATGTTGTTTGATGCCAAGCACATCTTTGTCAATGGTGAGAGTTTTCGGGCAGCTGGAAGGGACGCCAAGCTGCTTCAAAAGTTGGCCAATGAGAAGTACTTAACTGCCAAAGAGGCTTCGGGCCTGAGCGAGGCGGCTGCTCAATTGATGAAGGCCTGGTGGGAGGAGGGGTGGTGGCACCCATCTGACTTGATCGAGAATGATGTGACATGATTAAAGCTATAATCGGAGGCTGGACATCAAGAGCTCGAGTGCTTGCTGTTCTGTCAACAGGCTTTTTTAAACCTGATGACAATTTCCCGGAAATTGTTTTTTACTAACTTTAAGGATAATAATCATGACCAAGTCCCTCGTTTTGGCTGCCGTGATCGCTGCTGCTGCTTTGGCTGCCTGCGGTAAAAAAGAAGCTGCTGCGCCAGCACCTGCACCAGCACCCGCTGCAGCGCCAGCCGCTCCTGCAGCGCCTGCTGCTGATGCTAAGCCAGCTGATGCTGCTGCTCCTGCAGCTGCTGCGCCAGCCGCAGCACCTGCTGCTGCTCCTGCAGAAGCGCCTAAGAAGTAATTCTTGGCAGTCAAAGAAAAACCCCGCTCTGCGGGGTTTTTTTTCGCCCAGACTTTGTGAGTCTGAAAAAGTACTTGGGCTTATTTGATTTCGTCAGCCAACAGTTTGATGATTTTGTCTGCATTGGCCGAGGTTTCAGGAATACCGTCAGCGCCCTGAACCATCACGGTTGAAACGTCGCCCTTGCTGGTCACGGCAATGCGGTATTTGGCCAGTGTTGGAATGACTTTGTCACTTGTGAACAGCTTGGCAAAAAAGCCTGGTTCTTTGCCTGTGGTGCCGGGTGGTGCGTAACGCACAAAGAACACACCTTGGGCGCGATCACGGTCTTCTACGGTAAATCCAGTTCGATCAATGGCCACACCGACGCGTCGCCATGCGCGTTCAAAGCCGTCCTTGATTTCGATGGCAGGCAGATTGTTTTGCTTGATCACCTTCACATCGGCTGGCATGGCTGTGCCAGATGATGTTGTCGTGACTGAACTGGCTGAACTGGCTGAACTGGCCAAAGCAGCATTGGCAGAGAGGCTTTGGCCGCCCAATTTCATCATCAGACGGCGCAGAAATTCAATTTCCAATTCTGGATCGGCTGCACGAGGCGACCAAACTGTGGCATCTTTCAGGGGACTGGTATAAATTTCAGCCAAGCCGCGATGGGTGATGGTAATTTCCAAACCATTGGCCGTTCTCTCAATGCGGGTGCGAAAGCGATCACGTTCGCCAGTTGAGTAGAGAGAGTCAAATATTTTGCCAACTGCTTTGCGCAAAAAGTCTTGTGGCAATTTAGCGCGATTTTCGGCCCAGTCAGTTTCCATGATGCCCAACTCGGGTTGGTCAAGATTGAGCACGAAACCATTGTCTTTCCAAAATTCACGCAATGGCTCCCAAACGGAATCTGCGCTTCTGTTAATGACCAAATAACGCTGAGTGCCTGTGCGCACAATGCGAGCTTCGCCCGCTTGATTGGCAGCGGTGCCAGCATCTTGGGCGGTACGAGCGGGAGATGCTGCCGATGCGGCACTGGCCAATGCGCTGTTCGAGCCGGCCACTTGATACCGAGAGTCACGCCTTAACTGTGTGAGATCTGGCGGGATTTGAAGCGTGGGTGCTTGACTGGCGCTTTTGTAATCAATTTTGCTTTCTTCTAACGTAGAGCAGCCGGTTAAAAAGCAGGTAAGTGCTGCGGCACAAGCCATTGCATTCAAGCGACGAGCAGATGGGGCAAATCGATTCACGGGGGTGTCCTTAAATAAGTCCGCTGGCACGCAACGCGGCTTCAACCACGGGCTGCTGAGATTTTGAGAGTTCGGTCATTGGCAGACGCAAGGTGCCGCCGCACAAGCCCATTCGGGCCATGGCCCATTTGACTGGAATGGGGTTGGCTTCGACAAATAAATTCTTGTGCATGGGCATCAATTTGAATTGAATTTCCATGGCTTTTTGAACATCACCCGCCATGGCAGCTACGCACAGTTCGTGCATCAAGCGGGGTGCCACATTGGCTGTCACGCTGACATTGCCTTTGCCTCCGCACAGCATGAGTGCCACAGCGCTTGGATCATCGCCCGAGTAGACAGCAAATTCTTTGGGCAAATCGCGAATGAGCCACTGTGCGCGTTCAATGTTGCCTGTGGCTTCTTTGATGCCCACAATGCCAGGCACTTGTGCCAAACGCAAAACTGTTTCGTGCTGCATATCGGCTACGGATCTGCCCGGTACGTTGTACAGAATGACTGGCAAATCGGGCACCGCTTCTGCGATGGCTTTAAAGTGTTGGTACAAGCCTTCTTGCGTTGGCTTGTTGTAATAGGGCACAACTTGCAATTGGCAATCGGCGCCAACGCTTTTGGCAAACTTGGCCAACTCGATGGCCTCAGCGGTGGAGTTGGCGCCACAACCGGCCATGATGGGTACGCGGCCTTTGGCTTGTTCAACCGACACCCGAATGATTTCTCGATGTTCTTCAACATTGACAGTAGGCGACTCGCCGGTGGTGCCCACCACGCCAATGCAATCGGTGCCTTCGGCAATGTGCCAATCGATCAGTTTTCTCAGGCTGTCGTAATCGACAGAGCCGTCCTCCAACATGGGAGTGACCATGGCGGGAATGCTGCCGGTAATGGGTTGAAATGTTTTCGTCATGGCGAATGAAGTGGTCGACAAATAAGCATTCTAACGACTGCTAAGCCAAAACGGATGCGGCAAGTCATTGACTTTCTGTGCGGCCACAATTCGTTGAACGCATTTAGCGGGTTGATCCCAATACCCATTCTCATAGGCAATGACATGCAACTGGGCACATGTTTGAAGCAACTCGCCAGGCTTGAGCAAGAATTCGGGACGCGAAGGTTTGCCAAATTTTTCGTGGCCCAGAGCGAAAGTTTCGTAAATTAAGAGCCCTTCTGGCTTTAAGCATTCCAAAATGCGAGGCATCAGTGGGCGCCATAAGTAATTGGTGACGAGGACCACATCAAAGGTCTGGCCGCTGAAGGGCCAGGGCCCGCCTTCGATGTCAGCTTCGACCACCTTTCCGTAGGCATTTGCTTCAGCCAAGGCCTCGGCCGAGCGGTCTACACCTGTGCAAAGGTGCCCTAGGCTTTGAAAGTACTTCATGTGCCTGCCTGCGCCGCAAGCCAGATCCAAAACTTGACTTTGAGGTTTTGCCAAGTGCGACCATCGCTGAACCCAAAGGGAGGGGGCTTCTGTGCCGTGCATCGTCTGGATACTCCTGTTGAATCTCGTTTTTTGGAAAGCTGCGTGCCCCGCATGATGCCCGATTGTGTAGACAAATGCTCGGTTGAACTGTAAATTTATCCAGTACTTTGTTTGAATTCGCACTACAATCTGCGCCCATGGCCACATCTACCTCTGCAAAACCATCTCCCGAATATGGCGAAGGCTCTATTCGAGTCCTCAAAGGCTTAGAGCCCGTCAAGCAACGGCCGGGCATGTACACCCGAACCGATAACCCACTGCACGTGATCCAAGAGGTGCTAGACAACGCAGCAGACGAAGCGCTGGCCGGTCATGGAAAGAAAATCAAAGTCACCCTTCATGCCGATGGCTCGGTCAGCATTGAAGACGATGGTCGCGGTATTCCGTTCGGGCTGCACCCTGAAGAAAAAGCCCCAGTCATTGAGTTGGTCTTCACGCGATTGCATGCGGGCGGTAAATTCGACAAGGGCAGTGGCGGCGCCTACAGTTTCTCGGGCGGCCTGCATGGCGTGGGTGTGAGTGTCACCAACGCCCTGGCCAAGCGTTTGGAAGCCATCAGCTACCGTGAAGGTCAAGTGGCTGCATTGGCATTTTCTGGCGGCGATGTGATTGAGCAACTCGTCACGCGCAAAGCCGGTGAGGGCGATCGCAAGCAAGGCACCACGGTGCGCGTGTGGCCCGATGCCAAGTATTTTGAATCGAGTGTCTTGCCCATGACCGAGCTGACGCATTTGCTGCGCAGCAAAGCGGTACTGATGCCCGGCGTCACAGTGACCTTGTTGAACGAAAAAACCAAAGAGACCCAAACTTGGCAATACAAAGCCGGACTGCGCGATTACCTCATGCAAACTTTGAATGGCGATCCCGTCATTCCTTTGTTTGAAAATGAAGGCTTTGCAGACAGTAACCACGACAGCTTTGCAGAAGGTGAAGGCGCCAGTTGGGCGGTGGCATTTACAGAAGATGGTCAGCCTGTTCGCGAAAGCTATGTCAACCTCATTCCCACCACCGCAGGCGGCACGCACGACAGTGGTTTGCGAGATGGTTTGTTCACGGCAGTCAAGAGCTTCATTGAACTGCACAGCTTGCTCCCAAAGGGCGTCAAACTCATGCCCGAAGATGTGTTTGCGCGCGCCAGTTTTGTGTTGTCGGCCAAGGTGCTCGACCCACAATTTCAAGGTCAAATCAAAGAGCGTTTGAATTCACGCGATGCCGTGCGTTTGGTGTCTAGTTTTGTTCGCCCCAGCCTAGAGTTGTGGCTGAACGAGCACGTGGAATACGGAAAGAAGTTAGCCGAGTTGGCCATCAAGGCCGCGCAGCATCGTCAAAAAGCTGGCCAAAAAGTGGAGAAGCGCAAGAGTTCAGGCGTGGCAGTGTTGCCCGGCAAACTGACAGATTGTGAAAGCAAAGACATTGCACACAACGAAGTGTTTTTGGTCGAAGGCGACTCGGCGGGCGGCAGTGCCAAAATGGGCCGCGACAAAGAGTGTCAAGCCATTCTGCCTTTGCGCGGCAAGGTACTCAACACTTGGGAAGTCGATCGCGATCGCTTGTTTGCCAACAATGAAATTCACGACATCTCTGTGGCCATCGGGGTCGATCCACATGGCCCCAACGACTCGCCCGATTTGTCGGGTTTGCGTTATGGCAAGATTTGCATCTTGAGCGATGCCGATGTTGACGGCTCGCACATTCAAGTCTTGCTCTTGACGCTGTTTTTTAGGCACTTTCCCAAGCTCATTGAAACTGGCAATCTGTTTGTGGCGCGTCCGCCTTTGTTTCGCGTGGATGCGCCTGCACGTGGCAAAAAACCAGCCGCCAAGATGTACGCATTGGACGAGGGTGAATTGCAAAGTATCTTAGACAAACTGCGCAAAGACGGCGTGCGCGAAGGCGCATGGAGCATTAGCCGATTCAAAGGCTTGGGTGAGATGAATGCAGAGCAATTGTGGGAAACCACACTCAATCCAGATACACGTCGTTTGCTGCCTGTTCAACTAGGCACCCTGGACTTTGCACAAACCGAAAGTTTGATCACCCAATTGATGGGCAAGGGCGAAGCGGCAGCGCGCCGCGAATTAATGGAATTGCATGGTGATGACATTGAAGTTGACATCTAAGTGCTCAGTCAACGCCTTCCTGAATTGCTTAGATTTGAAATGATCCCAACATGAACGATCAACCGACCTTAGACCTTCAAAACAGCGAGTCCGATGACTCTCTGAATTTGGCCACTTATGCGCAGCGCGCCTACCTTGAATATGCCTTGAGCGTGGTCAAGGGCCGTGCCTTGCCCGATGTGTGCGATGGTCAAAAACCAGTCCAGCGGCGCATTTTGTATGCCATGTCTCGCATGGGTTTGGGCTTTTCGGGCGCTACGGGTGCCAAGCCGGTTAAAAGTGCGCGCGTGGTTGGCGATGTGCTGGGCCGCTTCCACCCCCATGGCGACCAAGCTGCTTACGATGCGTTGGTGCGCATGGCTCAAGACTTTAGCCAACGCTACCCGCTCATTGATGGCCAAGGTAACTTTGGCAGCCGCGATGGTGATGGCGCAGCGGCCATGCGCTACACGGAAGCACGTCTTTCGAAAATCACCACTTTGTTGTTGGATGAGATAGACCAAGGTACCGTCGACTTCATTCCCAACTACGATGGATCTACCGAAGAGCCGCGACAGTTGCCAGCGCGTTTGCCCTTTGTGTTGATGAACGGTGCCAGTGGCATTGCAGTGGGTTTGGCCACTGAAATTCCAAGTCACAATTTGCGTGAAGTGGCCGATGCGTGCGTAGCCCTCATCAAGTCGCCCAAGCTCACCAACGAAGAATTGTTTGCCTTGGTACCCGGCCCCGACTATCCAGGCGGTGGCCAAATCATCAGCCCAGCCTCCGACATTGCGGATGCCTATCGTACAGGCCGTGGCTCTCTGAAGGTGCGCGCGCGTTGGAAAATTGAAGACATGGCGCGGGGTCAATGGCAATTGGTGGTCACTGAACTGCCGATTGGTGTGAGCTCACAAAAAGTGCTGGAAGAAATTGAAGAGCTCACCAACCCCAAAGTGAAGGCAGGCAAGAAAGCCCTGAGTCCAGACCAAATGCAACTCAAGGCCAGTGTCTTGTCCTTGCTTGACGTGGTGCGCGATGAGTCCAGCAAAGATGCTGCAGTGCGTTTGGTGTTTGAGCCCAAAACCAGCCGCATTGAACAACAAGAACTCATTACGGCTTTGCTGGCGCACACCAGCTTGGAAACCTCCTCGCCCATCAACATGACCTCGGTGGGCATCGATGGCAAGCCCGTGCAAAAGTCATTGCGCCAAATGTTGCTTGAGTGGATTACCTTCCGCCAACAAACCATCGTTCGCCGCTCTGAGCATCGCCTAGGCAAGGTGATGGACCGCATCCATATTTTGGAAGGCCGTCAGTTGGTGTTGCTCAACATTGACGAGGTGATTGCCATCATTCGCCAAAGCGATGAGCCCAAGCAGGCTTTGATGACTCGTTTCAAACTGAGCGAGCGTCAAGCCGAAGACATCCTTGACATTCGACTACGCCAATTGGCCCGTTTGGAAGGCATCAAGATTGAGCAAGAGTTGAAAGAACTTCGCACCGAGCAAACACAACTTGAAGAAATTTTGGCCAACCCTTCCGCACTCAGACGCTTGATGGTGAAAGAGATCGAGCAAGATGCCAAAGCATTTGCCGACCCGCGCCGCACACTCATCCAAGAAGAGAAGAAGGCTGTGGCCGAAGTGAAAGTGGTTGACGAACCTGTGACTGTGGTGGTTTCGGAAAAAGGCTGGGTGCGTGCACGCCAAGGTCATGGTCACGACGCTAGCAGTTTTGCATTCAAGGCGGGCGATGGTTTATATGGCGCCTACGAGTGCCGCACTGTCGACACTCTGCTGGCCTTTGGTACAGCCCAAAAAGGCAGTGGTCGTGTTTACTCTGTGCCTGTGGCTGCGTTGCCTGGAGCGCGTGGCGATGGCCAGCCTGTGACCACGCTCATTGAACTGGAACCCGGAACTCAGATTGCACATTACTTTGCAGGACCTTCAAACGCCACACTCTTGCTTTCGAGTTCCGGCGGCTACGGTTTCATGGCGACAGTGGACAACATGATTTCGCGTCAAAAAGGCGGCAAAGCTTTTCTCACAGTGGGCGAGGGCGAATCGGTGTGCGCACCATCGCATGTGTCGGGCTCAAACGCGACGCCGCAACCAGGCGCTAAAGTGATGCCTGCCGCAACGCATGTCGCGTGCGCTTCCACAGGGGGGCGCATTCTCACTTTTGAAATCAGTGAACTCAAGCTGATGGAGAAGGGGGGGCGTGGATTGATGCTGCTTGATTTGGAAGCCAAAGACACGCTGGCTGGCGCAGCCGCCTACACCCGCAGTGTGAAGCTCACGGGTATTGGACGTGGCGGTAAAGACCGCGAAGAAACGCTTGAAATTAGAAGCTTGAACAATGCGCGGGCGGCTAGAGCGCGCAAAGGCAAGGCTGCTGATTTGGGCTTCAAGCCAACCCAAATTTCACGCGTTGAATAAAGCAGAGGTTTATCTTTTGGGTGCGAAATGCATGCGCGGCACAAACTGGTAAGTGGAACGCCAGCAAGTAGCTAACAACTCTTCGGGGCCATTCCTGTGGGTTAATTTCTTGCGAAGTCTTGAGACACACACTTGCAAGCGTTTGTTGTTGTAAAAATCTGAGAGGCCCCAGATGGCCATTTCTAAGGCATCGCTGCGCAATGCTTGTTCGGGGGCCATGGCCAATTGCGTCAGCAGAACGGTTTCCATGGCGGTCAGCCCAATGGCATTGTTGGCTGGGCCGGTTAGCAAGGCCCGCACCGGATCGATGGTCCATCCGGTTTTGAGGGTTCTGGGAAGCCTTGCTGCCAAGCGTTCAATGATGGCGATCAATTCACTGGGGTTAAACGGTTTGCTAATGCAGACGTCAGCACCCGCAGCAATTGCGGCAATGCGCTCTTGGGGCTCGGTGGCAGGGGCAATCATGACCACTCGAACTTCTGGGTGCTTGGCCAATTTGGCCGCATAGGTCAGGCTTTGCTCGCCCAATGTGAGGGCATCTAAAACTACAACATCACTGATTTGGTGGGCGTTTTGTGCGGCTAAGTCCTGTGCGTCAATGTAGTGATGGCATTGAATGCCTGCAGTGTGAAGGTGGGCAAGGACCTGTTCCGCCAAGTTAGAGTCTTGTTCGACGAAGCTGACACAGAGTGGTTTCATAGCGAATTTCCTGTCTAAATGTTTACTTAAGAATTCATAATAATTCTTTTTGTATGCATTTATTAATCAATATTTAATAATTTTGTAGTTAAAAGTGATTAATTATTTTAGGAAAACGCCATTTCCCCTCTCAAAACTATCAATAGTTGCTTTGCCTTGCTATGAACTTGCAAAGATAGGCAGTGTGGCAATTTTGTTGAATTAGGCTAATTCGGCGATCAATTCAATCTCGACGCAGGCACCCATGGGCAGTTGAGCAACGCCAAAAGCACTTCGAGCGTGCGCGCCGGCATCGCCAAATACCTGGCCCAACAACTCACTGCAGCCATTGGTCACCAGGTGTTGCTCTGTGAATTCAGATGTTGAATTCACCAGACTCATCACCTTGACGATGCGTTTGACCTTGTTAAGGTCACCGACAGCCGCATGCAGGGTTCCCAATAAGTCGATTGCAACCGCTCTGGCTGCAGCTTTGCCTTCTTCGGTTTGAATATTTTTACCAAATTGCCCCGTCCAAGCTTGCCCGTTCTTTTTGGCAATATGGCCGCTCACAAAAACCAAATTGCCAGTTTGAGCAAAAGGGACATAGGCTGCGGCGGGTGTGGCAACAGGTGGCAAAGTGATTTGCAATTCTTCTAGGCGTTTGTAGATGGACATATCGTAAAAATGGGTTAAAGGGTTCAAGTTTAAAGCGTTTCCACTGTGACACTGTTTCACTTGCACTGCAAGTCAACGTAACAGCGTGTGCTTCGAAATAGCAGCTAAGGCCTCCTAAACTAAAAAAAGCTGCGCCATGGTGGGCACAAAGAAAGGCTCAACATGGTGAGGACATTGCCTTGGTGCTTAACCGGGTGGCTTTTGGGTACAGCGCTTCAGTTGCAACAAGCCAGCCTATGGTCGCTTCCTCTTGTCTTGAGTGTTGGCAGTTTGGCATTTTCCATTGGCGTGCTCTCATGCTTGTTTCACACCAAGAATGCGCACTTTACAAACTGTCTTTTGGCTGCCTTGATTTCGTTTGCACTGGCTTTGTCCCTGGTCAATGCCCGTTGCCTTTGGCAGGCTCAACACAGACTGGATCCTTTGGTAGAGGGAAAAGAACTCAAGCTTTTGGGGGTCATTGCATCATTGCCGCAGCAAAGCGCCAGCGGTGTCAGATTCAGATTTCAAGTTCAATCTGCTTTGGAGGTCAATTCATCTCACAATGTCGTCGTACCGGAATGGATAGATCTTGCTTGGTACGACAGAGAGTCCGCTGATTGGATGTCAGGTAGACATTGGGCCGATCTCAAAGCGGGCGATACATGGCAGTTCAATGTGCGCCTTAAAGCGCCCCATGGCACGCTCAATCCAGGGGGCTTTGATGAGGCTTTATGGCGTTGGGAACAAGGGGTCATGGCCACAGGTTCTGTGCTGACAGGTAAGCGCGCTGAAGCGCCTCAAAAGATGCAGACATCATGGCTTTACCCCGTCGCACAAGCTCGGCAATACGTGCGATCTGAAATTGAACGCAAACTGGTGTCGGGCGATGCGCAGAGTCGGTCCAAGGCGGGCGTGATTGCGGCATTGGTCATGGGTGACCAGGCCGCCATTCAAAGCTCCGATTGGGATCTTTTCAGGGCTACGGGTGTCGCGCATTTGATGAGTATTTCTGGTTTGCACATTACCTTGTTTGCATGGGTGATGGCTGGCGCAATGCGAGGAATTTGGCGCTTCTCTGCTGCGCGTGGAAGTCGTCTTTGTTTGCTTTGGCCAGCGCCGAATGCCGCTGTCTTGGCAGGTGCCCTGTTGGCCACACTGTATGCGCTGTTCAGTGGCTGGGGCTTGCCCTCTCAAAGGACCGTCATCATGCTTTGGGTGCTGAGTTTGCTTCAACTCAGAGGCGTGCGTTGGCCACCTTTTTGGAGCCTTGGTTTGGCCTTGTGGGTGGTGGTTGCATTTGATCCTTGGGCTTTGCTACAAGCTGGTTTTTGGTTGAGCTTTGTGGCGGTGGGTGTCTTGATGGTCAGCGATCTATCGAAACATTCTGAGCTCACCCTGCTGGAGGATCAGGGCTCTGACACAGTGCAAAAAAATACGTTTCATTCAATCGGCCTTTATTTGATGGCTAAAGCATTTCAGTCTCTGAGGGGCTTGCTGCGAGAGCAATGGGTGGTCACACTGGCTTTAACCCCGCTTGCTGTTTTATTTTTTGGACAGGTTTCATGGGTGGGCCTGCTGGCCAATTTGGTGGCCATTCCGTGGGTCACTTGGGTGGTCACCCCAATTGCCATGATGGGTATATTGGCCTCACCGCTTTGGCTGGTGGCTTCTTGGGCCCTTCAACCCCTGATGGACATGCTCACGCTTTTGGCCAGTTTACAAGGCAGTGTTTGGCTGATGCCAACGCCGCCCTTTGTCTTGGCGGTCTTGGCTATTTTGGGTGGCTTGATGTTGTTACAAGCATGGCCATGGAACTTGCGTGCTTGGGGTGTGCTGTTCATGTTGCCAATCTTGCTGTGGCAAGTTCCTAAACCACAGCTTGGTCATTTTGATCTGTGGTTTGCCGATGTGGGACAAGGCAATGCGGTGTTGCTCAGAACGGCTAATCATGCCTTGCTTTACGACGCGGGGCCTATGTACTCAGAGACCTCAGATGCAGGGCAAAGGGTGTTGGTGCCTTTGCTGAATCGCTTGGGCGTGAAGTTGGACAGGGTGATGCTTAGCCACCGGGATGCAGATCACACGGGAGGTGCGCCCGCAGTGCTGCGTGCACACCTCAATGCAGATCTGTGGAGTTCTGTTGAAGTGGGCCACCCATTGGCGAGCATTCGCCCTGTGCATGCTTGCATCGCTGGACAGAAATGGGAGTGGGACGGCGTTCAATTTGAAATGCTGCACCCACTTCTTTCCGATTACAGCAAGTTGGCTGGCGCCAATGGATTGAGTTGTGTTTTGAGGGTGGATGCCAGTCAAATGGCGCATTCAAAAATGGCACAAGATCGCAACTTTGGAAGTGCCTTGTTGGTAGGGGACATCGAAGCCCCTCAAGAGTTGGCTTTGCTTCAAAGCTTGGCCTTGCAGCCAGTGGGTGTTTTGTTGGTGCCGCACCATGGCAGTCAAACATCTTCAACAAATGGCTTCATTGAAGCCCTGATGCCGCAATGGGCAGTGGTTCAGGCGGGTTACCGAAATCGATATGGCCACCCTGCACCTCGTGTTGTTGAACGCTACGAATCTCTGGGTGTCCCTTTGTCGATATCCTCTGAGTGTGGTGCTGCCTACTGGCAAAGTGACAAGCCTCAGCAATTGCGTTGCGAACGAGAAGTTCGACGGCGCTATTGGCATACACCTAGCAGGGTAGAGCCCAGGTCTGCCGATTAGCCGATTGCAAAGTTGCAATTTGCAACCCTGCAATGATTCAGAATTACTTAATCAGTTCGGGTGAGAAAAATCGCGGTAAAAACAGCACGATGTCTGGAAACACAATGATGGCCATCAGCACGACCAACATAGGGATCAGCATGATCATGGTGTCTTTGATAGCAAAGCTGATAGGTACTTTGGCAACGGCACAAGATATCATGAGGCACATGCCATACGGCGGTGTGATGAGGCCAAAGGCCAAAGACACAATGCCAACAATGGCAAAGTGCACGGGGTGCATGCCCACAGATTCAGCCAATGGTTGTAAAGTGGTTCCAACAATGATGATGGCAGGTATGGCATCTAAGAAGCAGCCCACAACCAAAAACGCGCCAGCAATCAATAAGCCGACACCAATAACGCCAAGCTCCCATTCCGTCACGTTGGCCAGCAGTGCTTTAGGAATCTGGTAATAGGCCAACAGCCAGCCAAAGACCGACGCAGTACCGACGCAAAATAAAGCGACTGAGCTGAGTTTGCCCGTATCCACAATGGCTGCAATGAAGCTTTTCCAATTCATTTCGCGGTAAAAAAGCATGGACAAAACAGCCGCATACAAGACCGCTACAGCTGCAGATTCTGTGGCTGTGAAAAGCCCTACCAAGATGCCACCGACAATGATGACGGGAGTTATCATGGCCGGAATGGACACAATGGCTGCCTTGTACATTTCAGTTAAATTGGCGCGAGGGTAGACTGGGTAGTTGCGTTTTTTGGCATAGGCATGGACCGTGGCCATTTGGGCCAGTCCAATCAACAAACCAGGCACAATGCCAGCCAAATACATTGCGCCGATCGATGTAGAAATAACCCCACCCCACACTACCATCAAGATTGAAGGCGGAATGATGACGGCAAGCACGGCAGTCACTGCGGTGATGGCGATCGAGAAAGACAAGTCGTAACCTTCCTTTACCTGTGCCTCAATGAAAAGCTTACCCTGACTGGCCGCATCTGCAGTAGATGACCCAGAAATGCCTGCAAAGAAAACCGACAAGATCACATTGATTTGAGCAAGGCCCCCAGGAAAGTGGCCCACCAATGCGCGCGATAAGCGCATTAATCGTTCTGTGATGCCTCCGCTGTTCATCAAGTTGGCGGTGAGCAGAAAGAAGGGTACCGCCAACAAAATGAACGAGTTGTATGACTTGAACATTTCATTGAACAAGACCATGGGAGACAAACGAGGCTCCAAAATGAGAATAGGCAAAGCGGCCAGTCCGAGTGCAAAGGCGACAGGAACTCGAATTGCCAACAGTAAAAAGAAACCACCAAAGAGAACAAGTGCCGCCATTGAAGGCGATAAAAGTGAAGCGCTCAAATCACGGACCCCTGGTTAGAACTTTCGCTGATGTCACTCGAATTGAAGATGTGATCCAGCATAAAAACAATCCACAAAAAACCGGCAATAGGCCATGCAATGAAGATCCACCACATGGGCATCTCTGCCAATTCGGAAGTTTGATTCCAGCCAAACTTTGTGAACTCAATGCCCCAGTAGAGAATGACGACTGAAAAAACCAACATCGCTGTTTGGCTGAGTCGCAGAAGCACATGGGTTGCGCGAGGTGAAAGTTTTGGCAAAAAATCGACATCAAAGTGAAGACGTTCGCGCACCCCCAATGTAGCGCCGAGCATGATGAGCCAAACAAAAAAGAACCGACTCATCTCTTCGGTCCACATGTACCGTGGAATCAATTCGGTGAATCGGGAAAAGATTTGTAGACTGACCGGAATGATCAGAAGCAACACAGTCGTGATTAGCAAAAAATGAAGCAGTCTATCGATCAAAGAAAGGATTTTTTGCATTGGCATTCCAGGGATTTAAAAACAACGGGCAACCCAAGGTTGCCCGTTCTACCTCAATCAGTTTTATTTCAAACTGTTGATTTTGGCGAAGATTGCATCGGCACCCACTTCTTTGGCGTAGGCAGCCATGACAGGGTCAACCAATTTTTGCATTTCAGCACGCTGTGTAAAAGGCACTTGTTTTAATTTACCTTCTTTAGCGTATTTATCTAGTTTGGCCTGATCTTCAGAGGACTCGATTTGACGACCATAGGCGCCAGCTTCTTTGCCTGCCTTGATGATGGCTGCTTGTAAATCTGCAGGTAATTTCTTCAAAGTCTTGACTGAAAAGCAAAGTGGGCGAATGGTAATAGCATGGCGTGTCATCAAGATGCTAGGGGCCACTTCGTAAAACTTCATGGCTTCAACACCAGCCGCTTCATTTTCGCCAGCATTGATCACGCCGTTTTGAATGGCGTTATAGACCTCGTTGTAAGCAATGACGGTTGGCGCCATGCCCACAGCGGAGAAGGTGCGGCTCCAGATGGGTGCGCCTTGAACGCGTACTTTCAGATTTTTGAGATCGTTCAAATTGCCGGCAGCTTTGTTGGAGAAAATATTGCGAACACCGCCGCCCGCATAGCCAATCAAACGGACTTCGGCTTTTTGCTCGACTTCATCAGCAATCGGCTTGAGCAAGTCTTGGTCAAGCACTTTGTTCCAGTGAGCCAGATCGCTGAACAAAAAGGGCGCGTCGATAAAAGGTGCTGCTTTGGAGAAGGTAGACATGTGGGCCGGCGAAACAATGGCGTAATCAACGGCTTTGCCTTGGTTCATGTAAGCGAAGTAATCTTTTTCGAGACCCAATTCGCTGTTTTTGTGCAAAACAAAATTAACTGGCTTGCCGTAATATTTTTTGACCAACTCTTCAAACTTAACCATGGCTTTGGTAAAAGCGTGGTCGTCACCAAATTGGGACGCGCCATGGAGAGTAATAGGGGCTTGCTGCGCATAAGCGCTTAAGGCCATCACCGAAGAAAATACAATGCCAAGCAGGGGCTTCAAAAATCGCATGTTCAGGTCTCCTGATAAGTTTTAATCGCAACAACGAGTGGTTGTTGATTAACTTTAGGTTAAAGTTATTCAAATGCCCTTGGGGTAAACCATGGTTTCCAATGCAATGTGTCGCCAAAGTGAATTGCATCATGGCTATCAGCACCTCGAAGGTGCTATCTTGCACCAAGACTCAAATTCAATGAGTTAGGCTTTTAAGACAAGCTTTAGCAGCTTGGACAAGTGTCAAAAATTTCATTCAATCGAAGAAAGCAAATCATGAAGCACATTGGTTTTATTGGCGCATCAGGTTTGATGGGTCACGGCATTGCCAAGAATTTGTTGGCCAAAGGTTTCCAAGTTTCTTTGACTGCGCACTCTAAGACAGAGCCCTTGAAGGATTTACTGGCCGCAGGTGCAAAGCTTGTGGGTAGTCATGCCGAATTATCAGCTTGTGATGCTGTCATTATTTGTGTCACTGGTTCGCCTCAGGTTGAAGCCGCGCTTGAGGGGCCGCAAGGTATATTGAGCAAAGCCCGCGCTGGCTTATTGGTTGTGGACGCTTCAACCAGCGAACCTGACTCAACGCGCCGATTGGCGGCACGCTGCAAAGAAGCCGGCATGACTTTTGTCGACGCACCATTGGCTCGGACCCCTGTCGAAGCTGAGGCGGGTAGATTGAACACCATGGTGGGCGCATCTGCTTCAGTTTTTTCTCAACTCGAGCCAGTTTTTCAAGCATATTGTGAAAACATTTTCCACGTCGGTGAAACAGGCGCAGCCCATGTCATCAAACTTTTAAATAACTTTCTTGGGCAAGCCATTACCACAGCAGCTGCGGAAGCCTTTGCGGTGGGTGCCAAAGCAGGCGTTGATGTGGGTCAATTGGTTCGCGTGGTGTCTGCAGGTGCTGTCAATTCTGGCTTATTTCAGGCAATGGCCAAAACGCTTGAGGGCGATTACACCGGCTTGAAGTTTGAGCTGAACAACGCCTCAAAAGACTTGCGTTACTACGTTCATTTGACTGAAAGTGTCAAGGCGCCATCGTTGGTTGGTACGAGCGTTCATCAAAGTTTGGTGACAGCTTGTGCGTTGGGTTATGGACAAGAATTGGTGCCTTCGCTTGTTAAGGCGCAAGCGCAAATCAACCAGGTCAAAATAGGCACTAAAAGCTAACATGGCATCTCGCATGGTCATCGCGCTGGTGGGTTTGGGGCCTGCAGCGTTGCCACATCTGCGGAGTTTACAAGACCTGAATGATCGCATTGAATTGCGCTACGCGTTTGCCCGAGATCCACGTGTTGACCGAATTCAGCCTTACACCGGACCTGTTCGTTTAACGGATTCTCTTGAGCTTATTCTTCAAGATCATGAGGTTCAGGCTGTCATCGTCGCTACACCACCGTCTACGCATCTTGAAATATGCGAGCGTTGCTTTGCCGCCGGAAAACATGTGCTGTTAGAAAAGCCAATTGAGCTTAACTTAGAGCGAGCAACACGTCTTCTTGAATTGGCCACACAGGCGGGTCTTCAATTGGGAGTGGTGCTTCAGCACCGATTTCGCCAAGCCTCTCAAGTTCTACAAAAGTTGTTGATGGACGGCCGATTGGGTGAGGTTCAGGCTGCATCAGTTCGAGTGCCTTGGTGGCGCTCGCAAGCGTATTACAACGAACCTGGAAGAGGGACTTTTGCGCGCGATGGCAGTGGCGTTTTGTTAACTCAGGCCATTCACACATTGGATTTGTTTCGCGCACTGGTCGGGGTTCAGTCAGTCAAGTCGGCGGTCGTTCGTCAAACACAATTGCACCAAATGGAGACTGAGGATCATGTCAGTGCGCTGCTGGTTTTAGGCAATGGTGCGCCAGGTGACTTGATGGCTACCACCGCCATGTACCCAGGTTTTCCAGAAACGATTGAAATCATCGGCACGCTGGGCAGTGCCCGCTTGACTGGGGGCAACCTGCAGGTTCACTTTTTGGAGGGAGAGCCTGTGACCATTAGCAGCGAGGGTGGCACTGGAAGTGGCGCCAACCCTATGGACTTTTCTCATGAGCCACACCGTGAACTTATTATCGATTTCATGCAAGCCATCTTTGAAAAACGTGCACCGAGTGTGAGCGGCGCAGAGGCGCTGAAAACGCAGGCCCTGATCAGCGAGTTATTGCTAGTAGGCCAAAAGCATTGAGCTGCTATGGCGTTTTGCGCCTAGTAAATACCCTCTGTAAATTTCTCATTTGAAGTGTTTCAATCCCGTTTTGTTACATTCGTTCACAAGAATTAAGGAATCTCACCCCATGACAAACCGTCGCCAATTGATGCAAAGTGCATTAGCCAGTGTGTTGGGCCTCACCCATCTGCCCAACTTTGCACAGACTCGCTTAGAAAATCTGCGCATCATTGTGGGTTTCCCGCCCGGTGGTACGACCGATGCATTTTCTCGTCGAATCGCGGAAAAAATGCGTGGCACTTATGCCAACAATGTCATCGTGGACAACAAACCTGGCGCAGGTGGACAGATCGGCGTGACCACGCTCAAGTCTGCGGCAGCTGACGGGGCTCACATTCTGTATTCGCCCGCATCCATGCTGACCATTTACCCGCACTCTTACAGTCGACTGAGTTATGCGCAATCCGATGTGACCCCCATCGGTATTGGGCATTCCACTGACCACGCTTTCGTGGTGGGTCCTGCTGTTCCCGATTCGGTGAAGAACATCAAAGACTTTGTCGAATGGGCCAAGGCCAATCCTGGTAAAGCCAGCATTGGCAACCCTGCGGCTGGCTCCATGCCACATTTGTTGGCAGGCCGATTGGCCATGTTGGGTGGTTTTCAAATCACCAATGTTCCTTTTGCAGGCTCTGGCCCTGCCATTCCTCAAGTGATGGGTGGGCAGCTTGCGGGCATGTCATCTCCTTTGGGAGATTGGGTTCAGCACCACAAGTCCGGCAAGATTCGAATCTTGGCCACCTCTGGCCCCGATCGCGCCGTTTTCACCCCCGATGTCGCCACTTTCCGCGAGCAAGGCTTTGGTGAGTTGATGGTGCGCGAATGGTTTGGTTTCTTTGCACCCGCAGGCATCAGTGAAGCTGTCAGGCAAAACCTAAATACAGCGCTGCGCCAGGCCATGGGCCAGCAAGACATTCGGGACTTTGTGACACCGTTAGCCGCCAACCTAGAGGCCAGTACCTCGGCTGAACACACGCGCCGTCTTGCAGAAGATTCTGAGATGGCCAAGCGTTTGGTGACAGCCTTGGGCTTTAAGGCTGACTCCTGATCAAACCCAACCCTGCCGCCAAACACTGTCGTTTTGCAGTTCACGCCACGCAATGATTTGTGTGGCCTTGGAGAACACTGCTTCAATTTCCACATCTTGAATCGGATCGGTCGGCTGTTCGGGTTGAATCACACGGCTGACCAAAAAGTGCTTTTGTTTGGCGATGGGTTTGACCGCAGTCCACTTGGTCAGCAGCAGTTTTTTGGGGTTCAAAGGATTCATGCTTGAAGGCCCTCAGGGCTTGCTTGGCAATTCCCGAGCCACCGCTTGGCCCAGTTCAATGACCGCCATGGCGTAATAACTGCTCCAGTTGTAGCGTGTGATGGCGTAGAAATTTTCTGTGCCCGCCACATAGCTGGGTGGGTCATTGCCATTGAGTAACTCAATCAACGCCAATGGCCCCTTGTGCAACAAAGCATCGCCTTCTATCACAGCACCTTTTGCTTGAAAGCTGTTGACGTTGAAAGTTGGCAAGATGTCCGGGGCCATCAGGGCATCCATATCGAGTTGATCTTTGTTGAATGTGACGGGGTAGTGTGTGGGCATGCTAGGCTGCCATTGAAAAGCTTTGAAGTAATTGGCCACAGAACCAATGACATCGGCAGGGTTGTTGAACAAATCAATGTGTTTGTCGCCATCAAAATCGACTGCAAAGTTGGCCCAACTTGAAGGCATAAATTGGGGCAGTCCCATGGCCCCCGCATAGCTGCCTTTGAGTTGGGTCGGATTGACCTTTTCCTTAGACGCCATCACCAAAAATTGTGCCAATTCTTTGGAGAAAAAGGCCTGGCGTTCTTTGGCTCTTGGGTGTTCCTTGGGGAAGTCAAAAGTCAGGGTGCTCAACGCGTCTAAGACTCTGAAGTTGCCAGTGTGCTGTCCATAAAAAGTCTCTACACCAATGACGCCCACAATGAGCCATTGCGGTACACCATAGGTTTGCTCGGCTTGCTGGAGAAAGTTTTGGTGACGCTGCCAAAACTGAAGGCCAGATTGAATGCGTTTGGGTTCGATGAAGCGGGCCCGATAGGCCGCCCAATTTTTTTGACTGATCTGGGCGGGAGGCAAGATTAGCTTGGGGATGCTGGGAATCAGCTTGGCTTGTGCCAATTGTGCTTTGACCCATTTGAGGTCTAGTTGATTTTCCTGAGCCACCCGCTCAGCCCAGGCCATGGCATCGGGCCTTTTGGCATAGGATGCACCCGCAGCAGGCACGGAAGATTTATTTTTTGACTTTGGTTTTTTGGCACTTTCGGCGGCTTGTGTACCTGCTGAAATACACAGCCCCAAACTGATCAAGATCAAAGTCAAAATTCGCATGTCTTGAGTTTAGCCTTTGAATTGCGTGCAGGTGTCGTGATAAGCTGAGCGCTTCACATTTTGTCCCTCTTTTTTTAAAATACCCATGGGCGCTACTGGCTATTTCACGCACTCCGATTGTCGCTTGCACGAGATGGGCGAGGGGCATCCTGAGTGTCCCCAGCGCCTTGATGCCATAGAAGATCGCTTGCTCATCACCGGGCTCGATCACGCCTTAGACCGCAGGGAACCTGCGCCAGCTTCTTTGGCAGACATTGAATTGGCCCACGGCCGCATGTATGTGGCTTCGCTCAGGGGTTTGAGTGACGCACTGGCCGAGGACATGCAGGCGGGCGGGCCTACGCACACATCGCTTGATCCAGACACCTCCATGAATGCGCATACATGGAAAGCTGCCTTACGCTCGGCTGGCGCGGCTTTGGATGCCACCGATGCTGTCATTGCGGGTGAATTAGAAAATGCTTTCTGCGCTATTCGACCGCCAGGTCACCATGCCTGTCGCGACAAGGCCATGGGCTTTTGTTTTTTCAACAATGTGGCCATTGCGGCCAAATACGCGCTGGAGCGCCACGGCCTGAAGCGTGTGGCCATTGTTGATTTTGATGTGCACCATGGCAATGGCACCGAAGACATTGTGGCGGGTGATGAACGTATTCTGATGGTCAGCTTCTTTCAGCATCCGTTTTACCCTGAGGGCGGCGCACTCAAGCACGACGCCAACTTGGTTAATTTGCCTGTGCCTGCTTACACCAAGGGCATGGACATTCGGGAGTTAATCGAGATGATGTGGATCCCCCGCTTAGAAGCGCATCGACCTGAGCTTATTTTCATCAGTGCAGGCTTTGACGCTCATCGGGAAGACGATTTGGGGCAGTTGGGCTTGGTCGAACAAGACTACGTGTGGATGACTCAGCGCATCAAAGATATTGCGCTTAAATATGCCAAGGGCCGAATCGTGAGTTGCTTAGAAGGTGGGTACAACCTCAGTGCCTTGTCGCGCAGTGTCGAAGCGCATCTCCGCGTCTTGGCGGACGTTTGAAAATACTCAAGGACAATCAGATTGAAAACTGCGCCTAGCATGATGAACGACCCCGTTTTTTGGTGGTCACACATGAATCCTCAACAAGCCACTCAAGAACTCCTCCTTTTCTTGGCTTGCATTGCTGTGGCTTGGTTTCTGGTTTGGGGTGTTCGCCGTGTAACGCCGCAATGGGATTTGTCAGTTCTGTTGGGCCGGTGGCTGTTTGATGGTGTGCTGTTTCCTTCGCTTTTGTTAGTCTTGGTTTTCATCACGCGGGCAGTTTTGGCGAAATCACAAGCCCTCTGGATTTTTGATTTCCTGGTACCTGTCTGTTTTTCTTTGGCCGTCATCCGATTGGGCGCGAAGGTTCTTCAAGTGACCTTCAAATCTGCAGATTGGGTCAGGCCCCTTGAAAGAAGTCTTTCATGGCTGGCATGGGCGGCCGTTGTTCTTTGGTTGACCGGCTTGTTGCCTTTGGTGCTCGAAGAGTTAGACCAAATCAAGTGGAAGATTGGTGCTTCACATCTGTCCGTTAGAACGCTTCTTGAGGGGGGCTTGACTGCTGGCCTGGTCATGTTGCTCACCCTCTGGGTGTCATCGGCCATCGAAGCCAAATTACTTAAATCTTCCACGGGCAGTGAATTGTCGCTTCGCAAAGCTGTGAGCAATGCTGCCACGTCTTTGCTGTTGTTTGTGGGCTTGATGTTGTCTTTGTCGGCGGTTGGCATTGACCTCACGGCGCTTTCTGTATTGGGGGGCGCGGTAGGTGTGGGTATCGGTTTTGGTTTGCAGAAGTTGGCAGCCAATTACGTCAGCGGTTTTGTGATCTTGGCCGAGCGCAGCATGCGCATTGGTGACAGTGTCAAAGTAGATGGTTTTGAAGGACGCATCTCTGATATCAAAGCACGTTACACCGTCATTCGATCACTGACAGGGCGTGAATCCATCGTGCCCAACGAAATGCTGATTAACAGCCGAGTTGAAAATTTGTCTTTAGCCGATTCGCGCATCTTGCAGTCCACCCAAGTCACTGTGGCTTACGGCACGGATGTCGATGGGGTGATGCAACTTCTGCTGCAGGCTTGCAAAGAGCAAAACAAAGTCTTGAATGATCCTCTGCCATTTGTCACGCTCACTAATTTCGGCGCAGATGGCTTAGAGTTCGGCGCCCATTATTGGGTCGATGAACAACAGGCTGGTTTGTTAACCTTGAAGTCAGAAATTAACATTCGAATCTTGCAACTGCTGCAAGCAGAAGGCATTGAAATTCCATACCCTCAGCGTGTGATTCACACGCGCAAATGAGTCTTCAAGACCGAAGCGCACAAACTAACCGCTGTGTTGGCCTCTTGCATGACGCGGCCCATGGTGATGAAGCCATGAATCTGGCGTTCAAAGCAAATGTACTGTGAAGAGACGCCGGCTTTAGTCAGTGCGTTGGCATACATCAAACCTTCATCGCGCAAAGGATCGAAGCCAGCAGTCATGACAAACGCGGGAGGCAGTCCTGCATGACTTTCGGCAAGCTGAGGCGAAGCGCGCCAATCTTTGGCGTCATCGCGGTTGCGCAAATAATTTTCAGTGTAGTAGGCAATGGACTCTTTGGTGAGCATGTAGCCTTTGCCATTGGCGTGATAGGACGCGGTGTCTTGCCACATGATGGTGGCAGGATAAATGAGCAACTGAAAAGCGGGTTGGACTGCTAGACCCTTTTGATCGCGCAGTCCAATGCAGGCTGCAGCGGACAAATTGCCGCCTGCACTGTCACCCCCTACAGCAATGCGGTGGGGATCAACGCCTAAACTTGCAGCTTGCGACACAGTCCAATTGAAAGCCGCCACGGTATCTTCGTAAGCCGCTGGAAATTTGTGTTCTGGCCCCATGCGGTAATCCACTGAAACCACCACCACCTCTGCTTGCAGACACAGGCTTCTGCATAGCACGTCGTGCGTGTCGAGGTCGCCAATGGTCCAGCCGCCACCATGAAGGTAGACCAAGCCAGGTAAGACCTTTTGAGTTTTAGCAGCGTGAGGGTGGTACACCCTGACAGGTACATTCACGCCGTTGGCTGAAAACACGGTGTCTTCTATTTTGAAAACTTCTGGTGCATCGGGCTGCGTGAACGCTCGGCGAGATCGATATGACGCACGTGCTTCTGTGGGTGAGAGGGTGTTCACTGGTGGAACACCTTTTTCAATCATGAGCTGCATCAGGGCTTGGGCTTGAGGGTCTAGCATGTTCAATCCATCATGGAAGGTAACCACAGGCTGATGCCTGGGAAGGTGAGCAAAATACCCAGCGTGATGATCAGCACCACCACCATGGGCCAAACGCCCCGAAAAATGGCACCGAGGCCGACATTGGGCAACAGGGCGTTCAGCACAAATAGATTCATGCCGACGGGTGGGGAAATGAGCCCAATTTGAATCACCATCACAATGAGGACGCCAAACCAGACGGGGTCAAAACCCAATTGAACGACGATGGGAAAAAACAGCGGTATGGTTAGCAAGACCATGGTCAGCTCTTCCATCACGGTGCCCAAAAGCACATAAATCATCATCATGGCCGCGACGATCATGATGGGAGAAAGGCCTAAATGGGTGATCCATTCTTTCAGCTCAAAAGGCAAGCTGGTGTAGTTGACGAAGTTAGCAAAAATCGTGGCAGCAATGAGCAAGGTGAATAGCATGCCAGTGGTTCGTGCTGATTCGACCAGAACTTCCATGAGCACTTTCCAACTCAGGGCTCTGCGGGCCAGCGCAAATAGAAAAGCACCTGTTGCGCCCATGCCGGCGCCTTCGGTAGCGGTGAAGAAGCCGCCATAAATGCCCCCCAATACCAACACCACCAAAACCAAAACACCCCAGATGCCACGCAAAGCTTGTAAGCGTTGTGGCCAGGTGAACTTTTCACCCGCTGGCGCGTGTTCTGGGTCGTGCCAAGTCATGATGACAACCGCCAACATCATGAGACACGCGGTCAAAATGCCGGGCAAAACCCCAGCGGCGAACAATTTACCAATGTGAGTTTCTGTGATGATGCCGTAGATCACGAGAATGGTGGAGGGCGGGATCATGATGCCCAAAGTGCCACCTGCTGCGATCACCCCCGTGGACATGGAGTCGCTGTAACCCAATCTTTTCATGGAGGGGTAAGCCACCTTGCCCATGGTGGCAGCTGTGGCAATGGATGAGCCGCAAATGGCGCCAAAGCCTGCACAAGCTGCAATGGTGGCATGTGCCAGCCCGCCCTTGCGGTGTCCAATGAAGGTGTATGCCGCATGGAAAAGCTCGTGTGCCAAACCAGCGCGTGCTACAAAATTGCCCATCAAAATGAACAGGGGTATGACAGACAAGGTGTATGCAAACCCTGTGTCGTGCACCACTTGGGCAGTGCTGGCCATGGCCGGCATCCAGCCACGTGTTAACCCAATACCTACAATACCGACCAATCCCATGGAAAAGGCCAAGGGCATGCGCATCAAGGCCAACACAAAGATGGCCAAGAATCCAAGCAAGGCGGCCGTCATACTGTGCCCCCTTCAGAGGCGTTGTCTTCATTGCGTAAAAAAGCTTTTGCCAAGTGCACCAAACCGGCTAAGCCACACAGCAAGCCCATGCCTTGAATGAAGGGCGCCTTGGTGATTTTGAGTTGGGCTGTGGTTTCGCCTGTGATTGCAAACTGTCCACCTGTTTGCCACATTAAATAAGCCAGGCCAAAGAGCAAGGCCGCGCAGGCAATGTGAATCAGGGCTTGTTGAAATTTGCGAACCCAACTGGGCAGAAATGCATCTAAGGAGTCGAATACCACGTGCTCGCCTTTGAGCGAGACCAAAGGTAGCGCCGCGAAGATGACCACGACCATCAGCAATTCGGTTAGCTCCAAAGAACCGGTGATGGAATGCGACAGAAATTTTCGGCCAGAGACATCAAAAAATGTCAGCAACATGATGGCAAACAGGGCAGTACCAGCCAGTGCGCCGCACAGAATTTCAAGAATTTTTTTCAACTGCTTACCTATCAAAAAAGCGGTATTTGCTAAAAGAGCAAATACCGCTGGTACTTTTCAATTTCCTGAGGTGACACCTGAGGAAAATTCAGATCACTTTGACTTTTGCAGCTTGGCGATTTCAGCGCGGAACTCAGACAAAGCGCCCGAAGGGTCTTTCAGACCTTTGGCTCTGGCCGCTAGGGCCCAGTCTCGCTCCAGCTTCATGGTACGCGCATTGACGTCGCGGACAAAAAAGTTATCGGCTTTGATGACTTTCACACCATTTTTTTGCATGTTTGCCAGAGCCTGATCGTCCACACGGTCCCAAGCTTTGCCAAAGCGACTTGCAACGGCTTCGCCAGACAAATCATCAACCACTTTTTTGTCTTGGGCAGAGAGGCTGTTGTACTTCGCAGGATTCATCATGAAGACGAAACTGGTGTTGTAAAGACCGCCAGGAAACTGAGTGGCGTGTTTCACAATCTTGTCGATCTTGAAGGAGTCTGTTGACTCTGCTGGAAACAATGTGCCATCCATGACGCCGCTGGACAACAGTTCATAAGAATCGGGAGCTGGTTTGAGCGTGACGTTCATGTCAAGCGTTTTGGAGATTTCATTGACCATGCCACCGCCAACTCGAAACTTGAGACCGGGCAGATCTTCAACGCGTGTAATGGGTTTTTTGGTGTTGAAAACGATGCCTGGGCCGTGAGTGAAATAGCCCAAGACTTTGACGCCCTGGTGTTCGGCTGCGAATTCTGGGTATTTGGTGGCAATGCGGTTGAATGCCACAGAGAGGGGCTCGGCACGGTCACCTAAAAAGGGGAACTCTGCCATTTGAGAAAGAATAAAACGGCCAGGTGTGTAGCCATGAACCGTAAATGAGACATCGACCAAGCCATTTTTAACGGCATCGAAAGTGCCTGGGGCTGGGGTGACGGCTCGGGGAAGGATGTTGCAACGAACGCGATTGGATGTTTTGGTGGCCAGGTCATCACACCATTCTTTTTGGGAGACAGACAGACCATGGGTGGGTGGTACCCAGCTTGATACGGTCAAAACTGTTTGTGATTGTGCCAAGCCGCTGAAGCCGACAAGGGTCGCGGCTGTCATGGCCATCAAAGTTTTTTTCATCTGAGTGCTCCATTAAAAAAATACAATCGCAAAGCCGATTGAATGCTTATAAGATGTTAATCCTAATTCACCTACCGATTGGTCGGTGAATTCCCGAAGGTGCTAAAAAAATATGAAGATTGTGGGTTTATAAATCCAGACTAAAATTCGAACGATCGTGCTTTTTTGCCAGCTTGAGGTTCGCGAAAATGAAAATTTGATGCACAATTGACGTTTACGTAACGTCAATGTGATGCAGCCATGCCTGATGCTTGGGTTTTGATATCAATGGAGAGCTTTCATGAAAATTCTTGTTCCCGTTAAGCGGGTTGTCGACTACAACGTGAAAGTGCGCGTCAAATCAGACGGCACGGGCGTGGACATTGCCAACGTCAAAATGAGCATGAACCCTTTTGACGAAATTGCAGTCGAAGAAGCGGTGCGTTTGAAAGAGAAGGGCATTGCCACTGAAGTCATCGCTGTGTCTTGCGGCGTCGCACAGTGCCAAGAAACATTGCGCACCGCCATGGCCATTGGTGCCGATCGCGCTATCTTGGTCGAAACGACAGAAGAATTGCAACCTTTGGCAGTTGCCAAGCTGCTCAAAGCTTTGGTTGATAAAGAGCAACCAGGTTTGATCATCTTGGGCAAGCAAGCCATTGACGACGATTGCAACCAAACAGGTCAAATGTTGGCCGCATTGGCCGACTTGCCGCAAGCCACTTTTGCATCCAAAGTAGAAGTTGTGGATGGCAAAGCGCAGGTGACGCGCGAAGTGGATGGCGGCTTAGAAGTTTTGTCTTTGTCGATGCCTGCCGTCATCACCACCGATTTGCGTTTGAACGAGCCGCGTTATGTCACCCTGCCTAACATCATGAAGGCCAAGAAAAAACAACTCGACACCTTCAAGCCAGAAGACTTAGGTGTCGATGTATCACCGCGCATCACCACCTTGAAAGTTTCCGAGCCACCTAAGCGCTCTGCAGGTATCAAGGTGCCAGACGTTGCGACGCTGGTTGATAAACTTAAAAACGTATCAAAGGTAATTTAATGAGTTCTTTAGTCATTGCTGAACACGACAACGCATCCATCAAGGGTGCAACTTTGAACACCGTCACAGCCGCTGTGGCTTGCGGTGGTGACGTGCATGTTTTGGTGGCAGGTCACAACGCTGGCGCGGCAGCTCAAGCGGCCGCACAAATTGCGGGCGTCTCCAAAGTGATTCACGCCGATTCAGAAGGTCTGGCCCATGGCTTGGCCGAAAACGTGGCCGCCCAAGTGTTGGCCATTGCCGCTAATTACACACACATCTTGTTTCCTGCAACAGCAGCAGGTAAAAATGTGGCGCCTCGCGTGGCAGCCAAGTTGGATGTGGCCCAGTTGAGCGATGTGACTTTGGTGTTGTCTGCCGACACATTTGAACGTCCAATCTATGCAGGCAATGCCATTGCAACGGTGCAAAGCAAAGATGCTGTCAAAGTGTTGACCGTTCGCACCACAGGTTTTGATGCGGCGGCGGCCTCAGGTGGTTCAGCCAGCGTTGAAACTGCTGCCGCAACTGCCGACAGCGGCAAGAGTGCCTTCAAAGGCAGTGAAATTGCTAAGAACGATCGCCCTGAACTGACAGCCGCCAAAGTCATTGTGTCTGGTGGCCGTGCCTTGGGCAGCGCTGAAAAGTTTGCAGAAGTCATCACGCCTTTGGCCGACAAATTGGGTGCCGCCATGGGCGCCAGTCGCGCTGCAGTGGATGCTGGCTATGCCCCCAACGATTGGCAAGTGGGACAAACCGGCAAAATTGTGGCGCCTCAGTTGTATGTGGCCTGTGGCATTTCAGGTGCCATTCAACACTTGGCCGGAATGAAGGACAGCAAGGTCATTGTGGCCATCAACAAGGACGCTGAAGCACCTATCTTTAGCGTTGCCGATTATGGTTTGGAAGCCGATCTGTTTGTGGCGGTCCCTGAATTGGTCAACGCTCTTTGAAGCGATTGATTGAGTTTGAATGTCACTTTGAAAGGCATCCTGTGAGGTGCCTTTCTTTTGTTTGGAGATACAGATGAGTTACGTTGCCCCTTTAAAAGACATGCTTTTCAACATTGAACACTTGGCCCAAATTGACCAAGTGGCGCAAATGCCTGGTTTTGAAGATGCGGGTTTAGAAACTGCACAAGCTGTGTTGCAAGAGTGCGCCAAGTTGAACCAAGATGTGCTTGCACCTTTGAATTGGGAGGGCGATAAAAATCCATCTGCCTTTTCAAATGGTCATGTGAAGACCACACCAGGTTTTAAAGAAGCATTCAAGCAATACGGTGAAGGTGGCTGGCAAGGTTTGCAGCATCCCACAGAATTTGGTGGCCAAGGTTTGCCCAAAACCATTGGCGCAGCTTGCGGCGAAATGCTCAATTCGGCCAACATGAGTTTTGCCCTCTGCCCTTTGCTAACAGATGGCGCCATTGAAGCTTTGCTGACGGCTGGTTCCGACGCATTGAAAAATATTTACTTAGAGAAGTTAATTTCGGGTGAGTGGACGGGCACCATGAATTTGACGGAGCCTCAAGCTGGTTCTGATCTGGCTTTGGTGCGCACACGCGCTGAGCCTTTGCCCGATGGCACCTTCAAAGTCTTTGGTACAAAAATCTACATCACCTATGGTGAACACGACATGGCTGACAACATCGTGCACTTGGTGTTGGCCCGTGTGCAAGGCGCGCCTGAAGGCGTGAAGGGCATCAGCTTGTTTGTCGTACCCAAGTTCATGGTCAATGCCGACGGTAGCCTAGGTGCTCGCAACGATGTTCACTGCGTCAGCATTGAGCACAAGATGGGCATCAAGGCCAGCCCAACTGCTGTACTTCAGTATGGTGATCATGGCGGCGCTATCGGCTATTTGGTAGGCGAGGAAAACCGTGGCCTTGAATACATGTTCATCATGATGAACGCTGCGCGTTATGCCGTTGGCGTTCAGGGCGTTGCCATTGCAGAGCGTGCCTATCAAAAAGCAGTTCAGTACGCTAAAGACCGTGTGCAAAGCCGCCCAGTCGATGGCAGCATGAACACATCGGCCCCCATCATTCATCACCCCGATGTCAAACGCATGCTCATGACCATGCGCGCCACCACAGAAGGCTGCCGCGCCTTGGCCACAGTTGCTGCAGCGGCCTACGATGCGGCGCATCACCACCCAGATGCAGAAGTGCGCAAGCAAAATGCCTTGTTCTACGAATTCATGGTGCCTCTGGTCAAGGGCTACAGCACTGAGATGAGTTTGGAGGTCACTTCCTTGGGTGTGCAAGTTCATGGTGGCATGGGTTTCATTGAAGAAACAGGTGCTGCGCAGTACTACCGTGATGCCAAAATTCTGACCATTTACGAAGGCACCACAGCGATTCAAGCCAATGACCTAGTGGGGCGCAAAACCAGCCGTGACGGCGGCCAAACAGCCAAAGCATTGGCGGGCCAAGTTGAGCTTACAGAAAACGAATTGTTAGCCCATGCCCATGAAGACGCCAAAGCAGTTGGCCGCAGACTGAAAGCGGCTCGCTTGGCGTTTCTAGATGTTGTTCATTTTGTGGCAGGTCAAGCCAAAGCCCATCCCAATGACGTGTATGCGGGCAGTGTGCCGTACCTGATGTTGACAGGCAATTTGATGGCAGGCTGGCAGATGGGCCGTGCCATGTTGGTGGCCTTGAAGCAAAGCGCACTGGGCAATGACAAAGCATTTATGGATGCCAAAGTCATCACGGCGCGGTTTTATGCCGATCATTTGTTAAGCCGTGCACCTGGCGTGCGTGACAGCATCGTGGACGGTGCAAAGTGCGTGACAGAGCTTTCTTTAGAAGCTTTCTAGAATAAACAGCGCCTACGCATTCAACGACAACGCATTCAAATAGCTTTCAAAATTACAGGAGACTTCATGTCAAAACTTCCCGCTGCTTTGGCCAATTTGCCCTTTCCGGTCATTGCCTCACCTTTGTTCATTATCAGCAATCCGAAGTTGGTCATTGAGCAATGCAAGGCGGGTGTTGTGGGGTCAATGCCGGCACTCAATGCACGGCCTGCTGAGCAATTGGAAGAATGGCTGATTGAAATTACCGAAACATTGGCCGCATACAACAAAGCCAATCCAGACAAACCTGCAGCACCTTTTGCCATCAATCAAATTGTGCACAAAAGCAATGATCGCCTTGAGCACGACATGGCCATGTGTGTGAAATACAAGGTGCCCATCATCATCACATCATTGGGTGCGCGCGAAGACATTAACCAAGCTGCGCACAGTTATGGTGGCGTGGTACTGCATGACATCATCAACAACAAATTTGCACACAAGGCCATTGAAAAAGGGGCTGATGGCTTGATTGCAGTGGCCGCGGGCGCGGGCGGACATGCTGGCGAAAAAAGCCCCTTCGCATTGATCCAAGAAATTCGCCAATGGTTTGATGGTCCCGTGGCATTGTCTGGCTCCATTGCCAGCGGCGATGCTGTTTTGGCGGCGCAAGCCATGGGTGCAGACTTTGCCTACATTGGCTCGGCATTCATTGCCACCCATGAGGCGCGTGCTGCCGAGGCCTACAAGCAGGCCATCGTCGACTGCAATTCAGACGACATTGTCTACAGCAATTTGTTCACAGGGGTGCATGGCAACTACTTGGCGCCTTCCATCAAAGCTGCTGGCCTAGACCCTAGCAACTTACCAGTCTCAGACCCCTCCACCATGAACTTCGGCGGCGATGCCAAAAAAGCTTGGAAAGACATTTGGGGTTGTGGTCAGGGAATTGGCGCCGTTGATGCGGTGGTCAGTACCGCTGATTTCGTTGCTAAATTGAAGCAACAGTACGCTTCCGCCCGTGCTCGCTTGGCACTCTAATTTCAAGAGCGTTCAGCTTGAAGTCTGAACGCTTAGAGGTCATCGACCTCTTAAAGGCTTGCGCCTGCATCCTCATTGTGTGGCACCACCTGGTGCTTTACAGTCCCATGGCCAATAGGGTAGCGGAGTGGTTTCCGTTGCTTGAAGCGTTTCTTCTTAATTACGCACTGATGGCGGTGCAAATTTTCTTAGTTGTAGGCGGGTACTTGAATGCCAAGTCTTGGGCCAGTGCCGTTCCAAATTCTGCGTTTGATTTTTTCCCAAGATTGTTGTTGCGCTATCAAAGATTGACCATTCCATTGCTAGTAGCCTTGAGTGTGGCCGTTGCAATCACAGCGCTTGTTCGCCCTTACTTCGATCACTCGTCGCTTTCAAATGCGCCAAGCTTGATTCAAGTTGTTGCGCACATTTTCTTGCTTCAAGACATTCTTGATTTAGAAGCTTTTTCAGCCGGCGTTTGGTATGTTGCAATTGATTTTCAACTGTTTGCAATGGCGATGGCTTGTGCTTCGCTTGCACAGGTATGGCAAGGTCTTTCAGGCAAGGGTTCTGTCGTGCGCAAGGCATTTGGCTTTTGGTTGATTCTCACCTTGTGTTCAATTTTTGTGTGGAATTTGAATCCTTTGGGTGAAATCTGGGGCACTTATTTCTTTGGTGCTTATGGGCTGGGTTTGTGCGTTGGAGCCTGGCGCTTCGCTGGTTTCAAATTCAGTGTGCGAAATTTTGGCTTGCTGATTTTGATAGTTGGTGTTGTTGCTATGGCATACCACTCTAGAAGCAGGCTGCTGCTGGCCATTGCAACGGCTTTGTTACTGTGCTGGTATGAGGCAAATGATTGCAATGCTATTCAGTGCCTCCAAAGGAAATGGATTCGCGAACTGTCAAACGCTTCATACGCTATTTTTCTCATTCACTTCAGCGTCAGCTTGCTGGTGAGTGCGGTGGTCTTTAATTTTTGGCCTGAAAACATAAGCGCCAACGCAGTGGGCTTAGGAGTTTCATTCGGACTGTCGGTTTGGATGGGGCGATTGATTCACCAGGCCATTGAATCGCCAAAACCGAATTGGCAGCGATACTTGCAGTGGGCTGCCATGTTTGTGGCAACCAGCACGGGTGTCATGTTAATTGGCTGAAGCCACGTGACTTTCGTTCACTTTGCCTTGGATGTAGGCCAGTGCCGCCTCTACCTGGTCAATCAAGATCAGACATAAGTCGCCTGCAGAAAGTCGCGCAAGTGCCGCATCAATGGCATTGAACTCACCTTGAATGTCTTGAACATATTGGGTTCGGACTGCGCCATTGAGGCCG
>JAJTDK010000118.1 GCA_021300495.1 Limnohabitans sp. | reverse complement strand
GATCAACAATCGCCCATGGGCTTGGCTTTGTCCAGCACGCCTCGTTTGATCAGTGGTCTGCGCCATGCAGCGGCAGTGAAGAACGGCCAACGCATTGGCTTTGAAGAACTGCAAAATTTCCTGCGTGATGAGTCAGATGGTCTTTGGTCCATTTGCCGTAGCCCCGATCCCGCCATACCGCCCGAAGCCCGCGTCGAAAGTGTGGCGGGCATCATCATGTTGCCGCACACACGCTCTATTTGGATTGCCCCCAACGTGCCCAAGTTGGTGGCGTTTGAAAAAATTGCTTAAATTTGTGGGCGTGGAATAGGGCAGACAGATTCATAAGCTCGTGAAGCCCTGAGCACCATGGCGTCGTCAAACATTCGGCCTACAAATTGCAAACCAATGGGCAAGCCGTCTTTGGTGAGGCCACAAGGAATGGTAGAAGCAGGCTGCTGCGTGAGGTTGAAGGGATAGCTAAAAGGTGTCCAACCCAACATGGCTTCCGGCGTCATGACTTGTTGACCGGCAGGACGCGCATCAAATGCTGGCACTGACACAGAAGGCGTGACCAACAGATCGTATTTCTGCATGAACTGACGCATGTGCGAACCCAAAACACCGCGCTTTAAATTGAGTTGCTGTACGTCCATGGCGCTGAGCTTTTGACCCAGCACAGCTTCGGCTTTGAAATCAGGGTCGGCCAAAGCTTGTTGCTCAGCCGAGAGGCCATTCCAAACCGAGAGTGCGCCTAAGAACCACAAGCCCGTTGTAATTTCCAGCGGGTCTTCAAAGCCAGGGTCGACTTGCTCTACATGAGCACCCAAACTTTGCAAAACTTTGACAGCAGCCTCGACAGCGGCAGCCACATCTGGGTGAACATTTTTGGCATAGCCCAAGGTGGGTGAATAGGCAATGCGCAAACCGCGAATACCGTCTTCTAATCCAACGCAATAATCTGTGGCATCAGGTGGCAGTGAGGTCCAATCACGCGCATCGGGCTGCTTCATGACATTCATCATGAGCGCCGCATCGCGCACACTCATGGTGTGAGGGCCTAAATGCGCCACCGAACCAAAAGGTGAAAGTGGGTAAGCCGGCACCCGACCAAAGCTGGGTTTCAAACCAAAGTTGCCGCAGAAAGCCGCAGGGATGCGCACACTGCCCGCGCCATCAGTCCCCACGCCGATCGGCCCCAACCCTGCGGCAACTGCGGCGGCGGCACCGCCCGAAGAACCGCCTGGTGTTTTATCGGTGTTCCAAGGGTTGCGCGTAATGCCTGTGGCGGGCGAATTGGTTTCACCTTTACAACCAAATTCAGGCGTTGTGGTTTTGGCAAACAACACCGCACCAGATTCGCGCAAGCGCGCTGTAACAGGTGCGTCTATTTCCCATGCTTGATTCGGATCAACGGTGCGACTGCCTCGCAATGTGGGCCAACCCCGAGTGAGAATTAAATCTTTGATGGATGCGGGCACGCCCTCCAATGCACCTACCTCAGCACCCCCGTGCAAACCAGCTTTGCGATGCGCTTGCCACTTGGCCTCGCTGGACTTGGCGCAATTCATGGCCACTTTTTCATCGACCAATGTGAAGGCGTTGAGCTTGGGATTGAGTTTCTCAATGCGCGCTAGCAAGGCCTTGGTTGCATCCACAGGCGACGCTTGACCACTTCGATACAGATGCAACAACTGCTCAGCTGTGCATTGCGTTAAATCTGTGGGCGTGTTGTGAGCGGTCATGGTCTTGTCCTAGTTTGAGGGCTGAGTTTTTTCCAAGGCAAATCGCCGGGGTCTGCCGCCATGGGGCCAGGCGCCTTGGCCACAATGACTTGAGAAGCAATGGGTGTGAAGTCTGCGCGGAAGTGGTTGGAACTTTTAGCCACCACGATCTTCATTTTTTCAGCATGAATACCAACGGTGCGCAATAACTCACGATCGAGCAATTGCATTTTGCCGCTCACCACAGCCACCAAAATGCCTTCAATTTCCAAGCAAGCACTCAATCCCATTTGAACGGTCACACCCGTCATCATGGGACCTTTTAAAACACATTGACCATCGCTGAGCGCCTTAACTGTGAACCTGCCTTGCACAGGTGGATCACTGAGCTGGCCCGTAAAAATGGGAACCGCTTTACCCAGCGCACAATCGATTTGCGCACCAATGCCTGCCTCATGCGCCATCTTTGCGGCATTGGGATCAAACATCAAACCCAGTGCCACCTGACCCGGATAGACTTTGCCTGCACCTTGTTGAAGCAATGCGTGCAACATGCCCGTGGTGTTACTGTCGCCACCTGCGCCTGGGTTGTCTTGGGTGTCTGCGATGACCGCTGGCAAAGAGGAGGTGGCTGCTTTGGCCATGGCCTGAACCACCGCTTCGCGAGCAGGGAACCACTCGGGCTGCCAAAGCGAAGGCTGGCTGACCGCTTGGAAAAGTTGTTCAACCACTTTTTCTGCTTGCTCGCCATGTCCCCACACCACAGGTCCACATTCATCAAAATCAGAAGCAGGAAATCCCATGCAAAAACTCAACATCACACCCGAGTCGTGATCGAGTGCCAGCAATTGCTCATAGGCCGTTTTGGCAGGCTCCATCCAAGTGCTTTGGGCATTCAAAGAAATCAAATAAGGGAACCGCCGTACATGCATAGGTTCTTTGCGGCCCAACTTTAAACGCCGTTGCATCAGTTGTGCTGCCAACTCACCCGTATCGGCCATGTCAATGTGCGGGTAAGTGCGGTATGAAACCAAGCCATCACTTTGCGCCAGCATGCGCTTGGTCACATTGGCGTGCAAATCAAGGCTGGCAATAATGGGCATGGCAGGGCCTACCAACTGCCGAATGCGCGAGATCAATTCACCTTCGCTGTCATCGGCATTTTCTGCCACAGCAGCACCGTGCAAATCCAAATACACACCGTCTAAGCCTTGGGGCAAAGCACGCTGCACATCCTCCATGATGGCTTGGCTGATACGCTCAAACGCATCCTGGGTGACGTAAGAAGAAGGTGTGGCACCCGCCCAAGCAGAAGGCACAAGCTCCCAGCGCAAACGCTTGGCCACATCGATGAAGCCGGCAATGGGAATGTTGATACCAGAGAGCTTTTCAATCACCGCCTGCCCGCGCATGAAAGCCGGAAAAGATTCACCCCGATTGAAGGCTGTCCAATCGGCCAAACTGGGTGCGAAAGTATTGGTCTCATGCTGATAACCAGCGATCAAAATGCGTGTCATGGCAGTTTTTGGAGATTGAAAAAACGTTTAAAAAATAGCAGAGGGCGCTGCTTCAAATAATTTGCGCGTGTAAGCGTGTTGAGGTGAAGCGTACAAATCTGCTGTGCGTCCTGCCTCCACAATTTCTCCTTGGTGCATCACGATCACATGATCGCAAAGCTGAGCGGCCACACGCAAATCATGCGTGATGAACAGCATACCTAAGCCCAAACGTGCTTGAATTTCTCGCAGCAACGTGAGAATCTGTGCCTGCACACTGACATCGAGTGCGCTAACAGCCTCATCGGCCACCAACACCTTAGGTTCGCAGGCCAATGCGCGTGCAATGGCCAAGCGCTGGCGTTGCCCACCACTGAATTGCGTGGGGTATCGGCTGAGAGACTCCACAGGCAATCGAACCTGTTGCATCAAGGTTTCAGAAAGTTGACGCGCTTTGTCTTCAGACATGCCAAAGTTAATGGCCCCTTCCACAATGGACTGACCCACAGTGCGCCTTGGATTCAAAGACCGATTGGGATCTTGGAAAACCACCTGCACATGACTGCGCAAAGGCCTCAGTTGACTTTCGCTCAAGCTGGCAATTTCATGATCAGCCCAATGAATCTCACCTGCCGTTGGATCAATCAATCTAATCAGGCAACGAGCCAAGGTCGATTTGCCAGAGCCCGACTCACCCACAATGCCAATGGTTTCACCTGCTCGCACAGCCACGCTGGCCGCCTTCAAGGCGTGCGTTTCATGACCACGGCCTAACCAATCTCGACTCAGATACGTTTTCGTAACGGCTGTGCCCTTCAAAATGGCAGCGCCTTGCGCCTCTGGCCTTGGCGGCGGTGGCGTCATGCTGGGTACGGCAGCCAACAGGGTTTGCGTATACGTCTCACGCGGTTGCTTTAAGACCTGCTCACAAGTGCCTGACTCCACAGCGCGGCCTTGGTTCATGACCAACACATCGTCTGCAATTTCAGCTACCACGCCCATGTCATGTGTAATGAACAACACGGCACAACCTTGCTCTGCTTGCAACTGAGAAATAAGTTTCAAAATTTCTTTTTGCGTGGTCACATCCAATGCGGTGGTAGGTTCATCACAAATGAGCAAAGCCGGTTTCAAAATAACGGCCATGGCAATCACAATGCGCTGCCTTTGACCGCCACTTAACTGATGCGGAAAACTGCCGTACATGCGCAGTGGGTCTGGCAACTTCACACTTTCAAACACCCGCAAAACTTCTGCCTTGCGTTTCTCAGAAGACCAATTGGT
>JAJTDK010000117.1 GCA_021300495.1 Limnohabitans sp. | reverse complement strand
GCCAATTGGTCTTGGTGGGCTGCATGCTCTTGGGCATTGGCTTGAATGACGGGCAATACAAAGCCAGACAAATCGACCGCCTCTTCTGAACCTGGCTTACCTTCATCGCCACCTGCATCGATGAGCAAGGCTTCTTGGCCGCGCGTGAGGTTGATGTATACATCGGCCAGAAGTTCGGCATCTAGCAAGGCGCCGTGCAAAGTGCGGCCAGAATTGTCGACGCCCAAACGATCGCACAGGGCATCGAGGCTGTTGCGCTTGCCGGGGTACATTTGCTTGGCCATGACCAAGGTGTCGACTACGCTTTCGACATACTGGATGAAGGGCTTCTGCCCTGCAAGCTCTAGCTCTTTGTTTAAAAAGCCTACGTCAAACGCGGCGTTGTGAATGATGATTTCAGCGCCCTGAACATAATCCAGAATTTCTTGCGCTACAGATTCAAACTTGGGCTTGTCGCGCAAAAATTCGTTGCTGATGCCGTGCACTTTAAGTGCGTCTTCATGGCTATCGCGCCCAGGATTGAAGTAGAAATGCAAGTTGTTGCCGGTTAACTTGCGATTGACCAACTCGACGCAGCCCAGCTCAATGACGCGGTCGCCGCCCTCTGCAGAGAGGCCTGTGGTTTCGGTGTCTAGAAATAATTGACGCATGGTCTAACTGTAAACGCAATCAAGCAGCAAAAACTTTCAATGATTTTCTTTGGCGTGGTTGATGGTGTATTTAGGTATCTCAATCACCACATCTTGCTTGCCCATAAAGGCCTGGCAGCTCAAACGTGAGTTGGGCTCCAAGCCCCAGGCACGGTCAAGCAAGTCTTCTTCGGTTTCTTCGGCTTCGTTCAAGCTACTCAAACCTTCTCGCACAATGACGTGGCAAGTGGTGCAGGCACAGCTCATGTCGCAGGCGTGTTCAATGTTAATTTTGTTTTCTAACAAGGCTTCGCAAATGCTGGTGCCAGCTGGGGCAGAAATTTGTGCGCCTTCAGGGCAGTACTCAGCATGGGGCAAAATTTTAATGACTGGCATTTTGTGTTTCTTTAATTGACAGTGAGCTCAAAGGCTCTGGATGTTTTGACCCGACAAAGCTTTTTGAATGCTGTGGTTCATGCGCTCGGCAGCAAAGCCTTCAGTGGCATGCGCCAAGGCTTGGGTGGCATCTTCTACCGCCTGAGCTTCTTGTGAGGTGTCTACAGTATGGCGCAATGCCAACATGAGCGAATCTATTTGAGCGCGGTCTTCTGCGCTTAGCAATTGTCCATCGGCATTCAAAGCACTTTGTGTAGCCAGCAACATGCGGTCGCCATCTACCCTGGCTTCAACCAACGCCCTCGCCTTCATGTCCACCTCGGCAGTGCTAAAACTGTCTTGCAGCATTTGTGCAATTTGGGTGTCACTCAATCCATAAGACGGCTTCACATCGATTTTGGCTTCAACACCACTGATTTGCTCTTTGGCAGCTACGCTTAACAAGCCATCGGCATCCACGGTAAATGTGACGCGAATGCGCGCAGCACCTGCAGCCATAGGCGGTATGCCGCGCAATTCAAAGCGGGCCAAGCTGCGGCAGTCTGCTACCAAATCGCGCTCACCTTGCAACACATGCAAAGCCAAAGCGGTTTGACCATCTTGGTAGGTGGTGAAGTCTTGGGCCATGGCCGTGGGAATGGTTTGGTTGCGCGGAATAATGCGCTCTACCAAACCGCCCATGGTTTCAATCCCGAGAGACAAAGGTATGACATCGAGCAAGAGCAAATCGCCGGCTGAGTCGTTGCCCGCCAATTGATTGGCTTGTATGGCGGCGCCTAAGGCAACCACTTCGTCGGGGTTCAAATTGTTCAGGGGTGGTTTGCCAAAGAATGCGGCCACTGCTTCTTGCACTTGCGGCATGCGAGTTGAACCACCCACCATGACTACGCCTTGAATGTCGTCGGCTTTGATTTTGGCATCGCGCAATGCCTTCTTCACAGCAGACATGCACCGCGCGGTAAGCGCAGCAGTTGCTTCGTTAAATTGCGAACGGGTGACTTTCACTTCGTGGCTTTGGGCTGCATGCGACCATACCAACGGCACATCAGAAGACGTGGTCAAAGCTTCTTTGGCCGCACGAGCAGCCGCTTTCAATCGGGTTTTGTCTTCAGCACTTAGACCCGCCTGAACGTCAGCAAGACCCATCGACGCCAAGGCTGCATCTGCCAATGCGTGGTCGTAGTCATCTCCACCCAAAGCAGAATCGCCACCCGTGGCCATCACTTCAAACACGCCACGTGTTAAACGCAAAATAGAAATGTCAAAGGTGCCACCACCCAAATCGAACACCGCATAAATGCCTTCACTGGCATTGTCTAACCCATAAGCAATGGCTGCCGCAGTAGGTTCGTTAATGAGGCGCAGCACATTGATGCCCGCCATCTGCGCAGCATCTTTGGTGGCTTGTCTTTGCGCATCGTCAAAGTACGCAGGCACTGTGATCACAGCGCCGTGCAAATCGTCGTTGAAGGTGTCTTCTGCCCTGTAGCGCAGCGTGGCCAAAATTTCGGCGCTGACTTCAACAGGCGATTTAGCACCCTGAACCGTTTGAATGGACAGCATGCCTTTTTCAGAAGCAGCCTCTTGACCTTCGGGCTTCACAAACTTGTAGGGCAACTTTTCTGGATGGGCAATGTCAGACAAACTGCGCCCCATGAAGCGCTTCACAGAGGCCAATGTATTTTCTGGATCTAAGGCAGCATTGGCCACGGCTTCGTGGCCTATCTGTCGACCTTGGCCTGGCAAATAGCGCACCACAGAGGGCAAAATAATGTGACCTTTGTCGTCGGGCAAGCACTCTGCCACACCATTGCGCACAGAGGCCACCAAAGAATGCGTGGTACCTAAATCGATGCCAACGGCAATGCGCCGCTGGTGTGGATCCGGCGCTTGGCCGGGTTCGGAAATTTGCAAAAGTGCCATTTAAAACTTCAATGTCTGTGCGGTCAAATTAAGTGCAGGCGTCAAGCCCATGCTGCACTTCCTGTGCAAATTTTTCAATGAACATCAGCGCCCTTACCTGCCCTACCGCAGCCGAAAAGTTGTGATCAGCGTCCATCAAGTGCGCGGCTTGCGCCAATACTTGTGCATGGGATGCATCAACCTCATCTAGCAATGCTTCGAGTGCTGTAATTTTAGTGTCTAAATTTTTAAGCGCTTTGCAATCGTCTAGCGCTTCGCGCCATTCCATTTGTTGCATTAAAAATGCGGGCGGCATGCTGGTATTGTTTTCTGCATTCACTGCGGCACCATGCAACTCACACAAGTAAGCTGCACGTTTTAAGGGGTCTTTGAGTCGGTTGTAGGCTTCGTTGATGCGCACCGACCATTGCATGGCAACGCGTTGTGAAGCAGCGCCTTCAGAAGCAAATCGGTCGGGGTGGGCTTCGCGTTGCAAGGACTTCCATTGAAGGTCTAGCTGCGACCTGTCTAATGCAAAAGCTACGGGCAAGCCAAACAACTCAAAGTCTGACGCCTGCAGTGAAATCACACGCGGAACGATTCGCCACAGCCGCAGCGATCGCGTTCATTGGGGTTGTTAAAACGGAAACCTTCGTTCAAACCTTCGCGCACAAAATCCAATTGCGTGCCGTCGATGTAGGCCAAGCTTTTGGGGTCGATGAGCACCTTGACGCCGTGGTCTTCAAAGACCACGTCTTCGGGAGCCACGTCGTCGACGTATTCAAGTTTGTAGGCCAAGCCGGAACAACCGGTGGTTTTAACGCCCAGACGCACACCCACGCCTTTGCCGCGTTTGGTGATGTAGCGCGACACGTGCCGCGCTGCAGCTTCTGTTAAAGAGATGGCCATGTGTGTTTCTCGCAAGCTGCAGGGTTAGACCGCTGCGTGTTTTTTCTTGTAATCTTCAACGGCCGCTTTGATAGCGTCTTCGGCCAAGATGGAGCAATGAATTTTGACAGGTGGCAATGCCAACTCTTCGGCAATTTCGCTGTTCTTCAAAGCTGCCGCTTGGTCCAAAGTTTTGCCTTTAACCCACTCGGTGACAAGTGAGCTGGAAGCAATGGCAGAGCCACAACCGTAGGTTTTAAAACGTGCGTCTTCAATCACGCCCGTAACGGGGTTGACCTTGATTTGCAATTTCATAACGTCGCCGCAAGCGGGCGCGCCCACCATGCCGGTGCCCACATCTTCGTCGCCCTTTTCAAAGGAGCCCACGTTGCGGGGGTTTTCGTAATGATCAACAACTTTTTCACTGTAAGCCATGGTGATACTTCCTTAATTCTTCGGTTCAATGTTAGTGGGCAGCCCACTGAATGGTGCTAAGGTCAATGCCTTCTTTGTACATGTCCCACAAGGGGCTGAGGTCGCGCAGTTTGGCCACGTTGGCTTTGATGGTGTCGATGGCGAAGTCAATTTCGGCTTCGGTGGTCCAACGGCCCATGGTCATTCGCAAGCTACTGTGAGCCAATTCGTCGCTGCGGCCCAAGGCGCGCAGCACATAGCTAGGCTCAAGACTGGCAGAGGTACAAGCAGAGCC
>JAJTDK010000116.1 GCA_021300495.1 Limnohabitans sp. | reverse complement strand
TCTAAGCCCACAATGCTGGACGCGCCAGGAGGTGGCGGATAACGGCCGCTGCGTTGCAAGCAATCAGGACGGTTGACGCCCGCAAATGCCACCTTGACCAATACTTCGCCCTGTTTGGGCGTGGGTGTTGCGCAGGTGCCGGGCGTTAAGACTTCAGGCCCTCCGCCGGTGCCGTGGTCAACAAAATGCATGGTGCTTGGATTTGACATGAATCTCTTTCTGCTGTGAGTGCGGTTGGCGAGCTATCGCTGCAATTTGAAGACGGCGGTGCCCGCCATCAAGTTAGGCCAGAACCTGGCTTCTTGGCCTTCTTGCAAGCCAAAACTGTCGATGATTTTCAATTGATTTTGCAATGCCAATTGTTCGAAATCAGCGAAAGTGCCAACGCGAATGTTGGGCGTGTCGTACCACTGGAATGGCAGTCGTTTGGTCACAGGCATGCGGCCCGTCAAAATACTCAAACGATTGGGCCAGTGTGCAAAATTGGGAAACGCCAAAATGCCTGTACGCCCCACACGAACAGTTTCGCGCAACATGACTTCGGCATTGCGCAAATGCTGAAGCGTGTCAATTTGCAAAACTACGTCAAAGGATTGGTCTGCAAACATGTTGAGACCTTCGTCCAAATTCAATTGAATGACGTTGACGCCGCGTTTGACACAAGCTTGAATATTCCGGTCGTCAATCTCAACGCCGTAGCCTGAACAGGCCCGATGCTTTTGCAAGTAATCAAGCAAGGCACCATCACCACAGCCTAAGTCCAAGACGCGCGAGCCTTCAGGCACCAGACGCGCAATGGCTTGCAGGTTAACGTGCTCGCTCAATTGACACCTCTTGCTGGGTGGGCCTGAGCCATGTTGTCAAAGTAAGAACGCACCACATTCAGGTAGCGCTCGTCGTTTAGCAAGAAGGCGTCATGCCCATGTGGCGCATCAATTTCTGCGTAGCTCACATCGCGTTTGTTGTCGAGCAAGGCGCGAACCATTTCGCGGCTTCTTTTGGGTGAGAAGCGCCAGTCGGTAGTGAAGCTGACCAGTAAAAATTTACAAGTGGCTTTGGCCAAAGCGCTGGTGAGAGTGCCGCCCAGTGTGCGAGCTGGATCAAAATAATCCAGGGCCCGAGTAATTAGAAGGTAGGTGTTGGCATCAAAGTACTCACTGAACTTATCGCCTTGATGGCGCAAGTAGCTTTCAATTTGAAACTCGACGTCTTGTGTGGAATAGCGATAGCCTGTGGCGTTGTGCGTGACGGCATCGCGCAGCTCACGGCCAAACTTTTCATTCATCACATCGTCGCTTAAGTAAGTGATGTGGCCAATCATTCGCGCAATGCGAAGACCTCGCGCGGGCACCACCTTGTGCTTGTAAAAATGGCCGCCATGAAAGTCAGGGTCAGTGACGATGGCACGCCTTGCCACCTCGTTGAAAGCGATGTTCTCGGCGGTGAGGTTAGGAGCGCTTGCGACCACCACCGCATGGGCCACGCGCTCGGGGTAGCGCAGGGCCCAGGACAAAGCTTGCATGCCGCCCAGACTGCCACCCATGACCGCTGCCAGAGTTTGGATGCCCAAAGCATCGAGCAGCCTGGCTTGCGCGTCGACCCAATCTTCTACGGTCACGACTGGAAAATCAGCACCATAAATATCACCCGTATCAGGGTGCGCATGCATAGGGCCGGTAGAGCCAAAGCAGGAGCCCAGATTGTTCACGCCAATGACAAAGAAACGGTTTGTATCGACAGATTTTCCAGGGCCAATCATGTTGTCCCACCAACCTTCACTTTTGTCTTGGCCTTCGTAGACGCCCGCGACATGGTGTGACGCATTCAGCGCATGGCAAATGAGCACCGCATTCGATTTGTCGGCGTTGAGCGTACCGTAAGTCTCGAAGGCCAAGTGATAGGCGCGGATAGAGGCGCCACTTTGCAAAGCAAGTGGCGCTTCAAAAAACATCGACTGAGGCGTTGCGATCAATGGCATGAAGGGGTTAACCCAAAAAAACGGTTCAGCGAATTATCGGTGCATTAAAGCTTGGCCGGCGCGTTGTCATTGGCGATGGCTTTTTGGGGTACTTCAACAGGCGCCTCGTTTTTTTCAATGTTTGCAGGGCCACCCCACAAGGCCAAGCCGCCAAGCACGGCAAAAACCACCGCTGATATTCTGTGTACCCACTTGAGTGAAACTCTGCTAGTCAGGGCGTCACCCAACCAAACCACAGGCGCATTGGCCAGCATCATGCCCAAGGTGGTGCCAGCCACCACCCAAAACCAGCTGTTGAATTGGGCGGCCAACATGACGGTGGCCACTTGAGTTTTGTCGCCCATCTCGGCAATGAAAAAGGCAACAACCGTTGTGGCAAAAATACCGAAACGTGGCGACGCGTCTGTATCGCCCTCGTCCAGTTTGTCGGGCACCAAAATCCAAACTGCCATGGCCAAAAATGAGCCGCCCAAAACCCAGCGCAAAGCTTCTGGCCCCAGCTGCGTGGTGACCCAACTGCCCAACGCACCCGCCAAACCGTGGTTGGCCAAGGTGGCGACCAAAATGCCCCAGACAATGGGCCAGGGCTTTCGAAAGCGAGCCGCTAAAACCAAGGACAAAAGTTGTGTTTTGTCGCCTATTTCAGCCAGGGCTACGATACCAGTAGAGACGAGAAATGCTTCCATGGACCCATCATATCGACCGCGCAAGACCAAAATTGGCGCGTTTTTTGCTTGATTTTGGTGCGCGTTTCACAAACAAGGTATTTGCGCACCAAATTAATTCAAAAATAAGTTGAGATCGATATGGAAGCACTAAAACAGGGCGCGGATGCGCTCTTTATTTTGTTGGGCGGCATCATGGTGCTGGCCATGCACGCAGGATTTGCCTTCTTGGAATTGGGCACAGTTCGCAAGAAAAACCAAGTCAATGCCTTGGTCAAAATCTTGGTCGACTTTTCTGTCTCAACAGTGGTTTATTTTGTTGTGGGTTACAGCGTTGCATACGGCACCAACTTCTTTGTTGGCGCGGAACAATTGGCTGCCAAAAATGGCTACGATTTGGTCAAATTTTTCTTCCTATTGACCTTTGCTGCAGCCATTCCTGCCATCGTATCTGGCGGTATTGCCGAGCGTGCTAAGTTCTGGCCTCAACTCATCGCCACCGCGTGCATTGTGGGTTTTGTGTACCCGTTCTTTGAGGGCATCGCATGGAACCAACACTTTGGTGTGCAGGCTTGGATCAAGGCGACCACTGGCGAGGAATTTCACGATTTTGCGGGTTCTGTGGTGGTTCATGCCATGGGTGGTTGGATCGCACTGCCTGCGGTGATCTTGTTAGGTGCGCGCTACAACCGTTACAAAAAAGATGGCGCAGTGTCTGCGCACCCACCTTCCAACATTCCTTTTTTGGCCTTAGGCGCTTGGATTTTGATTGTGGGTTGGTTTGGCTTTAACGTGATGAGTGCTCAAACACTCGACAAAATTTCTGGTTTGGTGGCAGTGAATTCGTTGATGGCCATGGTCGGTGGCACATTGGCCGCCTTGATTTTGGGCAGGAATGATCCTGGCTTTGTGCACAACGGGCCCTTGGCTGGGCTGGTTGCTGTGTGCGCAGGTTCTGATCTGATGCATCCCTTCGGCGCCTTGGCGGTTGGCGCAGTGGCAGGTGCCTTGTTTGTGGTGATGTTCACGCTGACACAAAACAAATGGCGGATTGACGATGTTTTGGGTGTTTGGCCCTTGCACGGTGTTTGCGGCGCTTGGGGCGGCATTGCTGCTGGCATTTTTGGCCTGCAATCATTGGGCGGTTTGGGTGGCGTGAGTTTTCAGGCTCAACTCATTGGCACCGCTTTGGGCGTGGCTTGGGCCTTGATTGGGGGTATTTTGATTTATGGCATTTTGAAAATAACCATGGGTCTCAAAATGACGCCAGAAGAAGAATATGAGGGCGCTGACCTGACGGTCCATAAAATCAGCGCCACGCCAGAGCGCGAAGCAAGCTGGTAATTCATGAAAAACACGTCTAATCCCAAGTATTTAAAGGCCTTTCAGAGAATTTACTTGCCAAACGCTTTGTTTTGTGGCCCATAATGGGTCAGCTTACGTCTTTGGACGTGTGCTTTGTTCGCGGTGTACAGGTGTCAGTTTCGCTTCCTTCCGAGGTTTTTAGGTTTGTTGATGCGTTTTTGGGGCTCCATCGCTTTTGTTTTTGTGTTTAGAGGAGTCCCTTTCAATGGGCAAAAAACTATACGTCGGCAATCTGCCGTACTCGGTTCGTGACGGCGATTTAGAGCAGGCCTTCGGCCAGTTCGGTTCAGTAACCAGCGCTAAAGTCATGATGGAACGCGACACAGGTCGCTCAAAAGGCTTCGGCTTTGTGGAAATGGGTTCTGATGAAGAAGCTCAATCTGCAATCAGCGGCATGAACGGTCAGCCTTTGGGCGGTCGCAGTGTTGTTGTTAACGAAGCACGTCCCATGGAAGAGCGTCCCCCCCGTTCCGGTGGTGGTGGCTTTGGTGGTGGCGGCGGTCGTCGTGAAGGCGGCGGCGGTTACGGCGGTGGCGGTGGCGGCGGCGGTTACGGCGGTGGCGGTGGTGGCGGCGGTTACGGCGGTGACGGTGGCG
>JAJTDK010000115.1 GCA_021300495.1 Limnohabitans sp. | reverse complement strand
CCCCAGTCAGGGGATAAGCTTTGCAACCATTGCGCCAAGTTAAGCAGCATGGATTGACTCTCTTTCTGAGGCCTGAGCTTGCTCAAACCTGTGTCGCAAGGCATCTACGACGCGTTCCATTTTCATAAACCGCGATCCTTTGACCAGCACACTGTTGTAGGTCGATATCTGAGCCAACACAGCATGTTGCAAGTTGTCCATGTCTGAGAAGTGATTTGCACCTTCAAAAGCTTGACTGCTGTGCACGCATAAATCGCCCAAAGTGAACAAGGCCTCAATGCCCGAAGCTTTGGCGAAGGCACCCACCTCTTGGTGAAACTCAGGACCTTGTTGACCCACTTCACCCATGTCTCCCAAAACCAATAAACGCGGTGCAGGCAACTCAGCCAAAACATCAATGGCGGCCCGAACGGAGTCGGGGTTGGCGTTGTAGGTGTCGTCCACCATCGTGAAGGTGTGGTTCTCAATTTGCCACTCGGAAGATTTGGAACGTCCTTTGACAGGCTCAAAATTCTCAAGCCCTTTCACGATGGCAACCAGACTCATGCCAGCAGCCAATGCACAGGCTGTAGCCGCCAAAGCATTCAAAATATTGTGTCGACCTGCAATGTTCAAACGACAAGCCAAAGCTGTATGGGCTGTTGTCAATTGAAACGACCAAGCACCATTGACCCAGGCAATGTCGTGCGCCTGAACATCACCTTGTGTGAAGCCAAACGTGAGAACCCGACGAGCGCCTGCCAACTTCTTCCAAACTTCGGTGTACGTATCTTGCGCAGGAAATACCGCGATGCCATTGGCAGGCAAGTGTCGAATCACTTCACCATTTTCGAGGGCCACAGCTTCTACCGTGGCCATGAATTCTTGGTGCTCACGTTGGGCGTTGTTCACCAAACCAATGGTAGGTTGCGCGTAGCGGGTCAATATTTCAATCTCACCCGGATGATTCATGCCCAACTCCACCACTGCACGGCGATGCTCTGGGCGCAAATTGAACAAAGTCAGTGGCACACCAATTTCATTGTTCAAGTTGCCTTGTGTCGACAAGGACGGGCATGAAGTATCTGCCTTTAACACTGAAGCAATCATTTGCGTGACAGTGGTTTTGCCATTGCTGCCTGTGACACCAATCAGCTGTAAATCAAATTGACGTCGCCATTGCGTGGCCAAGTCTCCCAATGCGGCGCGCGCATTTGGCACGCAGTAGGCAGGTACTGAAACGTCTCTCAGGTATTGAAGGTGCTCACCTTTGAGCGGGTCTTGCGCTTCAAACAAAACGGCTACAGCGCCCTGCACTTGAGCTTGCGCCAAGAAAGCTGTGCCATCAAATGTTTCACCCTTAAGGGCAATAAACAAATCACCTGCGACCACACTGCGGCTGTCTGTGCGCACAGCTTTGATCACGGTGTGGCTTGAAAGCGCCGCGGCCGAGGTGCCCGAAACATCCGCAGCTTGCGGCAACCATGTTTGAAGCTGCGTCAGCGTCATGTTCATGGCTGAGATCCCATCTGCTTCACCCCATTGGCACGTTTGACCAATGCGTCATGCGCGTGCAAGCGATCGTCGAAGGGGTACTTGACCCCTGCAATTTCTTGGGTGTCCTCATGGCCTTTGCCTGCGATCAAAATCACATCATGCTGTCCTGCTTGCAGGATCGTTTGAAAAATAGCTTTGGCACGGTCAAGTTCTTGATGTGCTTTGTCGGGTGCTTGTAAACCTTGGCGCATGTCCTGCACAATTTGGGCAGGCAATTCACTGCGCGGGTTGTCACTGGTTAGCACCAAATGGTGGGCCACAGATTCAGCCGCCGCAGCCATCAAGGGGCGCTTGCTGGCATCTCGATCGCCACCACATCCCAAGACACACCAAAGTTGCGAGCCCAAAGCGTCCGCCAGCGGCTTCAGGGCTAGCAAGGTTTGTGTCACGGCATCGGGGGTGTGCGCATAGTCCACCACCGTCAAAGGCAACTCGAGCCCCTCGACGCCAGCGACTTTTTCCATACGGCCTGGAACCGCTTTGAGTTGCGCACAAATTTGAACGATTTGAACCAAGTCGTATTTCAAGGCGCGCAAGGCAGCGATGACACCGAGCATATTGTCAACGTTGTAATCCCCCATCAATGAAGTTTGAAGGTGGACACTTTCTTGACCTTCGACCACATCGAAGGCCAAACCCGTTAAGTTCCTTGTCAAATGACGTGCTTGCAATCGAGCAGCTTGACCTTGACTAGAGCAAGTCCAAAGGTCCAAGGCTTGAGCGCTGGTATCAGTCAAAGCTCTTTGCGACAGATCAGCTGCTAACTTTGCACCTTGAACATCATCGACGTTGATGACCGCTATCTCAAGTTCGGGCCACGCAAAGAGTGTCTGCTTGGCTTGCCAATAAGCCGACATTGAGCCGTGATAGTCCAAATGATCTTGTGTGAAATTGGTCAACATGGCCAATTGAATGTGCGTGCCGGCCAAACGCTGTTCGGCAAGCCCAATGGAGCTGGCTTCAATGGCACAGTGGGAGATGCCTGCAGCCACAAACTTTCTAAACTGCGCTTGCAATAAAACAGGGTCTGGCGTGGTCATGCCCGTCGACATTAAATTGGGTGGCTGCCCCACACCCAGCGTGCCCACGATGGCACAACGGGGCGCTAATGCTTCACCTTCAGCACTGAGCTTCATGGCATTGAGTGCCTGAGCCAACCACCAAGTCGCAGACGTTTTGCCGTTGGTACCGGTCACCGCCAACACCTTCAGTGCTTGGCTGGGTTGCTCGTAATAAGCGTCTGCAATCCAGCCTGTATCTGCTTTCAAACCTGTATAGGCCGCCACTTGAGTGGGTACTTTGTTTGACACAGCTTGCCAGGCCGATTGCCATTGCAAGCAGTCTTCTGCCTCTACCAAACAAGCTGTAGCACCTTGCTCAAATGCCGATGCGACATAAGCACGACCGTCGGTGGCCAGGCCTGGCCAAGCAATGAAGCCATCGCCTTTTTGAATGGCGCGACTGTCGGTGCACAAAACGCCAGTGACGTGTTGGCGCAACCATTCTGCGGCTTGAGTTGGGCTGTGCAGGGTTTGCATCAGAACGACTCCTCCACCGCGTTGGCCACAATTTGTGGCTTGACACTCATATCGGGTTGCACACCCATCAAGCGCAAACTTTGCTGCACGGTTTGACTGAAAACGGGCGCAGCCACATCTCCGCCGTAATAACGGCCGTTAGAGGGTTCATCAATCATGACGGCTACCACAATGCGTGGTTTTTCAATGGGCGCCATGCCCACAAACACGCCGCGGTATTTTTTGCCAGCGTAACCTTTACCCTCTTGCTTGTGGGCCGTGCCAGTTTTGCCGCCCACGGAGTAGCCCATGGTTTGCGCTTTCTGCGCTGTGCCGCCAGGGCCTGCTGCCAAATTCAACATGTGGCGCATGGCTTGCGCATTTTGTGGACTGATGACTGGCACACCTGCTGGAATTTGGCCATTCTTGATCAAGGTTGCAGGCAATGACTTTCCGTCACTGGCAAAGATGGTGTACGCGCGAGCCATTTGGAACAAACTGGTCGACACGCCATAGCCATAGCTCATGGTGGCTTGCTCAATGGGGCGCCAGGTTTTGGCAGCTCGCAAGCGACCGCTGACAACACCAGGGAAAGGCAATTGCGGCTTCTGACCTAAACCCACCGCTGTGAACATTTCCCACATTTCACGGGGCTGCAATTGCATGGCAATTTTCACTGTACCCACGTTGCTCGATTTTTGAATCACCTCATTCACAGTGAGCGCGCCATAAGGGTGCGAATCGGTGATTGTGGAGCCCGTGATGTTGATGCTGCCCGGCGCCGTTTGAATGATGGTTTCAGGCTTGATGATGCCTTTTTCCAATGCAACTGCAATGGCAAAAGGCTTCATGGTAGAACCAGGCTCAAAACTGTCGGTGAGTGCGCGATTGCGCAATTGCTCGCCACTCAAATTGACACGCTTGTCGGGTGAATAACTAGGATAGTTGGCCAACGCCAAAATTTCTCCTGTTTGCGCATCTAGCACCACCACACTGCCTGCTTTGGCTTTGTTTTCTAAAACCGCTTCACGCAGTTTTTGATAAGCAAAGAACTGCACCTTGCTGTCAATGCTCAATTGCAAATCTTCGCCATCAACAGGGGGGGTCATTTGTCCTACATCTTCCACCACACGCCCCAAGCGATCTTTGATGACGCGTCTTGCACCAGGTTTGCCAGCGAGTTGGTCTTGGAAAATCAACTCGATGCCTTCTTGGCCTTTGTCTTCCACGTTGGTGAAACCAACAATGTGCGCTGCCGATTCACCCTCGGGATACAAACGTTTGTATTCTTTGATGGTGTAGATGCCCTTGATGTTCAAAGCCAAAACTTGCTTCACCACAGGCTCGTCCATTTGCCGGCGAAGCCACACAAAAGTTTTGTCTTCGTTCTCTAATTTCTTCGCCAACTCTGTGGGCGACATTTCAAGCAACTTGCCTAACTGACGCAAGCCTTCAGGCGATCTGTCAATCTCTTCTGGGTTGGCCCACACACTGGGTGCGGGCACACTGGAAGCCAAGATCAAACCATTGCGGTCCAAAATGCGGCCGCGGTTGGCAGGCAAAGTCAGGGTTCTGGCAAAGCGCACTTCGCCTTGACGTTTGTAAAAAGCGTTTTCAAAGACCTGAACATACGATGCTCGAACAGCCAAGCC
>JAJTDK010000114.1 GCA_021300495.1 Limnohabitans sp. | reverse complement strand
CGAGTGGCCTTGCCGGCCACTCGCACGCGCGCTACAAATTCCACCTCAGCAGTTTCTTGACCTTCTTGCAAACCTGTTGGCACAAAGTCTTTGATGTCCAAACCAAGCCACTTAGCACCCACATCAAATTCAAGCTTGCCTGGCCGATTGGTCTTTTCCCATGTGTGCAACAGGTAGGCTTCATTTTCTAAAACGAAAGCGGTGTAGCGCGAGCGCATCAGATGTAATGCATCTGGCGGCAGTTGACCTTGCTCAATGTACCTGCCGCAGCAATCAGCGAAGGTCGCTTCAGCACCTTTGCGCTTGATGGCTGCGGGTGCGCCACCGCAAGGGCACAGCTTAGGCAATGCGACGCTCAAGGCCGAGGCCGAGGCCGAACCGGGGACGAAAGCCGAAGTTATTGGCAAAGGCAAGTTCAAGCCAAGGCCCTTTGAATGATGATTTTTTGAACATCACTGGTGCCTTCGTAAATTTGGCACACACGCACATCGCGGTAAATTCTTTCCACCGGAAAATCGCTGACCACACCATAGCCACCCAAGGTTTGAATGGCCGCACTGCAAACTTTCTCTGCAGTTTCGCTGGCAAACAACTTGGCCATGGCGGCTTCTTTCAAACAAGGCAAGCCAGCATCACGCAAAGTAGCCGCGTGCCACATCAATTGGCGCGCCGCTTCTAATTGTGTGGCGCACTCGGCCAAGCGAAAGCCTACTGCTTGGTGGTTGATGATGGCCGTGCCAAAACTTTCGCGCTGCTTGGCGTAGTCAATGGCCACTTCCAACGCACTGCGCGCCATGCCAATGCTTTGTGCAGCAATGCCAATGCGGCCGCCTTCTAGGGCCGACAAAGCAATTTTGTAGCCTTCGCCTTCTTGGCCGATTAAATTCTCAACAGGCACTTCGCAATTTTCAAAATTAATTTGCGCAGTGTCGCTAGAGTGCTGCCCAATCTTGTCCTCCAAGCGTGCCACTACATAGCCTGGCGTGCTGGTAGGCACGATGAATGCACTCATGCCTTTTTTGCCGGCACCTTTGTCGGTCACAGCCAACACAATGGCCACATCGCCATATTTGCCACTGGTGATGAACTGTTTCACACCATTGAGAACGTAGGCATCGCCTTTGCGCGTGGCCGTGGTTCTGATGGCCGATGCATCCGAGCCCACATGCGGCTCTGTCAAACAAAACAAGCCCAACAATTCGCCTTGCGCCAAACGCGTGAGCCATTTCTTTTGCTGTGCGTCGTTACCGTAGCGCATCAAGATGGCGTTGACGGGGCAATTGGTGACGCTGATGGTGGTGCTCACACCGCCATCGCCTGCCGCAATTTCTTCAAGCACCAAGCCCAGCGTGAGGTAATCTAAGTTGGCACCGCCCAAAGACTCAGGCACGCAAATGCCATAAGCGCCCAATGCCGCCAAACCTTTGTGAGCCGCTTTGGGAAACTCATGGGACTTGTCCCATGCAGCTGCATTGGGCCAGAGTTCTTCTTTGGCAAAAGCGCGAACCGCGTCGCGTACCATTTCTTGGTCGGTTGATAGCAGCATGGGTTTCTCTTAAATGATTTCGAGGGCCACAGCGGTGCCTTCACCGCCGCCAATGCACAAGGTGGCCAAACCTTTTTTCAACCCACGTGCTTTGAGCGCATGAATGAGCGTGACCATGATGCGTGCGCCAGATGCGCCAATGGGGTGACCTAAGGCACACGCGCCGCCGTTCACATTGACTTTGTCATGCGACACATTGAGTTCTTTCATGAGCGCCATGGGCACCACAGCAAAAGCTTCGTTCACTTCCCACAAATCTACATCGCTCACTTGCCATCCGGCTTTGGCCAATGCTTTTTGCGTGGCACCCACGGGTGCAGTGGCAAACCATTCGGGTTCTTGCGCATGGGTGGCATGGCTCACAATGCGGGCCAAAGGTTTGCAACCCAATTTGTCGGCAGTGCTTTGACGCATCATGACCAAAGCGGCAGCGCCGTCGTTGATGGAAGAACTGGAAGCCGCCGTGATGGTGCCGTCTTTTTTAAACGCGGGCTTCAGTGATGTGACTTTGTCTAGCTTCACTTTGCCTGGACCTTCGTCCACCGACACCACTGTTTCACCTGCACGTGTTTTAACCGTGACGGGTGTGATCTCTGCTTGAAAAGCGCCCGATGCAGTAGCTGCTTTAGCACGCTCTACACTGGCAATGGCAAAAGCATCTTGCTCTGCGCGTGTGAAGCTGTACTTGGCAGCGCAATCTTCGCCAAAGGTGCCCATAGAGCGGCCTGGCTCGTAGGCGTCTTCCAAACCATCGAGCATCATGTGGTCGTATATTTTGTCGTGGCCCATGCGATAGCCGCCGCGGCCTTTGAGCATGAGGTAAGGCGCGTTGGTCATGCTTTCCATGCCGCCGGCTACCAACACATCGTGTGAGCCTGCCAACAACATGTCGTGCGCGAACATGGCCGCGCGCATGCCAGAGCCACACATCTTGGACATCGTGACCGCGCCAGCGCTCTTGGGCAAGCCGCCTTTGAAACCCGCTTGACGCGCAGGCGCTTGGCCTTGGCCCGCCATGAGGCAGTTGCCAAACAAAACTTCGGTGACCAACTCTGCGCTGAATTTGGAACCTGCGGCGGCTCGTTCTACCGCGGCTTTGATGGCGGCACCGCCCAAGTCGTGCGCAGCCAATGAAGCAAAGTCACCCTGAAAACTGCCCATGGGTGTGCGGGCTGCACTGACGATGACAACGGGGTCATGCGATGTGGTCATTTGAAATACTCCTGAATTTTTGAAAAATGATTGCGAATTTATTCACCACGCGGGTAACGCTTGAAGGCGTGTCGAAACACATCGACCACCTCGTGCGATCCGGTCATGGTGACCTCCAAGTCTTTGACCAGTCCATCGTTCAGGCCATACACCCAACCATGCACTGCCACTTTTTGACCGCGGCTCCACGCGTCTTGCATGACGTTGGACAAAGCCACATTGCCTACTTGCTCAATGACATTCATCTCGCACATGGCATCTTCCAATTGTTGCTGAGGCAAGTGGTTCAAGCGCTGGCGATGGCGCAACCTGACATCTTGAACATGGCGCAACCAGTTGTCCGCCAAGCCAATGCGGGTGCCGCGCGTGGCTGCTATCACGCCACCGCAACCGTAGTGGCCCACCACCATGATGTGCTCTACTTTGAGCGCGTCGACTGCATATTGAATAACCGACAGCGCATTCAAATCGGAGTGCACCACCACGTTGGCCACATTGCGGTGCACAAACACTTCGCCAGGCTCCAAACCTGTAATTTGGTTGGCTGGCACGCGGCTGTCTGAGCAACCGATCCATAAATATTTAGGCGACTGCTGTTGCGCCAAATGATTGAAGAAGCCAGGCTGCTCAAGCTCCATGCGCTTGGCCCATGCTCGGTTGTTGTCAAAGAGATGAGATAAGTGTTTTTGAGTCATGAGGGCATTGTGTCAATGATTAAAAACCTTGGAAAATATGGATCAACTAGGCAAACGTTCAGCCTGCTTTAACAAGTTTCTGCAAACAATTCGCGGCCAATCAGCATGCGCCTGATTTCGCTGGTACCGGCACCAATTTCATACAACTTGGCATCGCGCCACAAGCGGCCCAAGGGATAGTCGTTGATGTAGCCATTGCCACCAAAAATCTGCACGCCCTCGCCCGCCATCCAGGTGGCTTTTTCAGCGCACCACAAAATGACACTGGCGCAGTCTTTGCGCACTTGGCGCACGTGGTCGGTGCCCAGCATGTCTAGGTTTTTTCCAACGGTGTAGCAAAATGCACGGCCTGCTTGAAGCACGGTGTACATGTCGGCCACTTTGCCCTGAATGAGTTGAAACTCACCAATGCTTTGGCCAAACTGCTTGCGGTCGTGAATGTAGGGAATGACGTTGTCCATGACCGATTGCATGATGCCCAACGGACCAGCCGCCAACACAGCACGCTCGTAGTCCAAGCCGCTCATGAGCACTTTGGCGCCCATGTTCAGGCCGCCCAAAATATTTTCTGCTGGCACTTCAACATTGTGAAACACCAACTCGCCCGTGTGGCTGCCGCGCATGCCGAGCTTGTCAAGCTTCTGCGCCACCGAGAAGCCCTTCATGTTTTTTTCTATCAAGAATGCAGTGACGCCGCGTGCGCCCAACTCGGGCTCTGTTTTGGCGTACACCACCAAGGTGTCGGCATCGGGGCCGTTGGTGATCCACATTTTGTTGCCATTCAAAACGTAGTAGCCACCTTTGTCTTCGGCTTTCAGTTTCATGCTAATCACATCTGAGCCTGCACCTGGCTCACTCATGGCCAAGGCGCCTACATGTTCGCCGCTGATCAGCTTGGGCAGGTACTTTTGTTTTTGCGCCTCAGTGCCATTGCGCTTGAGTTGGTTGACACACAAATTGCTGTGCGCACCATACGACAAGCCGACGCTGGCCGATGCGCGAGAAATTTCTTCCATGGCAATCATGTGTGCCAAGTAGCCCATATTGGCGCCGCCATACGCCTCAGGCACCGTGATGCCCAACACGCCGATTTCGCCCATCTTGCGCCACAAGTCCATGGGAAACTGATCGGTGCGGTCAATTTCTGCAGCGCGGGGTGCAATTTCTGCTTGCGCAAAATCGCGCACTGCATCGCGCAATGCGTCGATGTCTTCACCGAGTTGAAAATTAAGGCCTGGCATGTTCATGCTGTATTTCTCCAAATTCAATCAATAGGTTTGAGGCACTGGCACCAGTGTTTGCTGCATCACTGCGCACATCGATTTTTTACCTTGC
>JAJTDK010000040.1 GCA_021300495.1 Limnohabitans sp. | reverse complement strand
ACCACCGGCAATGCTGAAGGCTTTGGATTCGGCAATGGCGTGTGCAATCACGCGCGTGCCATTTTCAAACGAAGCAAATTCAAACACGCCCACAGGCCCGTTCCACACAATGGTGCCGGCCGCTTTCAATTGAATGGCCAGTCTGGCTGCGGTCTCTGGGCCAATGTCCAAAATCAAGTCGTCGTCGGCTACGTCCGTGGCTTTCTTCACAATGGCCACAGCCTCTGCTGAAAAAGTTTTGGCGGTGACCACATCGGTGGGAATGGGCACTTCTGCGCCGCGTGCTTTCATGAGGTCGATCACCGCTTTGGCTTCTGCCAGCAAGTCATGCTCTGCCAAGCTTTTGCCAATGTTCAAGCCCGCCGCCAACATGAAGGTATTGGCAATGCCGCCGCCCACAATGAGTTGATCCACTTTGTCGGCCAAGCTCTTCAAAATGGTCAGTTTGGTGGACACTTTGCTGCCGCCCACAATGGCGGCCAAGGGTCGCGCAGGAAGCGCCAGTGCTTTGGTGATGGCGTCAATTTCTGCAGCCAACAAAGGACCTGCGCACGCCACTTTGGCGTACTCGGCAATGCCATAGGTGGTGCCTTCTGCGCGGTGCGCGGTACCAAAGGCATCGTTCACAAAAATGTCGCACAGTGCCGCCATTTTTTGAGCCAGTTCTGGGCTGTTCTTTTTCTCACCCTTGTTCACTCGGCAGTTTTCAAGCAAGACCACTTGGCCTGCGGCCACTTCAACGCCTTCAACCCAATTGGCCTTCAAAGACACCTCACGGCCTAGCAATTCTGTCAATCGTTTGGCCACCGGAGCCAAGGAATCTTCTGGCTTGAATTCGCCTTCTGTGGGTCGGCCCAAGTGGCTCGTCACCATGACGGCAGCACCGGCATCGAGGGCCATTTGAATGCAGGGCACAGAGGCGCGAATGCGCGTGTCTTCTGTGATGTCGCCGGCATCGTTTTGCGGCACATTCAAATCGGCGCGAATGAAAACTCGCTGGCCTTTGACTTTGCCTTGTTGGCACAAATCTGAAAAACGAATGACGTTCATGAAAGCTCTCTTGAATGACGAGGAAGATCCAAAAGCACAGAGCGGCTTTTTGGAAACAAGCAGAATTTTAGACCTGCAAACTTGCGGAAACTTACCTGTTGTGCGCTCACTTACCAACCCAACAGCAAATGCAATGGCAAGTAGGCCAACATGCCCGCCACAATGGTCAGCAACACATCGCGGCGCCAAAAGTAAACGGCTGCACCCACAGCAGCGCCCATCCATCTCGCATCCATCCAAGTTTGCAAAAACTGTCCCTGCTGCAGCAAGATTTCAGGTACGACCACGGCGGCCATGGCTGCAATAGGCGCATATTGCAAGCCGCGTTGCGCCCAGTCGGGCAAGGCCCATTCTTCGCTTGAAAAGAAAAAGAAACTGCGCGTGACAATGGTGACGCCCGTCAACCCCGCGATCACGGCCAAAGTCCACAAATCGGTGCCTTCAAAAAAACTCATGCGCCTTGTCCTTCACGCATTTTTAGAAAACGCTCCAAACTCATGCTCAAGACAACAGCCACTCCAATTGCCATGATGATGTTGAATTTCAAGGGCAAGTTGTAAGCAGCCATGGCTGTGACAGCGGCCACACCTGCCGCAAAAATTCGCATGCGCGTGCTGGCCAAGGAGCACAAGATACCCACCAAACACAAGGTGCCCGCAAAGCCTAAGCCCCAAGAAGTAGGAATGATGTTGGCCAAAAAAATACCAGCAAAACTGGCCGCAATCCAACTCACCCACATCATGCAAGTGTTACCTGCAAGAGATGCTGCTTGTGCCAATTGATCTGCAGGGTCTTCGCTAGGATTTGCAAATCGCCGTGTGAACAACACATAACTGATATCGGCCGTGAGATAGCCGTGCACCATCCTTTCAAGGCGCGGCAAATGCATGAGGTATTGACGCAGATGCAAACTGAAAACCATGAAACGCAAGTTCACGCAAAAGCCTGTGGCCACAATCACCCAGGCAGGCGCACCCGCAGCGATCAAAGGCAAGGCCGCCAATTGCGAACTGCCCGCATACACAAACAGCGTCATAGCAATTGACTCAAACACACTCAAGCCAGAATTCACCATGGCCACGCCGGTCATTAAGCCCCACGCAGCAAGACCTGGTGCTTGCGGTGCCACGTCACGCACAGCCTCCATGAAGGCGGGATGGCGGTAGTTTTCAGCTTTGAAAAACATCGCCCACCTGCGCTTTGAAGCTGCGCACAACGTCTGTTGCTGATTGGCGTTTGCCGCCCGCCTTTTGCAATTGCGTGAGGCATAAAACACCTTCAGCGCAAGCCACTCTCAGGCCTTCTTGTTGCACGCTGAGTAAAGTTCCAGGCACTTTGTGGTGAGAAGTTTCAAGCAGCAAGGGCTCTGCATGCGCTTGCCAAACCTTGATCACTTCGTCGCCCCATTGCAATGTCATTCCAGGAAATGGGTCAAATGCACGCACGCGTTGAGCCAACACTTGCGCCGATTGTTTCCAATCGATGGCGGCTTCTGCTTTTTCAATTTTGTGCGCGTAAGTCACGCCCTCAAGCGGCTGCTTCACAGGTTTGAAGTGGCCCACTTGCGAGAGCGCTGTCACAATCATTCGCGCACCCATCTCAGCCAAGGTGTCATGCAAACTGGCCGTGGTGTCTTGGGGGCTGATAGGGCAACTTTCTTCAAGCAACATGTCACCCGTGTCCAGTCCCGCATCCATTTGCATGATGGTCACACCAGTTTGAGCATCGCCGGCTTCTATGGCGCGGTGAATGGGCGCAGCACCTCGCCATCTGGGCAGCAGTGAGGCGTGAATATTCAGACAGCCATAGCGCGGCGCATCAAGGACCCACTGCGGCAAGATCAAGCCATAAGCCGCAACCACCATGACATCGGCTTGCGCATTTGAAATGAAGGCTTGGGCCGCTTGGGCTTCATCGGGATACTTGCCATCCAATTTGAGACTGTGAGGCTGAACAACTGTCAGTCCTTTTGACAATGCAAATTGCTTCACGGCAGAAGCTTGAAGCTTCATGCCCCGACCCGCAGGCCTGTCGGGCTGTGTCAAAACCCCCACGATGTCGTGCCCTGCCGCATGCAGTGCGGTCAATGCGCTGCGAGCAAATTCGGGCGTGCCCGCAAACATCACGCGCATAGAAATTCTTTCACTGTAGATTTAAGCGTCTTCTTTTTGGGCTTTGAGCATTTTGGTCTTGATGCGATTGCGCTTGAGTGGCGACAAGTACTCCACAAAAACCTTGCCCATCAAATGGTCCATCTCGTGTTGCACGCAAACAGCCATCAAACCTTCCGCTTCAAGCTCGCGAACTTGGCCATGTTCATCGGCCGCTTTGACCTTGACAGCCACAGCACGCTCGACCCCATCGTAAATGCCAGGCACAGACAAGCAACCCTCTTCTCCCTTGACGCGCTCTTCACTGTACCAAGTGATTTCTGGATTGACCAACACCGTGGCCTGGTTGCGCTCTTCAGACGTGTCCAACACCACCAAGCGCTGGTGCACATCGACTTGCGTTGCCGCCAAGCCGACGCCTTGGGCCTCGTACATGGTCTCGAGCATGTCCGCCACAAGCTTGCGAAGCTTTTCGTCGAACGTCGTGACGGGCGTTGCCACCTTGTGCAGGCGGGAGTCTGGGTAGCAAAGAATGTTTAAAAGTGCCATGGTGATTTATTTAGCAATACCTCTATTTTCGCCAATTTGAAGAAGCCTTGTGCAAGTGACGGATCGTACCCAAAATCGGCCTCCCCCAATCTGCGGGGCACTGCTTAGGAAAAAAATGGTTTCGTCTAGAGAAAGTCTAAAAGCTTGGCTGCGTTTGAGCCTCACGCCTGGTGTCGGCAATATCACAGCGCGCGCATTGCTTTTGAAGTTTGGCTTACCAGAGGTCGTCTTTGAACAACCCGCCTCCGAACTGCAAACAATTGTAAGCAGCGCCATTGTCCAGCAACTTCGACTCATTCCCCTTGGCTTAGAAGACGCATTAGAGACCACTTGGGAGTGGCTCCAGACACCGGCTGATCTCGGCACGGGCAAGGTCGCTTACAAGCGACTTCTCACCTTGGCCGATAGCGACTATCCAAGCAGTCTCATGCTCACACCCGACCCGCCTTGCCTGTTGTACGTATTGGGTCAAGCTCAGCACCTGCGCCTGCTCAGCCCACCCGTCCACCAAGCGCCACGTGCAATGGCTGTGGTGGGCAGCCGAAATCCCACGCCACAAGGCCGATTGAATGCACACGACTTTGCTGTCCATCTGGCACAAGCGGGTCTCACGGTGGTTTCTGGCTTGGCCTTGGGGGTAGACACAGCAGCGCACCAAGGCGCTTTGAAAGGTGGCAGCCCACACCATCCCTTGCACACGGTGGCAGTGGTAGGAACGGGTTTAGACCGCGTTTATCCGCATCAAAATCATGCCTTGGCCTTAGAGATTGCGGCGCATGGCTTGTTGATCAGCGAATACCCATTGAACACGCCGCCCCTTACCTCCAATTTCCCACAACGCAATCGGTTGATCGCTGGCTTGTCTCAGGGCTGCCTGGTGGTAGAGGCCGCAGCGCGTTCTGGTTCTTTGATTACTGCCAAGCAAGCCTTGGACTTGGGCAAAGAGGTGTTTGCCATACCCGGCTCCATTCACACCACCGTCTCCAAAGGGTGTCACGACCTCATTAAGCAAGGCGCTAAGTTGGTCGACTGTGCACAAGATATTTTGGAAGAGTTGAAAGACCTGCCCGCTGTTGGTTTGCACACCGCGTCTGCACCTGACCTGTTAAATCCACCTGGGGCGCTCGAACCCTTTTTGGAAAATGAACAGATAGGCACGTCAACTTTGAGGGTGCTTGACTATTTGGGACAAGACCCTGTGGGCCTAGATGAGCTGCAAATAAGAAGTGGCTTAAGCACCTCTCAATTGCAAGCTGAATTGTTTCAATTGGAATTGAACGGGGCACTGGGCCGCTTGCAAGGCGGCCTTTACCAAAAGCTTAGCCATCGGCGATAAATCTCTGCCTGAAACTACTTGTTAAAACTTCTTGTTTAAACCACGGCGCCTGAGTTGGGGTCGTCTGGGTCTTCGTCTTTTTTCGGTGGTGCTTTGATCAAGTCTTCGCGCTGAATGCCCAGCCACATGGCAATGGCCGCCGCAACAAACACCGAGGAGTAAATGCCGAACAAAATACCGATGGTCAGCGCCATGGCAAAGTAGTGCAAGGTCTCGCCGCCAAACAACAACATGGAGAGCACCATGATTTGGGTTGAGCCATGCGTGATGATGGTTCGACTGATGGTGGACGTGATAGCGTTGTCAATGATTTCAACCGTGTTCATCTTGCGATATCGCCTGAAGTTCTCGCGAATTCGGTCAAAGATCACGACCGACTCGTTCACCGAATAACCCAGCACCGCCAGCACCGCGGCCAACACCGCCAAGGAGAATTCCCACTGGAAGTAGGCAAAAAAGCCCAAGATAATAATGACGTCGTGCAAGTTGGCAATGATGGCGGCTACCGAAAATTTCCATTCAAAGCGCACTGCCAAATAAAGCATGATGCCAATCACCACAAAGGCCAAAGCCTTCAGGCCGTCTGTCGCCAACTCTTCACCCACTTGAGGGCCCACATATTCTGTGCGGCGCATGGTGGCTTCTGCGTTCTGCGTTTTCAAGGCTTCCATGAGTTTGTCACTTTGCTGCGCAGAACTCACGCCCTTTTGCGCAGGCAAGCGAATCATCACATCGCGCGCTGTGCCAAAGTTTTGGACCTGCACATCGGTGTAGCCTAAGCTTGAAACCACGCCGCGCACCTGATTGAGGTCGGCGGGTTGGCTGTAGCTCACTTCCATCACGGTGCCGCCCGTAAATTCCACCGACAAATGCAAACCACGGCTGAACAAAAAGAACACGGCCAGTAAAAAAGTGACCAAGGAGATGACGTTGAAAATCAACGCATGCTTCATGAACGGGATGTCTTTGCGGATTTTGAAAAATTCCATGATGCTGCTCCGCTTTATGCTTTGTCGTCAATTGTTGCAGGCAGTGCAGAACCGTCAGGTCGCCAGACTGTGCCGATAGACACCGACTTGAGTTTCTTCTGGCGGCCATACCAAAGGTTGACCAAACCGCGCGAGAAAAACACCGCAGAGAACATGCTGGTCAAAATGCCCAAGCAATGCACCACCGCAAAGCCGCGCACAGGACCAGAGCCAAAAGCCAACAGGGCCACGCCCGCAATCAGGGTGGTGATGTTGGAGTCAAAAATGGTGGCCCAAGCACGGTCGTACCCGGTGTGAATAGCCGCTTGAGGCGAAGCACCCAAACGCAACTCTTCACGGACACGTTCATTGATCAGCACGTTGGAGTCAATGGCCATGCCCAGCGCCAAGGCCATGGCGGCCATGCCGGGTAAGGTGAGGGTGGCTTGCAACATCGACAGCACCGCCACCAGCAACAACAAGTTGACGGCCAACGCAATGCTAGAGAACATGCCAAACACCGCGTAATACACGCACATGAAAGCGACAATGACCAAGAAGCCCCAGATGACACTGTTGAAGCCTTTGGCAATGTTTTCTGCACCCAGACTGGGGCCAATGGTGCGCTCTTCAATGATTTCCATAGGCGCAGCCAAAGAGCCTGCGCGCAACAACAGTGCTGTGTCGTTGGCTTCGCTGGTGGTCATGCGGCCAGAAATTTGAACGCGGCCGCCACCAATTTCTGAACGGATAACAGGCGCTGTGACCACTTCGCCTTTGCCTTTTTCAAACAGCAAAATGGCCATGCGCTTGCCCACGTTTTCGCGCGTGACATCTTTAAAGATCCGCGCCCCTTTGCCATCCAATGACAAATTCACAACGGGCTCTTGTGTTTGACCGTCAAAGCCTGGTTGTGCATCGGTCAGGTTGTCGCCGGTCAGAATGACCTGCTTTTTCACGATCACTGGCTGTCCGTTGCGCTCTAAATAACGCTCAGAGCCAAAGGGCACCAAACCATTGGTTTGCTCAGCAGAACGCGCCTCGCTGCTCTCGTCAACCAGGCGGACTTCCAAGGTAGCCGTGCGACCCAAAATATCTTTGGCCTTGGCAGTGTCTTGCACGCCAGGCAGTTGCACCACAATGCGGTCAAGGCCTTGCTGTTGAATGACAGGTTCGGCCACACCCAGCTCGTTGATTCGGTTGTGCAAGGTGGTGATGTTTTGCTTCAAGGCCTGTTCTTGAACGCGGCGCGCAGCGTCAGGTTTGAGATTGGCCGTGATTTTGAACTCGCCGCCATCGGCTGCATCAAGGACTTGCAAGTCGGCAAACTGATCGGCCATGACCCGGCGTGCGGCATCCAATTGGGCTTGGTCGCGAACTTTGATTTCAATACTTTGGCCGTTGCGTGTGATGCCACCATGGCGGACATCTTTTTCACGCAATGTGGTGCGAATGTCGCCTGCCAATGAATCTGTTTTTTGCGACAACGCGGCTTTCATGTCCACTTGCAACATGAAGTGAACACCTCCGCGCAAGTCCAAACCCAAGTACATGGGCGAAGCGGACAGCGCAGTGAGCCAAGCAGGGGAACGTGACAGCAGATTCAAAGCGACGACATAGCCATTGTCTGAGCCTTCTGGAATCAAGGCTTTTTGAATGGCGTCTTTGGCTTTGAGTTGTTGCTCCGTAGTTTCAAACCGCGCCTTGATGGACGCCCCTTCCAGCGTGACTGCTGCAGAAGGCACATTGGCTGCTTTGAGAGCGTCTTCCACACGCGCCAAAGTGGCAGCGTCCACCTTCGAACTCATCTTGGAAGAAGAAACTTGCACCGCAGGTGCTTCACCAAAAAAGTTAGGCAAGGTGTAAACCATGCCCAACAACAAAGCGATGACGATGATCGCAAATTTCCACACCGGATAACGGTTCATGATGGCGGCCGCTTCAAAGAAGAAAAAAGAGCAACAAGCAAATTCCCCTGCACATTCAATGCGCAGGGTTATTTTGCAATTACTTCATTGAGCCCTTGGGCAAAACTTGAATCACAGCAGAGCGTTGCATTTGAACTTCAACGCCATTGGCAATCTCAACGTTCAAATAGCCGTCGCCTAATTTGCTAACTTTGCCCAAGAAGCCACCGGCTGTCACGATTTCGTCGCCTTTGGCCAGCGCATCAATCATGGCTTTGTGCTCTTTTTGCTTTTTCATTTGGGGGCGAATCATGACGAAATACAGCACCACAAACATCAAGAGCAAGGGCAACATGCTCATTAAAGAAGATTGCAGGTCGCCACCCGATGCAGCTGCTGGGGCGGTTTGGGCAAAAGCGGATGAAATGAACATCGACGAACTCCACGAATAAATTTAAGGTAATTCCCAAAAAATCGGCTTGCAACCGGCTTTTCAGGCCAACCTCCGATTGTATGCGGGGCTATGATGGCATTCAAAGACCTTGTCCAACTCGGGAGACGACCATGACCAGCCATTCTCATGACCACGATCACGACCATTCCACCTTAAGTGAAATGGACGTTAGAGTTAGAGCCTTGGAAACCCTGCTCACCCAAAAAGGGTACATCGACCCTGCCGGCATCGACCGCATCATTGAGACTTACGAAAACGAAGTTGGCCCTCACAATGGCGCCCAAGTGGTGGCCAAAGCCTGGGCCGAGCCCGACTTCAAAGCTTGGTTGCTTCAGGACGCTACCGCCGCCATCGCCTCTTTAGGCTTCACGGGCCGGCAAGGGGAGCACATGGTTGCGGTAGAAAACACCACCGACCAACACAACATGGTGGTTTGCACGCTCTGCAGTTGTTACCCCTGGCCCGTTTTAGGCTTACCGCCCGTTTGGTACAAAAGCGCCGCCTACCGTTCACGCGCCGTCCTTGAGCCCCGCAAGGTATTGGCCGACTTTGGGGTTACCTTGCCAGAAAGCACCCGCATTCGCGTTTGGGACTCCACCGCCGAAGTTCGCTATTTGGTCTTGCCTAAACGCCCCACTGGCACAGACAATTTGTCGCAAACAGACCTTGCAGCTTTGGTCACGCGCGATGCCATGATTGGGACGGCACTGATATGAATGGCGTTCACGACATGGGTGGCCAGCAAGGTTTTGGCCCCGTTCTTTTAGAAGAGGCTGAGCCTTTGTTCCACGCAAAATGGGAAAGTCGGGCCATGGCCATGACCGTGGCCATGGGCGCCAGCGGGCAATGGAACATTGACCTAAGTCGCTCTGCCCGAGAGTCATTGCCACCTGCCACCTATTTGTCCAGCACTTATTACGAGATTTGGATTCGCGGGCTGGAAAAACTCTTGTTGGAACGCGGTATGGTGACGCAGGCAGAGCTTGAAGCCGGACAGTTAATCACGCCCCCTGCCAAAGTCAACAAAGTGCTCACGCGTGACACCGTGGACGCAGCCTTGAAAGCGGGCTCCCCCACTGAGCGCCCCATCGCTCAGCCCGCCTTGTTCAAAGTAGGCCAAAAAGTACGCGCGCTCAATATGCATCCACAAGGGCACACTCGTTTGCCACGTTATGTGCGCGGCCATGTGGGCACCGTCGTCAGCTTGCACGGCGGTCATGTGATGCCTGATCAGCACACCCTGCGCGCATTGCCGCCCTTCAACGTGACGGTTGAATGGCTCTACACCGTGGTCTTCGACGGGCCCACCTTGTGGGGTGTTGGCAGTGACCCTGGCGTGGAGGTGACTGTGGACGCATGGGAATCTTATTTAGAAGCTACAGACTGAGACCCTCTCAAGCACAGCCATGCAAAACACCCATCTGACCCTGGAAGACATTGCCCAACAGTGCGGCGGCGAAATGCCTCTGCCCATCCAAGAAGCCAACGGCGTTGTCTTTGCAGAACCTTGGCAAGCGCATGCTTTTGCCATGACGCTGCAATTGCACGAAAAGGGCTTGTTCAGCTGGCCTGAATGGGCCGCTTCATTGACGCATGAAATTCGCAACGCGCAGACTTCTGGCGACGCAGACACCGGCACCACGTATTACACCCACTGGCTCAATGCCTTGGAGTCAATGGTACTGGCCAAGCAATTGGGCACAGCCGATCAAATTCATGATTTAGAACATGCTTGGGAAGCTGCCGCTGCACGGACACCACATGGACAGCCCATCTCCTTAGAAATTTAAGTCTCTGGGGTATCGGTGCCGACAACACTATGATGCGCCCATGTTTCGGAAAATAAAAACTTGAAATTTCCTGTGCTTCCTGTTGCCGCCCTCATGGTCAGTTTGGTCACCCTGTGCGCTGGTACATCCTTGGCCAAAGGCTTGTTTCCCTTTGTAGGTGCCGAGGGCACCACCACCTACCGCTTGGTGTTTTCCACCTTGTTGCTGATGGCTTTTTGGCGTCCTTGGCGCCGCGCTTGGACTTGGGCCGATGTGCCCATCCTGGTGTTGTTTGGCGCCACATTGGGACTGATGAACTTGCTGTTTTACAACGCCATCAAAACAGTGCCCTTTGGTTTGGCCATCGCCGTTGAGTTCACGGGGCCCTTGGCCGTCGCTTTGTGGTCTTCCAAAAAACCGCTCGACTTTGTGTGGATTGTTTTAGCCGTTGCCGGCATGGGCCTGATCTTGCCACTTGGAAACGCTTCAGGTGCGGACATGCAGGCTGCTGCGATCGATCCTGTTGGAATTGCTTATGCCTTAGGCGCCGGTGCTTGTTGGGCCGTCTACATTGTTGTCGGCCAACGGGTGGCCGATCGCATCGGGGCATTTGCCACACCCATGGGCATGTTGGTGGCAGCTTTGCTGGTCACCCCTGTCGGCATCAGTGTGGCGGGCAGTTCATTGTTGAACCCAGAGTGGATGTTGGCTGGCTTAGGCATTGCCTTGCTGTCGAGTGCTATTCCGTACAGCTTGGAAATGTATTCACTCAAACACCTGCCCAAACAAACCTTCAGCATCTTGCTCAGTCTAGAGCCCGCCGTCGGTGCATTGGCGGGTTGGCTGGTTCTTTCAGAACAACTCAGCACACAACAATTGGGTGCCATCGGCCTGATCATGGCCGCTTCGATGGGAAGCGCCATGACGGCGGGTCAGCGCACGATCGCTGATTGATTCAAGGCATCAAATGTCGATGTTGCCCGCGCGCAATGCGTTGCTCTCGATGAAGTGACGACGTGGCTCGACCTCGTCGCCCATCAGCATGGTGAACACGCGATCGGCTTCAATGGCGTCGTCAATTTGCACGCGCAGCAAACGGCGCACGGTAGGGTCCATGGTGGTTTCCCACAACTGAGCGGGGTTCATCTCGCCCAAGCCTTTGTAACGCTGACGGCTGGTGGTGCGCTCGGCTTCGCCGATGAGCCAATGCATGGCTTGGCGGAAGTCGTTGGTCTTTTCTTCTTTTTGACGCTCGCCCTCACCCCGCATGACTTTGGCGCCTTCGCCCAGCAAACCGCGGAAGGTGTTGGCGGCTTCGGCCAATGCACCGTAGTCGGCACCGTGTACGAAATCTTGCGTAATGACGCTGCTCTTGATGTTGCCGTGATGCCGACGGCTGATGCGAAGCAATGGCTTGTCGGTGCGCACATCAAACTCAGCGCTCACTTCGGCAGGAATGCCGGTGGTGTTGAGTTCGCGCAATTTAGCTTGCAAAGCGGGGGCGCATTCAGCCGCCAGATCTAAGTTGTCCAGGTTGAGGGACACGCCATCGGCAATGGCGCGCAATGCTTCTGCGTCCATGAAGTTGGACAAACGCTGAATGACTGCTTCGGCTACTTGGTGCTTACGCGCCAAGGACTCGAGTGTGTCGCCGCTGAGGACTTGCGGAGAAGCACCGCCAGTTGCAATGCTGGCGTCTTTCAAAGCGATTCGCAACAAGAAACTGTCGAGTGCGGGCGCATCTTTTAAATACAGCTCTTCTTTGCCGGCCTTCACTTTGTAAAGTGGCGGTTGCGCAATGTAGATGTGGCCGCGCTCAACAAGGTCGGGCATTTGACGATAGAAGAAGGTGAGCAGCAAAGTGCGAATGTGCGCGCCGTCAACGTCGGCGTCGGTCATGATGATGATGCGGTGGTAGCGCAACTTGTCGACGTTGAAGTCGTCGGTGCCGCTCTTGCCAGAGTCTGCTGTGACTTTGCCGATGCCGGTACCAAGCGCCGTGATGAGCGTGACAATTTCAGTGCTGGTGAGCAATTTTTCGTAGCGTGCTTTTTCAACGTTCAAGATCTTGCCGCGCAGTGGCAAGATGGCTTGGAATTTGCGATCACGGCCCTGCTTGGCAGAGCCACCAGCGGAGTCGCCCTCCACGATGTAGATTTCGCAAAGCGCTGGATCTTTTTCTTGGCAATCGGCCAACTTGCCGGGCAAGCCCATGCCGTCGAGAACACCTTTGCGTCGTGTCATTTCGCGCGCTTTGCGAGCGGCTTCACGCGCGCGCGCAGCTTCCACAATTTTGCCGCACAAAATTTTGGCGTCGTTCGGGCGTTCTTCCAAAAAGTCACCAAGCGCTTTGGCCACGATGTCTTCCACCGGAGCTCGCACTTCGCTTGAAACTAATTTGTCTTTGGTCTGGCTAGAGAACTTAGGCTCTGGGACTTTGACGCTGAGCACGCAGCACAAGCCTTCGCGCATGTCGTCACCACTGACTTCCACTTTTTGCTTTTTGGCAATTTCGTTTTTCTCGATGTACTTGCCAATGACACGCGTCATGGCGGCGCGCAAACCTGTGAGGTGGGTGCCGCCATCGCGCTGTGGAATGTTGTTGGTGAAGCACAAAACGTTTTCGTTGTAGCCATCGTTCCATTGCATGGCCACTTCGACACCAATGCTGGTGCCTGGAATGCCACCGTATGAATCGGCTGGGCGCTCGCCCAATGCAATGAAAGCATTGGGGTGCAAAACTTTTTTGTTGGCGTTGATGAAGTCAACAAAGCCCTTGACGCCACCTGCGCCAGAGAAGTCATCTTCTTTGCCGCTGCGCTCATCTTTCAAACGAATGCGCACACCGTTGTTCAAGAAACTGAGTTCGCGCAAACGCTTGGCCAAAATTTCGTAATGGAAGTCGTGGTTTTGCGTGAAGATGTCGGTGTCGGGCAAGAAGTGAACTTCTGTGCCGCGCTTTTCTGTGGCGCCCGTGATTTTCATGGGTGACACTTCGACGCCATCGACCATTTCGAGCAAACGGTTTTGCACAAAACCTTTTGCAAATTCAATTTGATGCACTTTGCCTTCGCGGCGCACCGTGAGGCGCAACCACTTGCTGAGCGCGTTGACGCAACTCACGCCCACGCCGTGCAAACCGCCCGACACTTTGTAACTGTTTTGATTGAACTTACCGCCAGCGTGCAATTCCGTGAGTGCAATTTCAGACGCTGAGCGCTTGGGCTCGTGCTTGTCGTCCATCTTGACACCGGTGGGAATACCGCGGCCGTTGTCAGTAACGCTGATGGAGTTGTCGGAGTGAATGGTCACCACGATGTCATCACAGTGACCGGCCAAAGATTCATCGATGGAATTGTCGACTACTTCAAAAACCAAGTGGTGCAGGCCGGTACCGTCGGACGTATCGCCGATGTACATGCCAGGGCGTTTGCGAACGGCTTCCAAGCCTTCCAAAATTTGAATTGACCCCTCGCCATATCCCTCAGAGGCACCCGCTTGATTGGTATCGATGGTGGGTTGCAGCGTAGTGAATTCTTCTGCGGTGGGCTTGTTTTCTTCGGTCATTTTTTCTTTTCTCAATCTCTCGATGGCCGAAACCCGCGAATCAACGCGGGTTTCGAAAGGCTCTTCTTGGGGTGTTTTTTAAGTCACCTTCAAGCAGTTCAGGCCTTAAATGCGCATGGGCATCACCACATATTTGAACTGGTCGTTTTCTGGGATGGTGATGAGCGCAGAGCTGTTGGCGTCGGCCAAATCAATACGCACCATGTCTTGGCCCATGTTGGTGAGCACATCGATGATGTAGGTCACGTTGAAGCCAATTTCAATGCTGTCACCGCCGTAATCAATGTCAAGTTCGTCCACGGCCTCTTCTTGCTCGGCGTTGGTGGAAGCCACGCGCAAGGTACCAGGGTCCAAATTGAGACGCACACCTTTGAATTTGTCGCTGGTGAGAATGGCGGTTCGCTGCAAGCAAGACAGCAAGGCTTGACGGCCCAGCGTGAGGTTATTGCGGTGGCCTTTGGGAATGACGCGGTTGTAATCGGGGAACTTGCCTTCAACGAGTTTGGTCACAAACTCCATGCCACCAAAACTGAACTTGGCTTGGTTGTTGGCAAACTGCATGTCGATGGCGCCTTCTGCGTCGCTTAACAAGCGCTGCATTTCGAGCACGGTTTTGCGCGGCAAAATAACTTCTTGTTTGTTGGGAACATCGGTGTCTAAAGTGGCGGAAGCAAATGCCAAGCGGTGACCGTCGGTGGACACCAAAGACAACTGCTTGCCTTCGGCCACAAACAAAATGCCGTTGAGGTAGTAACGGATGTCGTGCACGGCCATGGCAAATGACACCTGGCTGAGCAACTGCTTCAAAGTTTTTTGCGGCACGCTAAAAACGGGGCCAAAGCTGGCGGCTTCTTGCACCAGAGGAAAATCTTCGGCGGGCAATGTTTGCAATGTGAATTTGGATTTGCCGCCCTTCAAAATCAATTTGCTTTGGCTGGACTCCAAGCTGACGGTTTGATCGGAAGGCATGGTGCGCAAAATGTCGATCAGTTTGCGTGCGCCTACTGTGGTGGTGAAGTCGCCAGCATCGCCATCCATTTCGGCGGTGGTGCGAATTTGGATTTCAAGATCGCTGGTGGTCAACTGCAATGCTTTACCAGTTTTGCGGATCAGCACATTGGCCAAAACAGGCAATGTGTGACGACGTTCAACGATGCCAGAAACGGATTGCAAAACAGACAGCAATTTGTCTTGGGTGGCCTTCAGTACGATCATGTCTTCCTCTGTTTTAGGGGCCCCGATTTGGAATTCGGGCACCCCTAGATTTTCGCTGATTTTTGGCCTCAAATTGCGCTTTTGAAGGCTTAATTCAGCATTCTTTAGGGGGGCTCGGCCACCCACCCCAAACTTAGCCTTTGAGGGTTTGTTCCAAAACGTTTTTTGCGTCAATTCTTTGGCCAAGTACATGGCAATCTGACGCGGCCGGGCAATGCTGGCCGGGCGCTTTTTGGAGTACATGTCGGCGACCTTGATCTTGTAGTAATCGGCCACTGTCTTTTGAATGTTTTCGACGCTGATTTGGCGGTTTTGAATGGAAAGCAAGTCGCGCAGGGCTTCACGTGCCAGCTGGATGGAAATTTCTTTCTGGTTAAAACGCGAATACGCCAAGATTTTGCGCAATGCGCCTTCTAGCTCACGCACGTTAGAACGCACGTTCTTGGCCACAAAGAAGGCCACCTCTTCAGGCATGACACTGCCTTCACTGATGGCCTTGTTGATCAAAATGGCCACCCGCATTTCAAGCTCGGGCGGCTCAATGGCCACCGTGAGGCCCGAATCAAAACGGGATACCAAGCGCTCATGGATGTCAGCCAAGCCTTTGGGATAGGTGTCGCTGGTCATCACAATGTGCGACTTTTTGGCCAGCAAGGCCTCAAAGGCGTTGAAAAACTCTTCTTGGGTGCGATCTTTGTTGGCAAAGAATTGCACGTCGTCAATGAGGAGCAAATCGAGCGAGTGGTAACGGTGCTTGAACTCGTCAAATGTTTTGCGTTGATAGGCTTTAACCACATCCGAGACAAACTGCTCAGCGTGAATGTAGAGAACTTTGGCGTCGGGCCTGTCAGCCAACAACTTGTTGCCCACCGCATGCACCAAGTGGGTCTTGCCCAAACCCACGCCACCGTAGATGAAAAGCGGGTTGTAAAGGTGGCCGGGCATGGTGGCCACATGCATGGCTGCAGCGCGGGCCATGCGGTTGGCAGAGCCTTCCACCAAGGTGTCAAAAGTGAGGGCCGTGTTCAAGCGGTGACGATGGCCATCGGCGGGCACTTCATCGGGCGCATCGACTGTTTCTGGCCTGGCTTCCAAAGCAGCTTTTGCCATTGAAAACGCAGTTTTTCCCTGAGTTTCTCTAGTAGCGAGTGCTAACTCTATTTGAATTTTTTGGCCGTGCAATCGAGACAAGACGTCGGCCAATTTGGCGCTGTATTGGGCCCGTATCCAATCTAATTTGAATCGATTGGCCACAAACAATGTAACCTTAGAAAGGTCATCGGAAACCTGAGCGGTCAACGGCTTGATCCAAGTGTTGAATTGCTGCTCAGGGATCTCCTGAGCCAGCTCGTCTAGGCACACCTGCCAAAGCGCTTGGCCAGCTTCGTCTGCGTCTGAGGGATGCTGTCCGTTGCTCATTGGCAAGCGCCTAGGGTGTGGACAGATGGTTGTTTCATTGGACTCAAAAGTAACTTTATCAAGAGTTTATCCACATGCACGGCGGACAGCTTGTGCGATCATAAACCAGAATTTTCAGGTAGGTCCACGGATATTTTCTGGGCTAATCAGGACCAGAGTTTGCCAGCCCCCAGAAAGTTTGCGATAATCGCCGGTTTCCCCCAAAAATATCTGATTCAAAATGAAACGCACTTATCAACCCTCTAAGACACGCCGCGCTCGTACACACGGCTTTTTGGTTCGCATGAAAACACGTGGTGGCCGCGCTGTGATCAATGCACGCCGCGCCAAAGGCCGTAAACGCTTGGCTGCTTAAGCCTGGTTATTGCCCTTGTTGATTGGGCAATCCCATGATTCGGCAGTGGTGTGCAGCGATTAAAAACCCGCCCTCAATTCCAAGCTGCCCTCGCAGGTGGCACGGTTTCTCGCACCCCTCATTTCGCATTGCATCGACTCAGCTTGCCTAACTCTGGCACAACTGCAGTCAACCCACAGGTTGAAGATGCGCACCCACCTCTCTTTCACCCGCAAGCTGTTTGGCTTGGCGCCATGGTGCCTAAACGTTGGGCCCGACGTGCCGTCACTCGCAACACCATCAAGCGACAAATCTACGCCATCAGTGCGCAGTTTGAAGTTCGATTGCCCTGTGCAGCCCACGTTGTTCGATTGCGTTCAGGATTTGATCGGAAACAATTCATCAGCGCCACATCCACACTCCTCAAGCAAGCTGTGCGGCTTGAGCTAGAGCAGCTGTTTGAACACGCAACCAACAAGCCATGACTCAGAAACTATTGATCGGCATTGTGAAAGGGTATCGCCTTTTCCTCAGCCCTTGGTTAGGATCGGCTTGTCGGTTTGAGCCCACCTGCTCTATTTATGCCATCGATGCTTTAAAGCAACATGGCGCCGGAGTTGGAAGTTATCTCACCCTCAGACGTATAGGCCGTTGCCAGCCATGGTGCAACGGCGGCCACGACCCGGTGCCCGAACAAGCACCCAAGTGGCTTTCGCGTTTATTGCATCACCCGTTAACTCACCCCTCTTCGAAGAAGTCTTCATGAACGATATTCGCCGCACCTTTTTATGGGTCATTTTTGGCTTCTCCATGGTTCTTCTATGGGACCAATGGCAGGTTTACAACGGTAACAAGGCCACGTTCTTCCCTGCGCCTACAGCGGCACCCGCCGACAAAGCAACGGCAGCGGCCACGCCTTCTGCGGTCAAAGACTTACCCGTTGCATCCGCCCCAATTGCAGCCACCAACACGCCAGCCGGGCCCTCACAAGTTCCAGTTTCTGCCAACGCGCCTGTTGCCACCCCACTCGAGCGCATTGATGTCAGCACCGATGTTTTAAAACTAAGCTTTGACACGGAGGGCGGCTCCCTTGTGCGTTCTGAGTTCTTGAAGTTTGGAGACGTTGCAGACGAGCAGAAGCCTTTTGTTTTGTTGGACCAAAGCAAGTCTCGCGTCTATTTGGCGCAAACGGGCCTGATCGGCGGCCCCTTTGCTTCGCACAAAACACCCATGAAATTCACTGGCGAGCGTGAGCTCAAAGCGGGCCAAAATGAACTGACCTTGACATTTGAGTCTGCCGATACGGGTGGCTTGAAATTGGTCAAAACATACACCTTGACACGCGGCAGTTATGCCTTGAAAGTTTCGCACAAAGTTGTCAACACAGGCGCGGCACCTGCGGCGCCGCAACTGTATGTCCAGCTCGTGCGCGATGGCAACAAGCCTGAAGGTGAGTCTTCTTTTTACATGACCTTCACGGGCCCCGCTGTTTACACCGATGCCAAAAAATTTCAAAAGCTTGAGTTCTCTGACATCGAAAAAGGCAAAGCTGATTTTGAGAAAACAACCCAACAAGGTTATGTGGCCATGGTGCAGCACTACTTTGCATCAGCCTGGTTGCTGCCTGAAAACACTTCTCGCGAAAACTTTGCCCGAAAAGTGGACACCAATTTGTACGCCGTTGGCATGATCACGCCCTTCAATGAGCTTGCGCCTGGCCAAAGCAAAACCATGGACGTCACCCTCTTTGTCGGCCCTCAAGAAGAAAAAATACTCGAGGCTTTAGCACCCGGCTTGGAGTTGGTCAAAGACTACGGTTGGTTAACCGTCCTGGCAAAACCACTTTACTGGTTGCTCGATCGCTTGTTTGGCTTTTTGCAAAACTGGGGTTGGGCCATTGTGGCCTTGGTGTTCTTGCTCAAGTTGGCGTTCTATTGGCTCAATGCCAAGGCCTATTCCAGCATGGCCAAGATGAAGGCCATCAATCCCAAAATCATGGAAATGCGTGAACGTCTGAAAGACAACCCACAACAAATGCAGCAAGAAATGATGCGCATTTACCGCGAAGAGAAAGTCAACCCCATGGGGGGTTGCTTCCCCATCATGGTTCAAATTCCTGTTTTCATCGCGCTTTATTGGGTGCTGTTATCCTCCGTCGAAATGCGCAATGCGCCTTGGATTGGCTGGATTCAAGACTTATCTGCACCCGACCCCTACTTCATTTTGCCCGTGGTCATGACGCTCTCTACCTTGCTGCAAACCGCGCTCAACCCAGCGCCCCCAGATCCAATGCAAGCCAAGCTGATGTGGATCATGCCCTTGGTGTTCAGCGTCATGTTCTTCTTTTTCCCAGCGGGCTTGGTGCTTTACTGGATCACCAACAACATTTTGTCCATTGCACAGCAGTGGATGATCAACACCAGAATGGGTGTACCGCCGCAGTTCAATCTGCCAAAATTCAATTGAACGCCCGCCATTCAACAGCAGGGCCCATTGGCCTGCATTGAAATGACCAACACAGGGCCGCTCATGCGGCCCTGTTGCTTTGCCTCATTGATGTTTTAAATTTATGACCGCCCTGTTGTCTCGCCATCAAGATCCCATCATTGCCATTGCCACGGCCCCTGGCAGAGGCGCAGTGGGCATCGTGCGAGTTTCAGGGCCACACTTGAAAACGTGGGCTGACGCTTTTTGCGGCAAGCCACTCCAAGCGCGACAAGCGCATTACTTGCCATTCAAGGACGACCAAGGCGAGCCCATCGACCAGGGGCTGGCCATCTTCTTTCCTGGCCCTCACTCTTATACGGGCGAGGATGTTCTTGAGTTGCAAGCCCATGGGGGGCCTGTGGTCTTGCAGTTGCTCTTAGCGCGCTGCCTTGAGTTGGCGAGCTCTGTTAACCCGCACACGGGCAAGGTACTGCTTCAGGGTCTTCGCTTGGCGCAAGCTGGCGAATTCACACAACGCGCATTTCTGAATGACAAAATTGATTTGGCACAAGCCGAAGCCATTGCCGATTTGATTGATGCGTCCACCAGTGCCGCAGCACGCAGTGCCAGCAGATCTTTGGCTGGGGTGTTCTCTCAAGAAATTCACACGCTGCGCGACAGCTTGGTTCACTTGCGCATGTTGGTCGAAGCCACTTTGGATTTCCCAGAAGAAGAAATTGATTTTTTGCAGAAAGCCGATGCGCAGGGACAGCTCGAGCGACTGCAGACGCAACTTGAAAAGGTATTGGTGCGAACCCAGCAAGGCGCATTGCTGCGTGAGGGCATCAAGGTGGTCATTGCAGGTCAACCCAATGCCGGAAAAAGCTCACTGCTCAATGCCTTGGCGGGTGCCGAGTTGGCCATCGTCACCCCCATTGCAGGCACCACGCGCGATGTGGTGCAACAAACCATTCAAATTGAAGGCGTGCCCATTCACATCATTGATACCGCAGGCCTGCGCGAAGGCGAAGGCATTGATGAGGTGGAGCAAATTGGCATTCAACGCGCTTGGGCCCAAATTGCTGGCGCAGATGCTGTCTTGTTTTTGCACGACCTGACGCGCAGTCATGACCCTGAGTATTTGCAGGCCGATCTCAAAATACAAGGAAGCCTTGCCGCGCAACTTCCGCATGGCGTGACTGTGCTAAACGTCTGGAACAAGTTCGACCTTGCGCCTGATGCTTCAACACCTCGCGCCAGTGACAACGCCTCCCATGACATTGATTTGTCTGCCAAAACAGGGCTGGGCATTGAACAACTTCGAGCCAAGTTGCTTCAGACAGCAGGCTGGCAACCGGCCAGTGAAGGCTTGTACTTGGCGCGCGCGCGGCATGTCCAAGCACTCAAACGTGTTCAGTCGCACATTGAAATGGCCGATGCGCATTTGCGCGCGCAAGCCCAGTCACTGGACTTGTTGGCTGAAGAGTTGCGCTTGTCGCAAACAGCTTTGAATGAAATTACAGGCGAGTTCAACGCCGACGATTTGCTGGGCGTTATTTTCTCCAGCTTTTGCATTGGTAAATAACACATGGCCAAGACGCCCATCATCGATCGACCTGCACCACAAAATCCAAAGTCATTGAGTGGCTTGGTACCTTTTTTAAAACCTTATAAGTTGCAAATCGGTTTGGCCATGGTCTTCTTGGTCTTGGCTGCAGCCTCTACCTTGATTTTTCCAGTTGCATTGCGTCAATTGATAGACAATGGCTTGCAGCACCCCGACCCCGGCGCACAGGCCATGGCATTGCAAGGCAATTTCATGATGTTGTTTGGTGTTGCCGTTGCACTGGGTTTGTTTTCTGCTGCGCGCTTTTTCACCGTCAGTTGGCTAGGCGAGCGCGTGACCACCGATTTGCGCAATGCGGTTTACAGCCATGTCTTGAAGCAGAGCCCCGCTTTTTTTGAAACCACCCCTACTGGCGAAGTCATTAGCCGCCTGGTGGCCGACACCACCTTGGTTCAAACCGTGGTTGGCAGTTCTTTGTCCATGGGCTTGCGCAATGCCGTCATGGGTGTGGGTGCCTTGGCCATGTTGGTATGGGCACACCCCACTGTCATGCTGCAATTGGTTGTGACCGTGGTGTTGGTTGTGTGGCCAGCCACCCTCTATGGTCGCCGCGTACGCCGTTTGTCACGCGCCAGCCAAGACCGCGTGGCCGATGCCAGCAGCATTGCCACCGAAATTTTGAATGCCATGCCGGTGGTGCAAAGCTACACGGCCGAAAACCGTGAAGCAGCGCGTTTTGCAAGCGCTACAGAACAAGGCTTTCAAACAGCCATTCGGCGCACGCGCGCACGCTCGGTACTGGTCGCATTCATCATCATTGCCAATGCTGCTTTCTTGCTGTGGGGTTTGTATCAAGGCACACAAGCAGTTCTAGCAGGTGAACTCTCAGCAGGCCAGTTGGGTCAAGCCGTTTTGTATGTGATTATTTTTGCAGGTGCTGTGGCTGTTCTAGGTGAAACCTATGGTGATTTGCTGCGTGCTGCAGGCGCCACAGAGCGACTCATGGAGTTGCTCAGCAGCGTTTCGCCCGTGCAATCACCTGCAAAGCCCGTCAGTTCTATCGCACCAACGACTGGCAGCACTTTGAAATTTGAATCACTCCAATTTCATTACCCTTCTCGTCCTTCTCAATTGGCGCTGCAAGACTTTTCAGTGGCCATTGAAGCGGGCCAAACAGTGGCACTGGTTGGCCCAAGTGGTGCGGGCAAAACCACTTTGTTTGGTTTGTTGCTTCGTTATTACGACCCGCAACAAGGACGCATTGTGTTGGATGGTGTGCCCATTCAAAACCTCAGCCTGCACGACCTTCGACAACGCATTGGCATCGTGCCGCAAGAGCCTGTTCTTTTTTCAAGCAGTGCCATGGACAACATCCGCTACGGCAAACCAGATGCAAGCGACGAGGAGGTGAAGGCTGCGGCCGTGGCTGCATTTGCTGACGAGTTCATCGTCGACTTGCCAGATGGCTACAACACGTTTCTGGGTGAGCGAGGTGTGCGTTTATCAGGCGGTCAACGTCAACGCATTGCCATTGCGCGCGCCATGCTCAAAAATCCACCGCTCTTGCTGTTGGACGAAGCCACCAGCGCCTTGGATGCACACAGTGAGCGAATGGTTCAAGCGGCTCTCGAGTCGGCCATGCGCGGTCGAACCACCTTGGTCATTGCGCACCGACTTGCCACTGTGCAAAAAGCTGACAATATTTTGGTCTTGGAGCATGGCCGCTTGGTTGAGCAAGGTAAGCACGCAGCGCTGGTTGAAATGGGCGGTGTCTATGCCGGCTTGGCAGCGCTTCAGTTCAACGCCTGATAAGCGGCAGGTGTCTTCAAGCCCGATGTGTGCATTGACAACTAGGCCTCAATTTCAGTGTCCCTCAAAGTTCACCAATGTGAACAAGGGCAATCCTGCGGCTTTCAGTTTTTCTGATCCGCCTAGTTCTGGCAAATCCACAATGGCTGCACCTTCAATCACTTCAGCTCCCAGTTTTTCGAGGAGCTTCATGCCCGCCATCATGGTGCCACCTGTTGCGATCAAATCATCAATCAACAAGACTCTTTGACCCGGCTTGACCGCGTCGGTGTGCAATTCAACGGTGGCTGTGCCGTATTCCAATTCATAGGTTTCTTCCACCGTGGTGAAAGGCAACTTTCCTTTTTTGCGAACGGGTACGAAGCCAACGTTCAATTCATAAGCCACCACAGCCCCCAAAATAAAGCCGCGCGCATCGAGGCCGGCCACTACATCGGGCCGCATGGCAGGTGACATGTAGCGATGGACAAAGGCATCGATCAAGACACGAAACACCCTTGGATTTTGAAGCAGGGGCGTGATGTCTCGAAACTGCACGCCCGCTACCGGCCAATCGGGCACGGTGCGGATGTTGTTTCTTAAATAATCATTGACCGACACGGCCATTTCATCGGTGGCTCCCATTGCCCTCTCGCCTCTCATTGAACCCAATCCTTGACTCATCTTACGCACTCCACGACGACAACCGGTCGAAAGCACCATCATAGTCACGCTTTAGGCCATCACTCGCTAAAATAAGCTCATGTCATTCAACCCAGACCAAGCCCTTCAACTCGCACGCGAGACTTTGGACATTGAGGCACAAGCCCTGATGGGACTCAAATCCCGTTTGGACTCGCGCTTTTCTCAAGCCGTTCAGATGATGCTCAACGTCAAAGGCCGCGTGGTGGTCACCGGCATGGGCAAGAGCGGGCACATTGGCTCCAAGATTGCCGCCACATTGGCCTCTACAGGCACGCCCGCCATGTTTGTTCATCCTGGCGAAGCCAGCCATGGCGACCTTGGCATGATCAAAGCCGTCGACATCGTATTGGCTATTTCTAACAGCGGAGAGAGCGACGAGCTGGTTTCCATCCTCCCCGTCTTGAAACGACAAGGCGTGCCCTTGATTGCCATGACTGGCGGCATGAACTCGGCGCTGGCCAAACATGCCGATGTGGTTTTAGACAGCAGTGTCGACAAAGAAGCTTGCCCTCTGAATTTGGCCCCCACTGCCAGTACCACGGCGCAATTGGCCTTGGGTGATGCTTTGGCTGTTGCGCTGCTAGACGCTCGCGGTTTTAAAGCAGAAGATTTTGCGCGCTCACACCCTGGTGGCTCTTTGGGCCGTCGCTTGCTGACGCATGTCGAAGACGTCATGCGCAAAGGTGATCAAGTACCGCATGTCTTACCTGATGCAAGCTTTACCGAGCTCATGCGTGAAATGAGCCAAAAAGGTTTGGGTGCATCGGCCATCGTGGACGAACATCTCAATATCTTGGGGGTGTTCACTGATGGTGATTTAAGGCGCCTCATCGAAAAAGGTGTTGACTTGCGAGCACTGCACGCCAAAGATGTGATGCATGCCCATCCGAGAACTGTTCTGCACGATGCCTTGGCTGTAGAGGCGGCCGAACTCATGGAGCAATTCCAAATTACCAGCGTTTTGGTGGTCAATGAATCTGGTGCCCTGTGTGGCGCCCTCAACAGCAATGATCTTATGCGCGCTAAAGTCATCTAAGAACATTTCACTGGCCGCCCTAACACCATGCAAATCATTCAACCCGCGCTCCATTTCCCCCCTGAGCTGCTGCTTCAAGCGCAAGGCATCAAAGTGGCCTTTTTTGATGTGGATGGTGTTCTAACAGACGGCGGCTTGTACTTTTCTGAGCAGGGTGAAACACTCAAACGTTTCAGCACGCTAGATGGCCATGGTTTAAAACTTTTAAAGCAAGCCGGCATCACACCCGTGATCATTACAGGCCGCGACTCTGAGCCCCTGAGGGTCAGGCTCAAAGCGCTTGGCATTGAGCATGCCAAATTTGGCACGGAAGACAAACTGCCTGCCGCCGAAGACTTCTTAAAGGCCCTCGGCTTTGGATGGCACCAAGCTGCCGCCATGGGCGATGATTGGCCAGATCTGCCTATGCTGCAACGTGCTGCCATTTCGTGTGCCCCCATCAATGCCCACGCACAAGCACTGGCCCTTGCACACTTTGTCACAAGCCGCCAAGGCGGCTTTGGCGCTGCCAGAGAGTTGTGTGATTTGCTGGTGGTTGCAAGTGGACAATATGCACCATTGCTTGCGCGTGTTGGTTCTTCGTCGGCTGCATGATGAATGCATTACGGCGCGTCCTAGATCGTTTGTCTCTTTACTTGCCAGCCATTCTCATGGCCGTATTTGCCTTGGGCAGCTGGTGGCTTGTCCGAAGTCTGCCAAATTTCTTCAATGAAACTGCTGCCCCATTGGTTCGCCATGAGCCTGATTATTTTTTGCAGATTTTTTCTGTCAAATCTTTTGACAAGCAGGGCCGCCTGATGCGAGAGTTAAGTGGCGAGCACGCTCAACATTTTCCTGACACCGATACGCTTGACATTCAAAAAGTGCAACTGCGTGGACACAGCCAAGAGGGTCAGCAGGTCACTGCTGTTGCAGATCAGGCTCTGGCTAAAGGGGACGGTACGCAAGTGACATTGGTTGGCAACGTGCACATTTCTCAGCCCGCAAGCACAAGCCCCAACGGGCCTCGGCCTGCAACTGAAATGCGCAGCCAAGAAATCAAAGCTTTTCTCAAGGAAGAGCGCTTGGTGAGCGAAGTGCCCGTTGAAGTTCGGCGCGGCCAAGATTTGTTTACTGCTGAAAAAATGCAAATGAACAGCAAAACAGGTGAGTATGAATTGAGCGGCAGAGTTCGGGGCCTTGTCCAAGCTCCCAAACCTTAAAGACATCTTCTTTCTTAAAACGAGCATCTCAGAAAGACCTCTATGAGCTCCTTGGTTTTCATCACTGGTGCTTCCAGCGGCATTGGCCAAGCCCTTGCGCTTCGATACCATCAAGCAGGGTGGCGGCTTGCACTGGCTGCGCGCCGAGTGCCTGAAATGCAAGCATGGCTTGAAGCCCAAGGCATTCCGAGCGATTCGGCCCAATGCTATTGCGCTGATGTAAGCGACGCCAAAAGCATCATTGCCGCTGCCAGCGAATGCATTGCCGAACAGGGCGTTCCAGATGTGGTCATCGCCAACGCAGGTATCAGCATTGGCATGGACACACGCGAGCGAAAAGATTTAGAAGTTTTACAACAAGTGATGAACACCAATGTGATGGGCATGGCGGCCACTTTTCATCCATTTTTGCTAGCGATGAAAAACCGCGCTGAACAAATGGGCCATGCCCATCACGCCGGCACCTTGGTAGGCATTGCCAGCGTTGCGGGTGTTCGCGGTATGCCAGGACACGCAGCTTATTGTGCAAGCAAGGCGGCAGCCATCAGCTATTGTGAAAGTTTACGAGGTGAGCTCAAGTCCGAAGGCTTCAAGGTTGTGACCTTGGCACCGGGTTACATCCAAACACCCTTGACTCAAAAAAATAAATTCCCAATGCCATTTTTAATGGGTGCAGATGACTTTGCAAAGGCTGCCTTTCATGCAATTGAACAAGGCGCTAGCTTCCGAGTTATCCCCACGCCCATGGCTTGGGTTGCCCGCTTGTTGCGGGTCTTGCCAAATGCCTTATTCGATCGTGCGTTTAAAAATGTACCCCGAAAACACCGAGCGACTGACTGAAGACATGAGCGTGATATAGGAAAGCCTTGTGACCATGAAAAAAGCCCTGCATGCAGGGCTTTTTTGTGTCTCACACTTAGAAGTGTAAGTGCAGATGTAGCCAGCGATTAATAACCGCCGCCGCCTTCGCGACGACCGCCACCACCATTGCCACCGCCGCCGCCACGTGGGCCTGAGCCGTATGGGCTACGGAAGCCTGACTCGCCGCCGCCTTCACGACGACCAC
>JAJTDK010000113.1 GCA_021300495.1 Limnohabitans sp. | reverse complement strand
TGACAGCTGAGATGATTAAGCGCTACAAAGCCGAAGTGAAAGCTGACGAAATTCCCACGCACGTGTCCATGGGCTTTAACCAAACTTGGATTTTATTGAGCGATGTCATGCCGCGCGCCATTAAAAAATACGGTGGCTACGACCCAGAATCGTTGCGCAAAGCCGCATTAGAAACTGACATTCCAGAAGGCGGCACCATTCAAGGTTATGGCGTGAAATTTTTCCCACCTGGTCACCCCATGTCTGGACAAAACGAACGCTCAACACCCGTCGTTCACCAGTACTCAGGCAATGACACATTCGTGGTTTGGCCCAGAGCCATCAAGAGCCGTGACCCCGTCATGCCTCTTCCTAAAGGCAACTCTTACGCCAACTGATTGTGCTTGAAGTCCATGAACTGACCAAGAAATTCGGTGGCTTTACAGCCGTCAACCGAATTTCTTTTGAAGTCAAACGCGGAGAAATTGTGGGCCTGATTGGCCCCAATGGATCGGGAAAAAGTACCACCTTTAATTTATTGGCGGGTATGTTTGAGCCCACCTCAGGCCATGTGATGTTTGATGGCCAGCACATGTTGGGCTTGTCGTCTTCCAACATTTGTAAAAGCGGCGTGGCCAGAACTTTTCAAATTCCCAGGCCCTTTCGCAAACTCTCAATTCTTGAGAATACAACCCTTGCCGCTTTTTACGGCGCAAGTGAAGCCATCACAAGGGGTGAGGCCGAGCGCCGTGCCCACGACGCCTTGACCTTGATTGATTTGCCGCGCGACCCCGCTGTCCGAGTCGATGGACTTGGCGCTGCAGGTCTAAAAAAACTCGAAATGGCGCGGGCTTTGGCAACACAGCCAAAGCTGCTACTGGCCGATGAAAGTTTAGGCGGCTTAGACGAAACAGAAATGGAACAAGCTGCGCAAATGCTCAAGCGAATTCGCGATGAGCGCGGCATCACCATCATTTGGGTGGAACACATCATGGGTGTGCTGATGAAAGTCATTGATCGATGCTTGGTGCTAGACCACGGAGAGTTGATCGCCCAAGGCTCACCTTCTGAAGTCACGCATGACCCTCGCGTGATTGAGGTTTATTTAGGCACGGACGCCCAAAGCGTACAGCAGCAAGTTGCGCGCAATGCATCAAGTCAGGACGCATGATGCTGGAGTTGAAAAATATCAATGCGGGCTACAACAGTTTTCAAGCGCTGTTTGATGTGTCCTTGAGCGTCAAAGCTGGCGAAGCCGTAGCCGTGATCGGGCCCAACGGTGCTGGCAAAAGCACCCTCTTGCGCGTCATTTCACGGTTGATTGAAGCCTCATCTGGCAGCATGGAGATGCAGGGCCAATCTTACAGAGACTTGCCATCGCATGAAGTGGTTGGACTTGGGATTGCGCAAGTGCCAGAGGGGCGACGCTTGTTTCCTCGCCTGACCGTTGAAGACAACTTGAAAATTGGGGCTTACACCCCCGCCGCCCGCGCCAAATTACAAGAGCGCATGGAGTATGTCTACAGCTTGTTTCCACGCATGGCAGAGCGGCGTAACCAATTGGCAGGCACCATGTCTGGGGGCGAGCAACAAATGTGTGCCATTGGGCGAGCCCTGATGAGTGGCCCCAAATTGCTGCTGCTAGATGAACCCTCGGCTGGCTTAGCGCCCGTCATTGTGCAATCTATTTTTGAGTTGATGCACCGCATTCGCGCTGAAGGCTATACCGTCTTGATTGTCGAGCAAAACATCCAGCAAGTGCTGAAGGTGGTGGACCGCGCCTACTTGCTTGAAATTGGAAAAATTCGCACTTCCGGAACTGCCGCCGAATTGTTGGCCAGCGATGAAGTTCAAAAAGCCTATTTGGGGGTGTGATGGAATTTTTTGACATCTTTTTACTCGAAGCGGTTCTCAATGGATTGCTGCTTGGCGGCTTGTTTGCGCTTTTGTCTCTGGGCTTGAACCTGATCTTTGGTGTCATTGATGTGGTCTGGATTTCCTACGCCGAATTGATGATGATCGGCATGTATGCCATCTATTGGTCACATACCATCATGGGCCTGCCCCTGGCTTTGGCCTTCATCATCTGCATCGTGGGCGTGGCGGCTTTGGGTACGGCCATGCACTGGTTCATTATTCGGCCCGTTTTGTCGGCAGAGCCCATCAATCAATTGTTGGTCACGGGCGGCGTTTTGTTTTTTCTTCAAGCCTTGGCCACCGTGATCTTTGGCATTGACTTCAAAAACATTGGTGTGCGAATGCCCAGTTTGATGGTGGGCGATATCAGCTTGTCGATGGCTCGCCTGATTGCTTTTGGCGTGGCCATGGTAGCTATTGCAGCCACTTATTTGTTCTTGAATCGAACTTTCGCTGGCACTGCCATTCGAGCCATTAGCCAAGATCGCAGCATCATGCCTTTGATGGGTGTGAATCCTGAACGAATTTATTTAATCACGTCGGCCATGGGGGGCTCTTTGGCAGGCTTGGCCGCTTGCTTGCTGGTGCTGCAATACGACATTCATCCGGCCATCGGATTGTCATTTGGCCCCATCACATTTTTGGTTTGCGTCATGGGCGGTTTAGGCAACTTGTTAGGCGGCTTCGTGGCTGCATTTATTTTTGCTCAGTTAATTTCCGTGGGTGGCTATGTCTACGCCATTGAATGGGGCTATGTGATGGCATTTGTGTTCTTCATCGCCATGATGTTCATCCGCCCTGAAGGCATTTTATTTCGCAGGCGCTAAAGCATGCCCACTTTATCTTCCAACTTTAAATTTGGCGTATTGCTCACGGCATTGATACTGGCGCCTTGGCTAGGCTTGGGCTCCTACCCATTGCACCTGATCATCATGGCCTTGCTAATGGGCTTTATCTACACCAGCTGGGCCTTGATGGGTCGCCTAGGTTTGGTCAGCCTAGGGCACGGCGCTTTCTTGGGCATCGGTGCTTACAGCGTGGTCTTGTTGTGGAATCAGTATGGCGTGCCGCCTTTGGCGGGTGCTTTATTAGCTGTGGCTTTGACCGTGGTTTTAGCATTGGTCATTGGCTATCCATGTTTCCGTTTCAAAATTGTGGGTCACTATTTCGCTCTTGTAACTTTGGCCTTGGCCGAGGTGGTGCGCTTGGTCATTGTGGCCACGCGTGAAGTCACAGGCGGCTCATTGGGCTTGACACCCAAGCCGGGCTTGCCGGATGAGGCCACAGCCTCTTTGTGGTCATTTCAATTTTCAAACCGTGTGGTTTGGTTCTACATTGTTTTGGCATGCTGGCTTTTTGCGTTGTGGGTCTGGCGCAAAGTAGATCAAAGCATGTTGCGCGATGCCCTGCAGGCCGTCAGTGAAGACGAAGATGCTGCCGCATCCATTGGCATCAATGTCACTCGCACCAAATTGACAATCACGGTTCTGTCTGCAGCCATGACATGCTTTGGCGGCGTTTTGTATGCGCAATACCAAGCCTATGTGAACCCCGATACCGTCTCTGGCATTGGCATTTCTTTGCAAATGGTTTTTGGCGTCATTGCCGGCGGCATGTTTGTCATGCTCGGCCCTACATTCGGCGCTGTATTTTTACTGGCACTTCAAGAAGTGTTGCGGGTCTTAATTGGCAACCAAATTCATGGTCTAGACCTGTTGATCTATGGTGCCTTGCTGGTGTTCTTCATCATCCGCATGCCCAAAGGAATCTTGGGTTCTTGGCTAGAACGCAAAACCTAAATCTTAAATGTGCACCACACGTTCGTGTTGCACACTGCGCGCGTCCATTTCAAACTCCAATTCTTGAATGGGCGGATTGCAAATGTGCCACGACAGAGCAGGGCCAAGCATACCTGCAGTATTAAAAACTGTTGGGATCAAAGCTGAAAAGTCATGCACTGTGTAAATTTGGGCGGCTGTTAATCGAGACCACTGAGCGTTTAAACCCTGTGCTCGCTCTTGCATGGTTTGCACCACATAGCGGACTTTGCGCTCAATTCCCTGAGGGCTGGTGTCACCCCTCGCCACAATGCCTTCAGGAAAAGGTAAATGCTCTGGCCATTCGCCGCTGCCTGCAATCAGCCAGTCTGATTGGTTGGAAGTTTCAGGCACGGTGTAAGTGAACGCATAAAAGCCTGGTACGTCCGGCGGGGAATAAGCCGGCGCCAAGTTGCTGCGCGCTACAGGGTTGAGACCATTTTGAATCAGTCCCCAATCCGTGAGCACTTTCACATAACTTTGATTAAAACCTCGAAAGCCTTCCATCGTGAAAGCGCTTGGCGATCTTAGCTCGCATGCAGCCAATGCCGTTAAAGGTCGGTTGTTTTGCTGAAGGTGCTGACGAATCCAGTCAAAGCCTTGTTCAACCGGCACAACGCTTGAAAACCGAATTCTCCGAAATGCAAAACCAGGCAGGGTCATAACGGCTGCCGAGTAGGGGAAACCGCCTTCTAAAAAGCTATACCCACCCGCGTTGAAATTGTGCAATTTGGCCATGACGCTTACTCCAGTTCAATGCGCAAGGTACTTGGCTTGCACTAATTTGTTGATAAAAAATCGGAGGTCTAGTTGACTACTCCAATACGCTTAGACAATTGGGCCTTGCTCCAAACTCGACACCTCATTCGTCAACGTAGTTCTTCGCATATCGCGAACTTCTTTTGGATCGTAGCGACGAGCGCGGTGCATCGTAACGCGGTTGTCCCACATCACCAGATCCGATGGACGCCATACATGCGCGTAGACAAACTGGCGCTGTGTGGCATGTTCATTCAAGTCACGCAAGAAAGACCGCGCTCTGGCATTGGCCACCCCTCAATGCCGCCGGCATGGCTTGCCAGATACAGCGAAAGGCGACCTGTGTTGGGGTGCCGCCTTACAAGACGTTGGCGCACTGGCGCCCACTTTGCGCGCTCGGCGTCTGTGAAATCATCAAAGCCCAAAACACCACGGGAGAAAATTTGACTGTGCAAGCAAATCAGGTCGTGCACCTCGGTTTTCGTCGCATCGTCTAGCGCGTCATAGGCAGCTCGCATGTCAGCGAATTCTGTATTGCCACCGGCTAAAGGAATTTTTCGTGCCGAAAGCATTGAATACTTGGCTGGCACCTCCTTGAACGAACTGTCTGAGTGCCACAACAAATTGCCCAAACCAAACAAACGCCGGCGGTCATCGCGAGGAAGCAGTTCACCGTTTTTGTCAAGGTTCGAAATATCGTTCAAATCCATGCTGAGGCGCCGGTCCTTTTCTGACATGATGTCCCCAGTAGCTTCCTCCAACATTCCAAGTTGACGGCTGAAAGAAATTTGCTGATCATCGTCAAAATGTTGGTCATGAAACACCAACACACCGAAGCGATCCATGCCAGCATGAATAGCGCTGACCTCTTCTTCTGTAAGCCTACGCGTAAGGTCAATACCTGAAACCTCTCCAATGAAAGTGGGACTTGCAGGATCAATGGCGTTGATAGCGTGTGAAATAAAGATCTCCAGCAGGAAAATTATTTAAACGTTATCACAAACCATCAAAAAACTCCATTGGGTGTTTGCTGAACGGGCCAGCTAGATTTCACGTCAATCAAACGTCAAACCGCATTAAGCGCTAAAGTTAGCACTATCGATGGAGGAAAAATATGAAGATCGTCATTGCTCAAATGAATCACGAGACCAACACGTTCTCGCCGGTACCAACGCCCATCAGCCGATTTGCCAGGGCCAACTCGCTGCCTCTGGAGG
>JAJTDK010000039.1 GCA_021300495.1 Limnohabitans sp. | reverse complement strand
GCCCGTATCAGAAATTCTGCGTTCGCGTAATTTTTGATACTCGCGCATCCCACTTGCAAAAATGCGTTCCATAGGACCTGACAATTTTGAGTTTTGAACTGCGGCAGAAAACAAATCGTTCAAACTAATGCCCGACCAAAATTGCTGCTCAAACTCTTCATTCAAAGTTTGAATGCGTTTGATGGCGGTGAGTTTGCCCACAATGGCGGCCCAACTGGCAATCGAAATGGCCATCAGAATGACCACGACCAGTTGCACCACAAAGCTGGCATGCAACACAAGTTGAATGATGGACATGTCTTGGTTCATTGAAGTGCTTCCAAAATTTTGGCCGGTATACGGCCGGGTTTGAGAGTTTGGCTGTCAACCCAGCCGATTCGGATCGTGCCCTCAGCCAGTAATTTTCGTTCACCCTGTGCCGAAAGCCAAGCTTTTTGTGTCAACACCAAACTGGCTCGGCCAGCTTCTAGCGTTTGTGCAGTCACTTCAAGCAAATCGTCTAAGCGAGCAGGTGAGAAGTACTTGACCTGCGTTTCGCTCACGACAAACATGCCGCCACATTCATCTTTCAAAGAATGCTGTTCAATGCCCAAAGAGCGAAGCCACTCTGTGCGAGCGCGCTCAAAAAATTTCAAATAGTTGGCGTAGAAAACGATGCCACCGGCATCGGTGTCTTCCCAGTAAATCCTGATTGGAAATTGGTAGGCGGTTTTCATGCCCGTGCGCGGCCTGCCTCGCGGTCGGCTTGAACTTCATGCGATCGCAGTTGTGGCGCCAAGCCTTCCAAAACAGCGTTCACGTATTTGTGGCCATCGGTGCCACCAAATTCCTTGGCCAATTCAATGCATTCATTCAAGCTGACACGCCAAGGGACATCGAGACAATGTTTCATTTCGAAAACGCCAATCCACATGACGGCGCGTTCGATGGGAGAAATTTCAGCCATGCTGCGATCGAGCAGAGGCAAAATGAGTTTGTCTAAGTCCACAGCCTGTTCTGAGCAACCATACAAAAGCGCATCGTAATGGGCTGAGTCGGCTTTGTGAAATCCAGACAAATCGCGTGTGAACAAGTCAATGTCTGCCGCTTCGTTTTTGCCAACCAAGACTTGGTACAAAGCTTGAAGAGCAAACTCACGTGCGCGACTGCGAGCCGATTTACTGGCAGACTTGCCTGGTTTGCGAGCCGCCGGTTTGCTGCTTTTTTCAGGCAACTCGTTCATGCCAGTTCCTCATCGTCCAATTCGTCAACGCCTGCAGACAAGTCTTCCAAGAGCATGGCCATTTCAACAGCCACCCGAGCAGCATCACGGCCTTTTTCGGTTTGACGCGCAACGGCTTGCTCTAAATTCTCGGTGGTCAAGATGGCGTTGGCAATGGGCACGTTGTAATCAAGCGAAATGCGGCTGACGCCTGCGCCCGATTCATTGGCCACCAATTCAAAGTGATAAGTTTCACCGCGAATGATGCACCCCAAGGCCACCAGCGCATCGTATTCGCCGCGCTCTGCCATGGCTTGCAGTGCTATGGGCACTTCCAAAGCACCGGGCACCAGCACATGGTCGATGTCATGAACACCGAGAGCTTCTAATTCTTGAATGCAAGCCACTGCCAAAGCATTGGTGATATCTTCGTTGTAGCGTGCTTGCACGATACCGATGTGCAGACCCAAACCGTCTAATTCTTGTTCAATACCTTTGTCTGCGCCTTGCATATTTATTCCTTAGGGATGTAAGCAGTGACCTCAACGCCATAGCCCGCCATGCTGGGCATGCGTCGGGGTTGACCCATCAGTTTCATTTTTTGAACGCCGCACTCGCGCACAATTTGCACACCCACGCCGTAGGTGCGCAAATCCATTTTGCTTCTGTTGGGTGCCTGTGCTGAGCGAGCCCGCCCTTCGAACTGCGCAAGCAATTGCTCGGCACTCTCGCCGCAATTGAGCAACACCGCCACACCGTGCCCTTGCTTGTTAATGTAGTTCAAGCTATGTTCCAAGCTCCATGAATGCATGCTGCGGCCAACTTCGAGCACATCAAATACTGACAAAGGCTCATGCACGCGAACAGGTACTTCGGCATCGGCATGCCATTTGCCTTTGACCAAAGCCAAGTGCAAGGATTGGCTGGGTTTGTCTTTGAATGCATGGGCTGTGAATTCGCCGTGTGCAGTTTGCAATACACGCGTGCCGACTTTTTCAACCAAAGACTCGGTGCGACTGCGGTATTCAATGAGATCGGCAATGGTGCCAATTTTGAGGCCATGCTCTGCTGCAAAAATTTGCAGATCTGGAAGCCGTGCCATGGTGCCATCGTCCTTCATGATTTCGCAAATCACAGAAGATGGGCTGCAGCCAGCCATGGTGCCCAAGTCACAACCGGCTTCTGTATGACCGGCGCGCATTAACACCCCGCCTTCCACGGCTTGTAAGGGGAAGATGTGGCCAGGTTGAACCAAGTCATTGGCGGTAGCATTCTTGGCCACAGCCGCTTTGACGGTCAATGCGCGGTCAGCGGCAGAAATGCCGGTGGTCACACCTTCGGCGGCTTCAATTGAAACGGTAAAAGCTGTGCTGTAAACCGTGCCGTTGCTGGCAGCCATGGGGGGCAATTTCAAGTGCTCGCAACGTTCGCGTGTGAGGGTGAGGCAAATGAGGCCGCGACCATAACGAGCCATGAAGTTAATGGCTTCAGCCGTGACGTGATCAGAAGCGATGAGCAAATCGCCTTCGTTCTCACGGTCTTCGTCATCGACCATGATGACGATGCGTCCCGCGCGCAAGTCTGCAACGATGTCTTCTACAGGGGAAATTTGTACAGGCGTCAAGGGACGGCCAGAATTCGTCGTCATGTCACTTCTTTCAAGAGGGCGCAGCTGCAGAAAAAGCTACTGCCGCAGAGTTAGCCGATGCGTCGTTGTTGAGCATGCGCTCTACATAACGTGCAATCAAATCAATTTCTAAATTCACGGCGTTGCCTTTTTGTAAAGTGCCAAGCGCAGTGTTGTCTACAGTGTGGGGGATGAGGTTGATGCTGAACTCGCACCCGGTCATGGAATCAGCCACTTTGTTCACGGTGAGGCTGACGCCGTTGACCGTGATGGAGCCTTTGTAGGCCAAATATTTGCCCATGCCAACAGGCGCTTGAATGCGCAGTTCCCAGCTTTCGCCGACCTGTGCAAAGTGAGTCACATGACCAATGCCATCGACATGGCCCGACACAATGTGGCCGCCCAATCGATCGTGGGCACGCAAGGCTTTTTCCAGGTTTACCTTGCCAAGCTTGTCGAGGCCACTGGTTTTGTCGAGTGATTCGGCTGAGATGTCGATGGTGAATTGTTGGGCTGCTAAGTCAAACGACGTGACGGTCATGCAGGCCCCGTTGATGGCGATGCTGTCACCCAAGCCAACATCGTTCAGGTACCCAGCAGGCACCTCGACAGTGAGTCGCTTGCCATGACTTAAAGAGCTGCCCAGGTCGTGGAGGGCGGCGATACGCCCCACGCCGGTGATGATTCCGGTAAACATGGGGTGTATTTTCGCAGGGATTGGGCCTGTTTAGGCCTTGACCCTGGCTAAAACCCGCAAATCTTTACCGATTAATTGTGTTTCTGTGAATTCGAGGGTCAAGCCTTGTGAAAGGTCTTGCAAAGGGCCCCAGTTCGACATGCCAAGGCCGATGCCCAATAGCTTTGGGGCCAGATAAACCAAGAACTCGTCAACGCAAGCTTCGCGAATGAGAGAGCCATTGAGCTTGTGGCCGGCTTCTACATGCAATTCATTCACTTCTCGTTTGGCCAAATCGGACATCAGCAAGGGCAGATCGACTTTGCCGTTTTCATTGGGCATTAGCGTAATGTGCGCACCCATGGCCTCTAAGCTGGCTCTTTTTTCGGGATGGTCTGCGGCCGCATAGATCCAAACTTGTCTTGGCGTGAGTGTGCCCGGCTGGCTGTGCTGAAACAACTTAGCCGACGGGGGTGTTTCCAGTTGGCTGTCCACAATGACCAGGTGTGGCATTCGAGGCGCAGCACCTAAGTTGGTGCAAAGTCTTAAATCTAAAAGAGGGTCGTCGTCAAGCACTGTGCCGATACCTGTGAGGATGGCGCAGGCACGGGCGCGCCAAGCATGGCCATCAGCGCGAGCCTCTGGGCCTGTGATCCATTGGCTTTGGCCATTTTGAAGCGCTGTTTGACCATCCAAAGACGCTGCCATTTTGAGGCGCACCCAAGGTTTGTGGCGTTTCATGCGGCTCAAAAAACCAGGATTTTGTTGTTCGGCCAGATGCGCACTGTCGCCAACTTCAACTTCTATGCCTGCCGCTCTCAAGCGATCAATGCCTTGGCCTGCCACCAAGGGGTTGGGGTCAGTAAGGGCTGCCACCACCTTGCTAACTTTCGCCCGAATCAGGGCGTCGCAACAGGGACCCGTTCGGCCATGGTGTGCGCAGGGTTCTAGCGTGACGTAGACGGTAGCGCCTTCAACGCTGTTGCCTTGGTTGGCAGCATCTTGTAAGGCCATCATTTCGGCATGCAAGCCACCCGCTTTTTGCGTATGCCCTTGACCCAGAATTTTCCCTTGATCGTTCACAATGACGCAGCCCACCCTTGGATTGGGCGATGTGATGCGCATGGCCTGTGAGGCGATGTTCAGCGCTTTCAGCATATGGGGGCTGGCTGTCATGGGGTGCAATGAGTTAGATGGGTGGATGCCAAGGATACGACATGTTAAAGGCCAACCCAATCGGGGGTGCTGGCGCGTCTTATTTCCCATCTCAATTCGTTGCTGCCATTGAGCTTGTCTTGGTTTGGCCATTTCACCGAAATTTGTAAATTTTGAAGCAGCTTGGGAACTGTGCCTTGGGTGGAAATGGCCGTGGTGTTCCAGTTTCTTTCAAATTGAAGGCCTGCTTCAGTGCTAAGTGCGCCAGTATTTTGCAAGTTCTGAAATTGCGATATGCAAAATACGCTTGGCACTTGCCAGCATTCGGCAAGGTCTTGAGCCAAGCCACTGGCAATGTCCAAATTTCTTTGGGATTGATTGGCCGCCATGCTGGCCGTGCTGAGTTGGAAGGATCCAAATAGACCGAGGGCCAATATGGCACTGGTAAACAGGGCTTCCAAAACCGTGAAGCCGCCTAAAGAGTGCTTCTCCGAAAGATTGAAAGGCACCCCTAAAACCCTGCGTTTTTCCAAGAGCCAGAAACTCGCTGCACCCTTGATGCATCGATGCCAATGGGCCAGTCAAAGTGGTAAGCCTCAGGGTTGAGGGTGAGAAGACCTACTGGGTTTTGGCATGCGTTGGCACTTTGAAAGTAAACCATGCCAGTGATGGCTGCTTGACTTGCTATTTGGGGGCACTGCAGGGCGCAAGCGGTTTCCGAAAAAATCAAAGCTACTGGCGCATTTTGGCTGCCTAAGCTTTGAGTCCAAGTGAGCGGGCTGTCAATCCAATACACAGTTCGGCTGGGCTGTGAAAGTGCGCTTAAACCGGTTTGCAGTTGGGCTGTCGAAATGGCTTTGAGCTGTGCGGGCGTGATGTTGCCAAAGGTTTTGCGCCATTCGAGGGGTCTGCATTCAGCGGACTCAGGCCCAGACGCAGGTTCTAAAGCGGGGGGCGTCCATGGTGCGCTGATTGGGATGTACAGGCTTTGCTGAACTGTGGCGCGGCTGCCCACCCCTGGCTGCTCAGAATTTAAACTGATTTGAGCTGTGATTTTGATTTTGTGCGGTGCCATTCTGACATCGCGCACAAACAGGACAAAAGAGTTTGTGACATCGATCGATTTTGGCCATGCCAATGCAGAAATGCGATTGTCAAACATGACGGCTTCTGATGGTGTCCATTTTAAACATTGCCATTGAGGCGATGTCAGGGTGCTTGGGCACTGGCTGTTGCTTGCGTTGCGCCAAAATGCGGCGTCAATGGCAATGTCCTGGCCTGAATAAACGCTGTCTATTTGCGCGATAGCGGTCTCTAACAGTGACTCACTGCTGGCCAAGGCTTGGGCCGCAAACAATTGTTGCTGACTTCTTTGGGTTTCTGACATGACAGACCGCAGTGTGATCCACCCAAGCATGCTGGTGGTCAAGATCAGACAGATTGCGCTCCAAAGGTTGGCCATGCCGCTGTGTTGATTCATGTGGTCGCTTCTGTGCAATGAGATGCGGCATCGCGAATTTGAACGCCGGAATTGCGCAGCCTGACCCCACGCCGCCAAGTGAGAGGTATCTTTTCATTAGAAATTTGACTGCGAATTTCAATCAGTAACAGTTCACCTAGGATGGTAGAAGTCTGATTGCATTGCAAACGCAACTCAAGCGTCAGTATTTCTAAATGTTTGGGCTGTGTCAGTGATGTCCAAACCACAGGCTGGCAGGAAGTTTTGGTTTGAATTTGATTGCCATTCAAGCGAAAACCACTGCACTCATTGTTTTCTTTCAGCCCATTTTCATTGCGGTCAATGCTGAATAAAATTTGTTGCGGTGTGAGGTAGAAATCTTCTAGCGTGCCACAAAACTGAATGGGACAAAGGGGGTCTTGGTGGGAGGTGGGTGCGATGGCGACACTGTGAAAATTAGCCCGTCGAATATCTTGCACCATAGTGTCCATCAAGGCTCGTGTTTCTTGTTGAGCATGGCTTCTGTCTAAAATTTTCCGATCATGGGTCCATTGAAAATGAACCCAAAAAACTGCGGCACTGAGCACACTTAAACCCATGGCCAAACCTACCAAAAGATTTACCATTTCCAGCAAGCTCCGTCATCATTGAGCAGCGATGCGTTACTGGTTGCGAGTAGTTTGACATTGTCTGAAATGCGCAGACTCATGCTGCTGCAAGTGGCATCTCTGCTTTGTAAGCCAACTGGCGTAGCCTGCAGGATGTAGCCGTTTGCATTGCTACTTTGGAGACTCAAAAGGTAGTGCTTTGAAATGGAGTGCGTACCTGCCCAATTGAGTTCGCTCAAACTGCTGGCATATTGGGCGTGTAAACCGCGCCATTGCAATTGGCGAAGATGTAATTGCATCATTGAATTTTGAGCATCTTGACGTCTTGTTTTTTGCCATTGCAATTCAAACTGCGGCAAGACAATGCCCATGAGTGTGCCAATGATCGCCATACATATAAGAGACTCAATGAGTGTAAAACCTGCCGCACAGCATCTGATGGCTTGAAAGGATGGTGAAGGGCTCATGAACAGAGCATGCGCTGGGAACAAGCTTCGCTATTGGCATTGACTTGCAACACTTCGAAGTGTCACTGAATGCAAGTGTTTTCATGCGCCATGCACGGAAGCTCTGAACATGAAGTTCAATTTAAATACCAATGGCTACAGTTTGATTGAAATGTTGTTCATGTTGCTTATTCTGGGGGTGTTGTGCGGCACGGTTGCACTCTCTTTTCAGGAATTGCAAAACAGGGTTCACATTCAGGCGGCTTCTGAAGCCTTGCTAAGCGATATTCTCAGCGCCAGAGCCGAAGCATTGCGCCGAGAACGACGCGTCACGTTGTGTGCGGCTGCACTCGATTCAAGCTTGCAACCCCAATTACCAACAACCTGCGCTTCCAGTGGCAGTTCAGTTGCCTGGCATCAAGGTTGGTTAGTGTTTGAAGACACCAACGGCAATGGCGTATGGAACGAAGGAGAGCCTTTGCTGAAGCAAAGATCGCGCATCAATTCCAATATTTCTGCCACCGGCAATGGCACTGTCAGCTGGTATGTATCTTTTGGCGCAAGTGGCCGCAGCTTGTCATTGAATGGTGCTTTTCTAGCGGGCACCATCACCTTCTGTGAGCGCGGCACGAGGGCCAAGGGCGGGTGGTTGTTGGTGGTGAATGCGGTGGGCCGTGCCCGTTTAGACAAAGGGCAGATTGCCATCTGCCCTTGAAACTATTTACTCACTTCGTCCACCAGCAATTTGAAGTCGTCAATGTCTTCAAAGCTGCGGTACACACTGGCAAAGCGAACGTAGGCCACTTTGTCTAGCTTCTTTAATTCGCGCATAACCAACTCGCCAATTTTGTTGGAGGCTACTTCGCGTTGTGCCAAGTTCAATAACTTTTCTTCAATGCGCTCAATGGCTGAATCTACTTGCTCAATGCTCACGGGTCGTTTGCGCAGCGCTAAGTTCATGCTGGCGCGCAACTTCACCCGTTCGTATTCAATGCGTCTGCCATCTTTTTTCACGATGGCTGGAAAGTTCACTTCGGGTCGCTCGTAGGTGGTGAAACGTTTTTCACACGCCGCGCATTGACGGCGACGGCGGATGAGGTCGCCGTCTTCAGCCAGACGTGTTTCCACGACTTGGGTGTCGTTGTGACTGCAGAAGGGGCACTTCATTTGTAAACAGGGAAACGCGCGGTCAAGGCATTGACCTTGATGCGCACAGCTTCAATGTTGGCAGGATCGCGTGGGTTGTCGAGCACATCGGCAATGAGGTTGGCTGTGATGCGCGCCTCTTCGTCTTTGAAGCCGCGGGTGGTCATGGCGGGTGTGCCAATGCGCACGCCACTGGTGACCATGGGTTTCTCAGGGTCGTTGGGGATGGCGTTTTTGTTGATGGTCATGTGCGCTTGCCCCAAGACCGCCTCAGCTTCTTTGCCAGTGATGCCTTTGGGTCGCAAATCAACCAACATGACGTGACTTTGGGTGCCACCGCTCACAATGCGCAGGCCGCGTTGTGTGAGCGTTTCAGCCACGATTTGGGCGTTCTTGATGACCTGCTGTTGGTAGGCCTTGAAACCCGGTGCCATGGCTTCTTTGAAGGCCACGGCTTTGGCCGCAATGACGTGCATGAGTGGCCCGCCTTGAAGGCCAGGAAAGATAGCGCTGTTGATGGCTTTTTCGTGTTCGGCTTTCATTAAGATGATGCCGCCGCGAGGTCCGCGCAAGCTCTTGTGCGTGGTGGATGTCACGACGTCAGCGTAAGGTACGGGGTTGGGATAAACACCAGCCGCAATCAGACCTGCATAGTGCGCCATGTCAACCAGAAAAATGGCGCCAACATCTTTAGCCACTTTGGCAAAGCGTGCAAAATCAATGTGCAAACTGTAGGCCGATGCGCCAGCAATGATGAGCTTGGGTTTGGTATCGTGGGCCTTTTTCTCCATGGCATCGTAGTCAATGACCTCGTTGGCATCGAGGCCATAGCTGACCACGTTGAACCATTTGCCGCTGATGTTCAAGGGCATGCCGTGTGTGAGGTGACCGCCTTCCGCCAAGCTCATACCCATGATGGTGTCGCCGGGTTTTAAGAACGCCAAAAACACAGCCTCATTGGCCGATGCGCCGCAATGCGGTTGCACATTGGCAGCGTCAGCGCCAAAGATTTGTTTAACGCGGTCAATGGCCAATTGCTCTGCAATGTCCACAAATTCGCAACCACCGTAATAGCGTTTGCCAGGGTAACCTTCGGCGTACTTGTTGGTGAGTTGTGAGCCTTGAGCCGCCATGACGGCAGGCGAGGCGTAGTTTTCGCTGGCAATCAACTCAATGTGATGCTCTTGTCGAGCGTTTTCGGCCTGAATGGCTGCAAAAATCTCGGGATCGGTTTGTTCAATCAGAATATTTCTTGAATACATGGCAGGCCTTTAAAGGATGGTTCCTTGCTCAGGTGAAGTGTTGAAAACTCCAAATGGCAAGGGCTGCCCAGGCGAACGGCTGAAACCTTGTGCCCCTAAAAGACTTGATCAAGGTGCACGCTCCCTAGTGGTTGGAGGTGGGGCCAAGCCCGCCAATTTCCACGTCAGAGTCTGGCCAGCTAAGGGTAGCTGGGGCCAGGCTCCTATCGCCAGTTGCGTACACCCCTAGTGTAGCCGAGGCGGTGACTGGCTGCATCAGTAAAGCTTAAATTGGGTCACCTAACTTTTTGTAGGATTGGCCGCTTTGTTTTACTTTTTAGGGCTTGAAGTCTCGTTTTGGCTTGCCTTCGCAGCGGCATCTTTGGAATTCTTGGAAATGGCTTGATTTAGTCGTTCTTGTTCAGCCATCACCCGAGAAATGTATTCGGTTTCTTGAGAAATAGACTCCTCTCCGGCCTTATAAAGGCGAAGTCCCTCCTCTAGACTACCCGTCAAATTGATGCACTCTTTGAGAATTTTGACCCCGATGCGAAGGTTCGTTTTCGGGTCAAAAATAGCCATGGCCCCGCCGTAAGGGGTGAACTGTTCGAAGTGGACTTCGGGTATCACCTGCATCAGGCCTTTGGCGCCTAATGGGCTGTTGGCAAAGGGGTTGTAGTTGGATTCCACCCCGATGACGGCCAGAATGAGGGTCGCGTCAAGTGCAGACCTTTCGGCCAAGTCAAATACCTCCAATATCAAAGCATTCAAAGGTTCTGGCGCAATTTTGTATTTGCTTCTAACGGCTTGAACCAAAGCCATCTGAAGTGGCGTCAGATCGGTCGAAGGTGCTGCCAAGCTTCGCAGCAACACTTGTTGTTGTTCATCTTCAGCTTCTGAAATATGAAGTCGGGTGAACAGCCAGCCCTGCACGCTTTGGACAGTCAGAGTGCGAACTTCAGGTCGAGCCAGAGCCAGCATGCTAAGGATCAAGGCAAGCAGACCCAGCATCGCAAAACTGTGGTGGGAAATGTTCACAAAACCGCGTCCTATGTCACCCCCAAAGGTCAATAACCCACGCCAAAAGCGAAGAGGCCATTGAGCGGTTGATTCCTGAAAAGCTGGTTGAGTCACAAGTTGATTTGGAGTGGCAAGGCCGCTAATTATAAAAAAAATCGAAAATAGATGCTTTCAGCATATCGAGGCCTGCCTTCCTCGGTGAAAATAGCTTCTTTATCTTTTTGTGTTGTGACTGTGACTTCTTCCTCTCCTAAGACCCCAGACTTGCAAGCCCTAGACAACTTAACTGGGGGTGCATTTACCGCACAAACATCCGGTGAGCGTGCAGCCAAGTTGCGTGATTGGCTTCTCACAGACCCATCCCACGAAGTTTTGCAACTCGTGTACAAAGAAGTTTCCACCCGCGACAAAGGCGCTGCCAAAGTGCTGCGCGAAAAGCTTGATGAGTTGAAGCGCTTGCACGGTCAAGATGTCTTGGCGGCCGAATGGGCTGAACGCGCCAATGCCATGCTAACTTCTTCGCGTTTGAACATTGCCGATGCCATGGCATGGCAAAGAGATGCTGCCAAAGCGGGTGCGCCACTGTCTCGCGAGCCGCTGGCCAGCCTCAAGCTTCAGCTGAATGAAAAAATCAAAGCGGTTGAGGATTTGCAACACCAAGTCATGGTGCAGCGCGAAACGGCTGTGCTGTTGGCCCAGCGCATAGAGGTTCTTTCTACCAAAAGTTTGAAAGAAGCAGGCGCCGCCAATGAACTGTTGCAGTCCGATGTGGCTCACTGGCATCAACAAGCCCATGCCATCACAGAGGATGCTTCTTGGCAGAGTGTTGATTTGAAATTCCCACCCCAACTTGATGCCTCTCGGCATCAGTTAAGCAGTGTATGGGAAGCTTTTGAAGCTGCGTTGTTTCAGGCTAAAGCGGCTAGAGATGATGCCAACGAAGCTTTGCCACCCGTCCCCGTTTGGGCCGAAGAAATTCGCGTGGCCCGAGGTGGTCAAGGTGTGCATGCCAACGCTCATACAGTCAAAGAAGCGTCTGATACCGATCATTCAGCTGTTTCAAATTCGCAGCAACCTAGCGCTGAAGAATCAACGGCTGAGACTGAGGTCAAGCCAGTCAAAACGCCCAAAGTTAGCAATACCAAAATGGATCCTGCTCAAAGATTGGCTTTGCGCGAAGCCGCCAATCAAGCGGTCACTGGCGCTATGACGGTCTTGGCGGCTGAAAACAGTGAAGCCAATTTGTTGGTGCTCAAGCAGGCGCTCAAGGATCATGGGCGCAATATGGATACCAACATGGACTTGAAAGTTCATGACGCATTAATTTCTGCGGGTGATGCAGAAGGTTGGCAGCGACATGTTGCGGATCAGTTGCGTTTGGCATTGGTGTTGAAGGCGGAAAGCCTGTTCAAAAAAGTGCCTGTTAAAACCCAAGACGTCACAGAGGTCGTTGCTGAAGCACTGGAAGTTTCAAAAGAGGATGGCGACAAGCGGGTCGAATCTGAAGTTGGCCATGAGGGTGTTGGCAATGAGAGTGTTGCCAATGATTCAGCAACTCAGGTGGCAGAAACGAATGCTGCTACCCCCGCCCCTGCCAAGGAAGAGTTTCATCTTGAACCCACTGTTGGCGGTCGAAAAATGCAAGACGCTTTGCGTCAGTTGCGTGAAGAATGGAAAAAAGCCGATCAGGGTGGCTTGCCAAACCATGCTTTGTGGAAGCGTTTCGATGCTGCATGCAACAACGCCTACAAAGTGGTTCAAACTTGGTTGGACAAAATCAAACACGAAGCCAGTGAGCATCGCGCTCAACGTTTGGCATTGATTGAAGAGGTCAAAGCTTGGGGTGAGGCCAATGCACACAATGCAGATTGGCGCGCGCACTTGCGGTCTTTGCATCAGTTTGGCGATCGCTGGCGTTCGGCGGGGCATTTGAGTGAGAAAGCCTTTGCAGAACTGCAGCCCCTTTGGAAGCAAGCCCTGCACAATGCCGCGGCACCTTTGGAAGCCGCTCAGAAAGCCAGCACCGCCAGACGCCAAGCTTTGATTGCAGAAGCCGAACAGCTTGGCGCCGCGCCTCTCTTAAGAGTCGATGCGGTCAAGGCCTTGCAACAAAATTGGCAAACAGAAGCTCAAAGCGTTCCTATGGATCGCCGCATTGAACAAAAAATGTGGGAGGCTTTTCGCAAACCCATTGATGAGGCTTTCAGTCGCAAGACCAACTCGCGCGAGCACGTTTCAAATGCCCCCATGTCGGCCCACGACCGCATGGTGCTCGATGCCTCCAATGACTTAAAAGCTGCTAACGCCTCCGGCGATGTTCAAAAAATCAAGGCGGCCATGGCTGCGCTGGACGCCGCTTTAAAAGGGCAAGCCAAGGCCAATGCCGAAGTGATTGTTGCGCCAAAGGCTGTGGAAATTAGCGCGCCAGATGCGGCACAAGCTGCCCCAGACTCAGCTGCAGGTGAAACGGGTTTAGCTGAAACAAACGAAGCAGAATCCAATTCAGTTGAAACTGATTCTTCCTCAGCTCAAACTTCAGAGCCCGTCAAGCCTGTTGAAGCACCGAAACCCGCGCGCCCCTTGGTGGCCATGCGCGGCGATGACCGACCCGGCCAAAAGAAATCAGTTCCCGCTCCCGCAGGTCGCGGTGGGCCTGGTGATCGCAGAGATGGCAAAGGCGCGCCTCGTTCTGACAAAGGTGGTTTTGGCGATAAGAGTGGGGGCCGTTTTGACCGTGGAGATCGAAGTGATCGCCCTGGTCGTGAAGAGCGTGGCCCACGCCTTGGTGATGCCGCTTTCAGAGCCCAACGCGATGCCATGGAGCACGCCGAAATGGCCTTGCGTAAGCTGGCTGCACAGGCCCACGGCGAATCCTTGACGCACTTGCTTGCTGCATGGGAAGCGCGTCAAGCCGACTTGGTGCCCACGGCGCAAGATTTAGGTCGCAATGTGAACGCTGCTGCTAGGGCTGCATGGTCACAAGCAGTCAGTCAGGCGCCTTCAGCAACTGCTGGCGAAGCCATTTTGCGTCTAGAGATGGCTGCAGAAGTGCCAACGCCTGCAGAGAATTTGAACGAGCGTCGCGCATTGCAACTTCAATTGCTCACTCGCAAAAACCAACCGGGCCCTGAGCAAACTTGGGCCTTGGATGTCACAGCAGTTTTGTCTTCAACGCACGACCCTAAAGTGGCGCGGCGTTTGCAAAATGCTTTGAAGAATTTGCTGCGCAGTTAAATGAAGTAAGGGCTTAAGCAATGGCTGAAAAGCCTATGCTCGAGCTCAGCTTATCAAGTTGATTCGTTCAACTTGCCCCTCGAAATGCCAGCGCAGTACTTCGGCGCGTGGCCTTGCTGACGCAACATCCCAATCACTTAAAACGTAGCGTTGCTTAGGCGGATCTTGTCCGAGGCTGTGAAGTGCAGGCCGATGAGTATGGCCATGAACAAGGCAAGTGGCACCGGCTTGTTGAAGCAACTGAGACGACCATTCATCTGCCACATCGGCATAGACCGCACGTGAATCTTTTTTGAGTATTTCGCTTTGTGCTCGAAGTTGCCTGGCAATGTGCTCTCGCTCGGTGAGTGGTTTGGCCAAGAAGTCATTTTGCCAACTTGGTTTTCTGACCATCTGCCGAAAGGCTTGGTAGCCTGTGTCACCTAAACAACCCGCATCACCATGCGAGAGAAGCCATTTTTGAGAAGCAAAGTTAAGCGCAGTGGGGTCTTGCAGATCAATCACATTGCATGCATTGAGGAACGCAGTGCCGACCAAGAAATCGCGGTTGCCTCGCATGAAGAGCACCTGTCTTTTTGTTGCACAGGCTTTTAAAACAGCGGTGCATCTCTGAAGAAAAGTGTGCTGTTCGGCGGCATCGTCGCCGACCCAAACCTCGAACAGGTCGCCCAAAATAAAGACCGCGTCAGCGGTCGTATTTTGCATATAGGCTTGCCACACTTCAAATGTGGCAGTTTCTTTTTCTTGCAAATGCAAGTCGGAAATAAAATCAACTGTGCGCCAAGTTTCAGGTGCTTCAAACACCTGAAACGGCAACACGGTTTCAGTCATGAAAATGGGCGGGCGCGCCGATTAAAGCGCGACAGCCTTTTCAATGATGATGGGTTCTTTGGGCACGTCGTCATGGAAGCCATTGCGGCCAGTTGCAACGCCTTCAATGTCATCCACAATTTCGGTACCTGACACCACATGTGCAAAGACGGCATAGCCCCAACCTTGCAGTGAGGGTGCTGTGTGGTTCAAGAATTCGTTGTCGGCAGTGTTAATGAAGAACTGTGCAGTGGCAGAGTGGGGGGCCTGGGTACGTGCCATAGCCAAGCTGTACTTTGTGTTCTTCAAACCGTTGTTGCCTTCATTTTGAATGGCTGCATCGGAATGCTTTTGTTCCATGTTGGGTTCAAAGCCACCACCTTGAATCATGAAGCCAGGGATGACGCGGTGAAAAATGGTGTTGTCATAGTGACCCTTGTTCACGTAGTGAAGAAAGTTCTCAGCGCTCAAAGGCGCTTTTTCAGCGTCGAGTTCAATGAGGATGACGCCTTTGCCGGCGATGTGGAGTTCGACTTGAGGATTGCTCATGGTTATTGCACCAAAGTGATTGAAAGAATGACAACAGGCGTTTTTGGAACATCTGTTCTAAAGGGGCCGCCCATGCCTGTTGGCGTGGTTCTGATTTTATCCACGACATCCATACCTGAGGTGACTTTGCCAAAAACCGTATAGCCGAAAAGTTGTAGGGCATTGAGCAGGTTCTCTCGTGGCACGTTTTCGTAGACCTGCCCTCGGTATTCAAAGCGTTTGACAGGATCGCCATCAGGGATGGGGGTGGGGTCTAGAAAAGCGTTTTCAGCGGTGTTAATGAAAAACTGTGCTGTGGCAGATTGTGGGTCGTTGGTTCTGGCCATGGCCAAAAAGCCGGGCTGGTTTTTCAAGCCAGCGACCATGGCCTGTCTGCCCTCATGCTGAACGGGAGCTCGGGTTGGGCGCTCTTTGTATTGGGCATCGTAGCCGCCCCCTTGAACCATAAAGTTGGCGATGACCCTGTGAAAAATGGTGCCGTTGTAGTGTTTGTCTTTGACGTACTGCAGGAAGTTGGCTACTGTTTTGGGGGCCTTTTCAGGATAAAGCTCCACCATGATGTCGCCCAAGTTCGTGGCAATTTTGACCTTGGGTGATTCTTGAGCCTGACTCAGCAAAGGGGT
>JAJTDK010000112.1 GCA_021300495.1 Limnohabitans sp. | reverse complement strand
TGCATGCGAATGAGTTGCGAGATCACATCGCGCTGACCTGCTTTGTCGCCGGTGCGCAAAGTCATGATCATGCGGTGATAACTCTCGGGCTCGCCAATGCCGTAAATGGCCGAGACTGTGGCCACAATGACCACATCGCGGCGCTCCATCAAACTCTTGGTGCATGACAAACGCATTTGCTCAATGTGCTCGTTGATGGCGGAGTCTTTTTCGATGAACAAGTCGCGCTGCGGCACATAGGCCTCAGGTTGGTAGTAGTCGTAATAACTGACGAAATACTCCACAGCGTTTTTTGGGAAAAACTCTCTGAATTCTGAGTACAACTGCGCTGCCAATGTTTTGTTGGGCGCAAACACAATGGCCGGTTTGCCCATTTGCGCAATCACATTGGCCATGGTGAAGGTCTTGCCCGAGCCTGTGACGCCCAACAAAGTTTGAAACACCTCGCCATCGTTCAAACCTTCTACCAACTCAACAATGGCGGTGGGTTGATCCCCCGCAGGTGGATAGGGTTGGTACAGTTCAAAGGGCGAACCCTCGTAGTGCACAAATTGGCCCTCGGGGGCAACATACGGAACCGCCTCAATGGGGGTTTCAGTGGAGACTGGGAATACGGCCATGGAACTTCGTGAGATGTGTCAATTGAGGGCAAAAATGGGGGAAAGAGCCGTTAAAATTAGGGGCAACCCTAAAGCCTAACCTAGGTTTTGGGTTTCTGCCAGCCAGAAACTGCTTTTACAACCTCCCACAAGGACTTTTTTCATGTCTCTGTTTACCGCCGTCGAAATGGCCCCCCGCGACCCCATCTTGGGTTTGAACGAACAATTCGCAGCCGACACCAACCCCAACAAAGTGAACTTGGGCGTAGGCGTGTATTTCGACGACAACGGCAAACTTCCCCTTTTAGAGTGTGTTCAATCTGCCGAAAAAGCCATGATGGACAAGCCCACAGCCCGTGGCTATTTGCCCATCGACGGCATTGCCGCCTACGACGCAGCGGTCAAAAGCTTGGTTTTTGGTTCTGACAGCGAGCCCGTCAAGTCTGGCCGCGTGGCCACAGTGCAAGGCATTGGCGGCACAGGCGGTCTGAAAATTGGTGCAGATTTTCTGAAAAAAATCAGCCCCAACGCCAAGGTCATGATTTCTGACCCCAGCTGGGAAAACCACCGCGCCTTGTTTACAAACGCCGGCTTTCAAGTGGACAGTTATACCTACTACGATGCCGAAAAACGCGGCGTGAACTTTGAAGGCATGCTGGCCAGTTTGAACGCGGCAGCTGCTGGCACCATTGTGGTCTTGCACGCTTGCTGCCACAACCCTACGGGCTATGACATTACTCCCGCCCAATGGGACCAAGTGATTGCGGTGGTCAAGGCCAAAACCCTCACGCCCTTTTTAGACATGGCCTACCAAGGCTTTGGTCATGGCATTCAAGAAGACGGCGCCGTCATTGGCAAGTTTGTGGCAGCAGGCCTCAACTTCTTGGTGTCCACTTCTTTTTCCAAAAGCTTCAGCTTGTATGGTGAGCGCGTAGGCGCTTTGTCTGTGGTTTGCACCGACAAAGAAGAATGCGGCCGCGTTCTGAGCCAGCTCAAAATTGTGATTCGCACCAACTACTCCAACCCACCCATTCACGGCGGTGCCGTGGTGGCTGCCGTGTTGGCCAACCCTGAGTGGCGCGCCACTTGGGAAAAAGAATTGAGCGAAATGCGACTTCGGATCAAGGCCATGCGCCAAAAGTTGGTCGACGGCCTTAAAGCGGCCGGTGTGAAGCAAGACATGAGCTTTATCACCACCCAAATTGGCATGTTCAGTTATTCAGGCCTAAACAAAGACCAAATGGTGCGTTTGCGCTCTGAATTTGGCGTTTATGGCACCGACACAGGCCGCATGTGCGTGGCCGCCTTGAACAGCAAAAACATTGATTATGTTTGTCAGGCCATTGCCAAAGTTGTCTAAATTTATGGACAGGGTGTTTGGAATTGGTGTCAATCGTGTGAATTAAATTAGGTGCGCGACTCCACTTTGCAAGCACCACAACTGCTATATTGCTGCAGTGCAATAAATTAAAGGGTTTCAAGCCATGCTTTACCAAATCTACGAAACTCAACGCTCTGTCATGGAGCCGTTTGCAGACTTGGCACATACAGCCGCCAAGATGTACAGCAATCCGCTGAACCCCTTTGGCCAATCGCAACTGGCCCACCGAGTGTCAGCAGGCTATGAATTGATGCACCGCTTGGGCAAAGACTATGTCAAGCCCGAGTTTGGCATCCGCACTGTGCAAGTTGGCAAAGTCGATGTGGCCATTCATGAGCGCATTGAAATTGACAAACCATTCTGCGAGCTGCTCAGATTTAAACGCTTCACCGACGATGCTGACACTTTGATCGGGCTGAAGGGCCAGCCCGCTGTTCTGATTGTGGCGCCTTTGTCAGGCCACTACGCCACCCTGCTGCGTGACACCGTGAAGACCATGTTGAAAGATCACAAGGTTTACATCACCGATTGGAAAAACGCTCGCCTCGTGCCTTTGACAGACGGCGAGTTTCACCTCGACGACTATGTGAACTATGTTCAAGAGTTCATTCGACATTTGCAAGGCAAATACGGCAATTGCCACGTCATCAGTGTTTGCCAGCCCACGGTACCCGTGTTGGCTGCTGTGTCACTCATGGCATCGCGCGGCGAAACCACACCCTTGACCATGACCATGATGGGTGGCCCCATTGATGCGCGCAAGTCGCCCACCTCTGTGAACAACTTGGCCACCAACAAGAGTTTCGAGTGGTTCGAAAACAATGTGATCTACAAAGTGCCCGGTAACTTTCCAGGCGCCGGACGACGTGTCTACCCTGGCTTCTTGCAGCACACTGGCTTCGTGGCCATGAACCCCGATCGCCATGCCACAAGCCATTACGATTACTTCAAAGATCTGATCAAGGGCGACGACGCCAGCACAGAAGCGCACCGCAAGTTCTACGACGAGTACAACGCTGTGCTCGATATGGATGCCGATTACTATTTGGAAACCATCAAGACAGTTTTCCAAGACTACAGCTTGGTGCATGGCACTTGGAACGTTAAAAACCTCCAAGGCAAAAACGAATTGGTTCGCCCACAAGACATCACCAGCACCGCCATGTTGACGGTTGAGGGCGAGTTGGACGACATATCTGGCTCCGGTCAAACCGCAGCCGCACATGGTTTGTGCAGCAACATCAAACCCGCCAATCGACAGCATTTAGAAGTGCCTGGCGCAGGTCATTACGGCATTTTCAGTGGCCGTCGTTGGCGCGAAACGGTTTACCCCGCCGTGGTTAAATTCATTTTGGCGCACAACGATTTGGGTACCCAGAAAAAAGCAGCTCCGAAAAAGACTGCTAAAACTGCTGTCAAAGCTGCGCCTAAAGTAGCTGCCAAATCAGCTGCAAAACCCACAGCCAAACGCGCGGTGAAAGCCGTTGCTAAAAAAGCACCTTCACGTAAAAAGTGATCGCACTGGCTGACCGCATCAACGATGCGCTGCCTCAAACGCAGTGCAAACGTTGCGGTTTTCCCGATTGCAAGGCCTACGCACAGGCCATTGCGATAGACAACGCTCCCATCAATCAATGCCCTCCTGGGGGCCTTGAGGGCGTTACCATTTTGTCAAAAATCACTGGACGCCCAGTACTGCCCCTCAATCCAGATAACGGCACCGAAGGCCCCATGACGGTGGCTGTCATTGACGAGGCATGGTGCATTGGCTGCACGCTGTGCCTGAAGGTCTGCCCCACCGATGCCATCTTAGGCAGTAACAAGGTCATGCATACAGTCATTGAAGCTGCATGCACTGGTTGTGATTTGTGTTTACCTGTTTGCCCTGTCGATTGCATTGAGATGGTCCCCATCTCAGACGAGCACACTGGTTGGTCGGCTTGGTCTCCAGCGTTGGCGCAACAAGCCCGTCAGCGCTATGAAGCCAGACAATTAAGGTTGATTGAGGAAGACAAGCAGCACGCAAGCAGGCAGCAAAGCAAAGCTGAAATGAAGCTGGCCGATTTAGCGACGCACACTCGCTTCGATGCTGACAAAGAAATGGCCCGGAAACGGGCCATCATTGAAGCTGCATTGGCAAAAGCCAAGACGCGGCAGAAGTCTTAATTTTCTTTAAGCGTATTGCGCCGCCAAGGCGCTAAACGCTTTGACCACTTCTTCGGGCGCTTGCACCAATTCAATTAGAACGCCTTCACCGCCAATGGGCAATTCTTCGTTGCCCTTGGGATGAATAAAGCAAATGTCAAAGCCAGCAGCGCCCTTGCGAATACCGCCCGGCGCAAATCGAACGCCTTGCTGACTTAGCCACTCAACAGCTACCGGTAAATTGTCGATCCACAAACCTACATGATTCAAAGGCGTGTTGTGAACTGCTGGCTTCTTTTCCGGGTCGATGGGCTGCATCAAATCGACTTCAACCTTGAATGGTCCCACGCCCATTGCGCAAATGTCTTCGTCAACATTCTCACGGTCACTTTTGTAAGTGCCAGTCATCTCTAGGCCAAGCATGTCGATCCAGAGTGTTTGCAGTTTGTACTTATCAAGGCCACCAATGGCGATTTGCTGAATCCCCAATACTTTAAAGGGGCGAGTAATAAGGCTCATGCTTCAAACTCCACAATCACTTGGTCTACTGTGAGTGACTCTCCTTGAGAGGCCATGATTTTTTTCACCACACCATCGTGCGCAGCAAACAAAATATTTTCCATCTTCATGGCTTCAATGACTGCCACACGCTCACCGGCGTGAACCTTTTGCCCAGCCGTTACGGCAACGTTGACCAACAAGCCTGGCATCGGTGACAACACGAATCGGCTCATGTCTGGTGGTGTTTTGAAGGGCATCATTTGATGCAACTCTGCCATGCGGGGCGAAACGACAAGCGCTTCA
>JAJTDK010000111.1:4968-9529 GCA_021300495.1 Limnohabitans sp. | reverse complement strand
GAAGTCATCGAACTTGGCTTCCACACGAAGCTTGTCGAGAAAATTGACTTTGATTTCCATGGGCGATATTTCAGAATAAATTCAAAATGAAGGGTTGTATTTAAGTCAGCATCAAGCTTTCAAGTATTTAACCCATAAAGCATTCTGGCATTTCAAATTATGATCGAGCGATGAACTCTGTTGAAGCAACATCGCTGAATAACCTGCCTGAAGCGCCTGAAAAAGTGAGTTTTTGGCAAGCTTTTGCCTTTTGGCTCAAGTTGGGCTTCATCAGCTTCGGCGGGCCCGCTGGCCAAATTGCCATCATGCACGAAGAGTTGGTGGTGCGCAGGCGCTGGCTTTCAGAAAAACGTTTTCTTCATGCACTCAATTACTGCATGGTGTTGCCCGGACCAGAAGCCCAACAACTGGCCACCTACATTGGCTGGTTGATGCACAAAACAAGGGGCGGCATTGTGGCCGGTGTTTTGTTTGTTCTGCCATCGCTGCTCCTCTTGATTGCTCTGTCGTGGATTTACATCGCTTATGGCCAAGTGGCGTGGGTGGCAGGGTTGTTTTATGGCATCAAGCCGGCCGTTACCGCCATCGTCATTCAAGCTGCACATCGCATCGGCTCGCGCGCTTTGAAAAACAACTTTCTGTTGGGCATTGCAGCGGCCAGTTTCGTGGCCATCTTTGCACTCAATGTACCTTTTCCTTTGATCGTTTTGGCGGCTGCCATCATCGGTTTTGTCGGAGGCCGAAAGTGGCCTGATTCATCCAGTGCAGGGGGTGGACATGCTGCCTCTCAAGCCAACTTCGGAAATTCACTCATCAACGATGAAACGCCTACACCACCGCATGCCATTTTCTCTGCGAAGCGCTTGTTGCAGGTGTTGCTGGCAGGCTTTACTCTATGGGCCTTGCCCATGGGCTATTTGGTGATGCACAACGGATGGGATCACACCTTCACCCAAATGAGCTGGTTCTTTACCAAAGCGGCACTGCTCACCTTTGGAGGCGCTTATGCCGTGTTACCTTATGTTTACCAAGGCGCGGTTGAACAGTTCGGTTGGATCACAGCCACTCAAATGATTGATGGCTTGGCCTTGGGTGAAACCACGCCAGGCCCGCTCATCATGGTGGTGGCTTTTGTGGGTTTTGTGGGCGGCTATGTCAAAGCGGTGCTCGGCCCAGACAGTTTGTTTTTAGCGGGCGCGTTGGCAGCCATGCTGGTCACCTGGTTCACGTTTTTACCTTCGTTTATTTTTATCCTGGCAGGCGGGCCCTTTGTGGAAAGTACGCACAACAATTTGAAATTCACAGCGCCTCTGACGGCCATCACTGCCGCGGTGGTGGGGGTCATTGTGAATTTGGCTTTGTTCTTTGGCTATCACACACTTTGGCCGCAGGGCTTTAGTGGGTCTGTAGATATACCGTCTGCAATCATTGCAGCAGGCGCTGCCATAGCACTGCTCAAATTCAAGCGCAATGTGATTCAAGTAATTGGGATTTGTGGGGTGGTTGGCATTTGCTTGCAATATGGACTGAAATAAGTCGAAGCCTATTTACACATTGGAATAAATCCTGTAAATTCTGACCAATCTAGTCAGAATTTTTCTGGAGAAAAAATATGCAAATATGGCAAATGCAAGAAGCAAAAGCTCGGTTGTCCGAGGTCATCAAATGTGCAGAGACTTCAGGCCCTCAAAACATCACGGTTCATGGTCAACCAGTTGCCGTTGTCATCTCTCAGGCTATGTTTGACAAACTAACAGGCAATCAACAATCGCTGGTTAGTTTTATGCGCGCATCGCCTTTGTATGCCATGGAAGATGTTCCGCTTGAACGTGATAAAAGTCCCACACGCAAGGTTTCACTTTGAGCTACCTGATTGATACCAATGTGCTGTCAGAAATTAGGCGCAAGACGCCTGATGCCAATGTTGTCAAATGGGTTAACAGCAGACCGCCAACATCACTTTATTTGAGTGTGCTAACTTTGGGCGAGTTGCGCAAAGGCATAGACAGTTTGGTCGATACAAAACGCAGACTGAAGTTGGTGGACTGGCTTGAAACTGAACTTCCTTTGTTTTTTGCTGGACGCATACTGGCTATCGACGAAGGCGTTGCCGATCACTGGGGTAGGTTGCTGGCGAAAGCAGGTCGAACCATGCCTGCCATAGACAGTCTACTTGGCGCAACAGCATCACATCATGGTTTAACCATGGTGACACGCAACAGCAAAGATTTTGAAAACTTAGGACTAGATGTCCTCAACCCTTGGAACGATTGAAACAATGACCAAAGAATTCGACATCGTGGTGCACGGCGCCACTGGCTTTACAGGCCGCCTCATCGCAGAGTATTTACTTACCCGCTCTGACTCAGGGCTCAAATGGGCCATGGGTGGCCGAAGCATGGAAAAACTTCAAGCAGTGAGCGCCGAAATCGGCGCACCAGCTTCCACCCCCTTGTTGGTCATTGAAAGCAGCGACGAAGCTTCACTGAAGTCTCTCATGTCCAAAACCCGCCTGGTCATTTCTGCAGTGGGCCCCTACCAGTTGTATGGCAACGAGTTGGTCAAAGCCTGTGCCGAATCCGGCGTTGACTATGTTGACTTGTGCGGCGAACCTGCATGGATGCGCCACATGATTGACCAGCACCAAGCCACAGCAGAAAAAAGCGGTGCGCGCTTGGTCTTCTCTTGCGGCTTTGACTCTAGCCCTTTCGACTTGGGTGTGTTCATGGCACAAGAAGAAATGACCAAACGTTTTGGCAAGCCCGCACAGCGTGTGCGCGGCCGCGTTCGCAAAATGAAGGGCACATTTTCTGGCGGCACCGCAGCCAGCTTCAAAGCCACTATGGCTGCAGCTGCCACTCAGCCCGGCGTCATAGACTTGCTCAAAAACCCCTTTTCACTCACACCTGGCTTTGAGGGCCCACGACAACCCACAGGCCACAAACCCATGCTAGATGAAGTGATGGGGGTCTGGGTTGCGCCTTTCATCATGGCCACCATCAACACGCGCAATGTGCACCGCTCCAACTTTTTGTTGAATCATGTGTGGGGCTCCGATTTTGCTTACGACGAAATGATCGTGACTGGACCCGGCGAAAAAGGCGAAGCCATTGCCAACGCCATTGCACAAGATAAGAGCATGAGCGAAGACAAACTCAAACCCGGTGAAGGTCCTTCCAAGGCTGAACGCGAAGCGGGCAGCTATGATGTACTGTTCATTGCGACCAATGAGCAGGGCCAATCTGTCAAAGTGGGCGTCAAAGGTGACCGCGATCCAGGCTATGGCAGCACTTCCAAAATGATTGCCGAAGCGGCCATTTGCTTGCTTAAAGATGCCACAGTCACGAAGGGCGGATTCTGGACACCCGCTTCAGCCATGGGCAACGCACTCATCGCTCGACTGCAGTCGCACGCCGGCCTGACTTTTACCGTTGAATAAAACGCTCCAAAGCCTTAAGGATTGAGCTCCATCGCAGAAGGCAAATAACCTTTCAGACTGTGCACGCCATTGGCAAACAAGATGGCGTTCACAGTGGCTTGGGCTGTAGCCTCTGCAGCCATGACCGTCAGCAACAGCATGTCGGGTGCTGCGGTTTCAGCACAGGTGGCAATGGCAAACAAGGTGTCGCCATCCAAGGTGGTGTGAGCAGGCCGGATGCTTCTTGCAAAGCCATCGTGCGCACTCATGGCCAAACGCTTAGCCTGCGATTTGTTCAGGGTGGCATTGGTAGCCACCACACCAATGGAAGTGTTGGTGCCCGCCATTGGAATGGCAGAGCTTTGACCCGCCAGCAAGGCTTGCTGGGTATTAAGCAAGCGCGTGCCGTCGGCTGTTCTAGCACCTGCCAACACTTGCCCGTTAGCCGGATCGATCACATCGCCAACGGCATTGCATGCCACCATCGCCCCTACTTGCCATGGCCCCACTTTGACCAAAGCATGGCCCATACCGCCTTTCATGGCCCGGTTCAAGCCAAACAATTTACCCACCACGGCACCCGCACCTGCTCCCACATTGCCCGACATGGGAGGCACCACCGAACGCATGGCACTTGCCGTCATCGGTTTTTGATAAAGCGCATCATCGCAAGCCGCATAGCCAGCCGCGGCGTCGGGTCTGATTTTGGCGTTATCGCCTTCTCGTACCAAAGGCAAGTCAAACAACACGGCGGCGGGCACGATGGGCACGCAACCATGGCCGGTTTGAAACCCTAAGTTGCGTTCGTCTAACCACTGCATGACACCGCTTGCAGCGTCCAAGCCAAAGGCGCTACCACCAGATAACAAGACCGCATGCACTTTGTCGACCAAATTGGTGGGGTCGAGCAAATCAGTTTCTCGGGTGCCAGGGGCAGCACCCCGCACATCGACACCGCCCACTGCACCTTGGGGCGCCAACACCACCGAGCACCCCGTTAGGCGCTGGCTGGAGGTAAAGTGGCCCACATGCAAACCTGCAATATCAGCAATGCTGCCGTAATGCGGATTGGCTCTTTGGCTCAATCGGGTGTTTACAATGTTCTGAGATGTCATCTGAAAGCCTTTTATCAATGCCCCCGCC
>JAJTDK010000111.1:0-4939 GCA_021300495.1 Limnohabitans sp. | reverse complement strand
ATGAGTATTTCGTACGATACGCCCACAGCGGTGCTCATGATGGAGCGCATGCATGTCACCTTGCCATTGGCCATCATGGCCATGAGCATCACCGTCCTTGTGGCCTTGTGTCTGGGTTTGTATGCTGCCTCCAAACAAAACACCGCTGGCGATGTGGGGGTCATGACACTCAGCCAATTGGGCTTGGCTTTGCCTAATTTTTGGTTGGCCATTTTGTTGATCTTGCTTTTTGCAGTGCACCTTCAATGGGTCAGTGCGGGCGGATTTCCAGGCTGGTCTGAGGAAGATGGCGGCGGCTTGTTGGCAGGCACTGCAGCACTGATATTGCCGGCCACCGCATTGGCAGCCGTTCAAACTGCCATCCTCACACGGGTCACACGTTCGGCAGTCATTGAATCGATGTCGGAAGACTACGTGCGCACTGCCCGTGCCAAGGGCCTTTCTAAGCAGCAAGTGCTGTGGCAGCACGTGCTGCGCAACGCCATGATTCCCGTGGTCACGGTCATGGGTCTGCAATTTGGCAATCTGATTACCAGCGCCATCGTCATTGAAAATGTGTTTGTATTGCCAGGCATTGGTCGCCTGATTTTTCAGGCAATTGCCAACCGCGATTTGATTGTGGTGCGCGATGTGGTGATGTTGCTTTCGGCCATGGTCATCTTGATTAATTTCTTCATTGACCTGCTCTATGCCTGGATTGACCCGCGTTTAAAAACAGGGGCCGCAGCCGTATGAGTAAACCACCAACTTTCTCAAGCAGTGTGCAACGCGCCTTCAAGCACCGCAGCTTTGTGGCGGGTGCTGCCATTGTGGTGTTGCTTGTGATCAGCGCTACGGTGTCCTTATTTTGGTCGCCCTACCCCGTTGGTGACATAGACATCCCCAACAAATTAGCCGGGGCCAGTGCCCAGCATTGGTTTGGCACTGACAGTCTAGGGCGTGACATTGCGTCGCTCTTGTTGGTGGGCAGCCAAAACTCTTTGCTGGTCGGTTTCATTGCGGTGGGCATTGGCTTGGGCTTGGGTGTACCGCTGGGCTTGTTGGCATCTGCCCGACGCGGTTGGATCGAAGAGGTGGTCATGCGCGCTGCCGACTTCACCTTTGCATTCCCTGCATTGCTTTCCGCCATTTTGCTCACTGCCATTTATGGGCCGGGCTTGGTGGTCAGTATCACTGCCATTGGTATTTTCAACATCCCTGTGTTTGCGCGCATCACGCGGGGCGCAGCCAATGCCGTGTGGTCGCGCGACTTCACCTTGGCAGCCAAGGCCGCTGGCAAAACCAAATGGGCTATTACTTGGGAGCATGTGTTGCCCAATGTGGCCAGCGTGCTCATAGTGCAAGCCACCGTGCAATTTGCCATTGCCATCTTGGCTGAAGCCGCGTTGTCTTATTTGGGTTTGGGCACCCAACCCCCCAATCCAAGTTGGGGCCGCATGCTGAACGAAGCGCAGTCGCAAATGTTCCAAGCGCCAATGCTCGCGGTGTATCCGGGCATCGCCATTGCACTGGCTGTTCTGGGACTCAATTTGATGGGCGATGGACTGCGTGACCTGCTCGATCCCCGTCTGTCGAGGTCGCGATAAGCGCACTGGCTTGAACATGACACCCTCCAACGCCATCCCTTTGCTGTCCGTTCGCAATCTACGGGTTGCTTTGCAAACATCGCACGGCCAACTGGAAGCTTTGCGCGGTGTTGATTTTGATATGTTGCGCGGCAACACTTTGGGCTTGATTGGTGAAAGTGGTTGCGGCAAATCACTCACTGCCTTGGCCATCATGGGATTGTTGCCAGATCGGGCCACTGTTTCGGGGTCGATTGCATTGAATGGCACGGAGCTTACTCAAATGAGCGATGCGGCTTTGTGCAGCCTGCGAGGTGCGCGCATGGCCATGATTTTTCAAGAGCCCATGACTGCGCTCAACCCCTTGCATCCTATTTGGAAACAAATCGCCGAGCCGCTCCAATTGCATCAGGGTATGGATTTGGTTTCTGCCAAAGCACGTGCGCTTGAATTGTTAGAACGCGTTCAATTGCCTCGAGCGCGTGAGCGCCTAGATAACTACCCCCACCAACTTTCAGGGGGTCAGCGCCAGCGCGTCATGATCTCAATTGCTTTGGCCTGCCAACCCGACATTTTGATTGCCGACGAACCCACTACGGCCTTGGATGTCACCGTTCAAAAAGAGGTGTTGGCCTTGATTCGCCAATTGGTGGCAGAGGACGGCATGGGTCTGCTGTTAATCAGCCATGATCTGGGCCTCATGCGCGACCAAGTTGAGCGCGTCATGGTGATGTATGGCGGTACTGTTGTTGAAAGCGCACCCACTCAAGAATTGTTTGGCATGCGGGCGCACCCTTATACCCAAGGTCTGTTTGCTGCGCGTCCCCAGCTGGGATTGAAACGAGGCACACGACTGCAAACCATTGCGGGCAATGTGCCGGAAATTTTCAACTGGCCAAAAGGCTGCGCATTTGCAGACCGCTGCGCTTATGTGCAAGACAGTTGCAGACAGACATTGCCGCAGCTTGAACGTGTGCCAGACACAGCCCATGACATAGATGCCGATGGCACCGGCCAAGCAAAACCTGTAGCAGAGCACTGGGTGCGTTGTCCTGAATGGCAAAAATTGGAGGCATCGGCATGATCGACTCCAAAGAAGTTTTGCTAGACGTGCAACACGTCAGTCAACAATATGCTTTGCCCAAACCTTCTTTATTTGCCAAGGCTGGGCACATTCAGGCGGTGAAGGATGTCAGTTTTCAATTGACCGCTGGCAAGAGCCTGGGCATTGTGGGCGAGTCGGGCTCTGGCAAATCGACCTTGGCCCGTTTGGTCATGGCCCTTGAAAAACCGACGCAAGGTAAGGTTCTGTTCAAAGGACAAAACTTGAATGCATTGCCCCAAGACCAACTTCGACATGCGCGCAGCGATTTTCAAATGGTCTTCCAAGACCCCTATGGCTCGCTCGATCCGAGGCAGAAAGTACTGCGCATCGTGACAGAGCCACTTCACAGCACCTTGAACAGCGGCTCAGGGCAAGCGCTGAGTTCCAAAGATTTAAAAGACCGCGCCACCCTAGCTCTCACAGAAGTCGGCTTGCGGGCTTCAGATCTCGAGAAATATCCGCATGAATTTTCAGGCGGCCAACGCCAGCGCATTGCCATTGCAAGGGCACTGATCACCCGCCCCTCGCTCATCGTTGCCGATGAACCTGTGAGTGCTTTGGATGTGTCGGTTCAAGCCCAAGTCCTTAACCTGATGATGGACCTCCAAGATCGTTTTGGATTGAGCTACTTGTTTGTGAGCCATGATCTTGCAGTCGTGAACCTGATGTGCGACGATGTGATTGTTTTGCAACATGGACAGGTGGTGGAGGCAGGTTCAGCCGATGATATTTTTCAAGGGCCACAACATTCCTACACCCAAGCATTGCTAGCTGCCATTCCAGGCCTCTCGCAGTGATTGACAAGCCAGCAAGTCAAGTAATTTAAGATGCAGTCTAATTTTTTGATGAAGGAGTTTTTTATGACACAAGCACCTCGTTCAACGCGTCGCCAACTGGGTCAATTTGGTTTGGCCCTGGTTGCGGCCGCCAGCATGGTACTTATCCAGCCAGCCGCACACGCACAGTCCAAAAAAGACAGCGTGGTGGTGGGCATGATTTTGGAGCCTACCAGCCTAGACCCCACCACCGCACCAGCCGCCGCCATTGGTGAAGTGGTGCACTACAACATTCTTGAAGGCCTGACCAAAATCAATGTCGATGGGTCCATCACGCCTTTGCTGGCCGAAAGCTGGACCATGGACGCTGACGGCAAAGCCTTCACCTTCAAATTGCGCAAAGGTGTGAAATTTCAAGATGGCGCAGCCTTTGATTCTGCTGCTGTGAAGTTCAGCTTTGATCGCGCCAAAGCCGAGAAGAGCACCAACAAAGCCAAGGGCGCTGTGTTCAACAACATCAGCCACATCTCCACACCCGATGCGCACACTGTGGTCTTGGTTTTAACCAACCCCGATGGCAATTTCTTGTTCCGCATGGGCGAGAACACGGCCGTCATCTTGCATCCCAATTCTGCTGACAGTGCCGCCACCAAGCCGATTGGCACGGGTCCTTACAAATTAGAAAACTGGGCCAAAGGTACAGCTGTCACCTTGACCAAGTGGGATGGCTACCGCGATGCCGCCAACGTCAAGCTCAAAAAAGTGACCTTCCGCTTTATCAACGACTCGTCTGCGCAAGTGGCCGCCTTGTTGGCTGGCGACATTGATGGCATGCCTCGCTTTCAGTCACCCCAAAGCTTGAAACAATTTCAATTAGACAAGCGTTTTGCAGTTGAAATGGGCAGCACGGCCGGCAAAGGCATCATGACCATCAATAACAAAAAGAAACCCTTTGACGATGTGCGCGTTCGCCGCGCCCTGTCACACGCCATCGACAAGAAAGCCTTCATTGACGGTGTATTCGAAGGCTTGGCCAAGCCTATTGGCAGCCACATGGCACCGACAGATGCTGGCTACGTAGACCTCACAGGCCAGTACGCTTTTGATCCTGAAAAAGCCAAAGCATTGCTCAAAGAAGCTGGCGTTCAAACCCCCTTGAACGTGACGCTCACATTGCCGCCCCCACCCTACGCCCGCAAAGGCGGTGAGATCTTGGCTGCGCAATTGGCCAAAGTAGGCATCGTGGCCAAAATTGAAAACGTCGAATGGGCACAATGGTTAGGCGGCACCTTCAAAGGCAACTTTGATCTCACCGTCATCAACCACGTCGAGCCACTTGATTACATGGCCTATGCCAACCCCAACTACTACTGGGGCTACGACAGCAAAGCCTTCCGCGATCTAGCGGCCAAGCACTCCGCCACAACGGGCGCCAAAGACCGCACCAAATTGTTTGGCGACATGCAGCGCATGATTGCCAACGACTCGGTCAA
>JAJTDK010000038.1 GCA_021300495.1 Limnohabitans sp. | reverse complement strand
TGATGCTGACTTAAATACAACCCTTCATTTTGAATTTATTCTGAAATATCGCCCATGGAAATCAAAGTCAATTTTCTCGACAAGCTTCGTGTGGAAGCCAAGTTCGATGACTTCACGCTTGTGGCCGACCAGCCCATTCGCTACAAAGGGGATGGTTCAGCTCCTGGCCCGTTTGATTACTTTTTAGCATCGTCGGCATTGTGCGCGGCTTATTTTGTGAAGTTGTATTGTCTCACGCGCAATATCTCAACAGAAAATATCCGTCTCTCTCAAAACAACATTGTTGACCCCGAGAACCGTTATCAGCAGATTTTCAAAATCCAAGTAGAGTTGCCTTCTGAAATTTCAGAAGTCGACAGACGTGGTATTTTAAATTCGATTGAGCGTTGTACTGTTAAAAAAGTGGTGCAAGCTGGCCCCGAATTTATCATTGAAGAAGTGGCCAATTTGGATGCAGACGCACAGTCCTTGCTCAGCTTGAAACCTACTGCTGAAAGTAGCACCTTTATTCTTGGCAAAGACTTGCCCTTGGAGCAAACCATTGCCAACATGTCTAGCACCTTGGCCAACTTGGGCATCAAGATTGAAATTGCCTCGTGGCGCAACATCATTCCCAACGTATGGTCTTTGCACATTCGCGATGCGCATTCGCCCATGTGTTTTACCAATGGCAAAGGCGCAACCAAAGAAAGTGCATTGGCTTCTGCATTGGGTGAATACATCGAGCGACTTAACAACAACCATTTCTACGCTGGCGCCTATTGGGGAGAAGACTTGGTCAATGCTGAGTTTGTTCACTATCCTAACGAGCGATGGTTCAAGCCTGAGAAAAAGGATGCGTTGCCCAAAGAAATTTTGGACCCTTACTGTCTCCAAATTTACAACCCCGAGGGTGAGTTGAAAGGCTCGCATTTGATTGATACCAACTCGGGTCATGTTGAACGCGGTATTTGTTCTTTGCCTTACGTTAGGCAGTCGGACAACAAGGTGGTGTACTTCCCGTCCAACTTGGTTGAGAACTTGTTTGTCAGCAACGGCATGAGCGCCGGCAATACCTTGGCCGAAGCGCAGGTGCAATGCTTGTCGGAAATTTTTGAACGTGCCGTTAAGCGTGAAATTTTGGAAGGCGAAATCTGCTTGCCCGATGTGCCCGCTGAAGTGTTGGCCAAATACCCTAGCATCATGGCTGGCATTCAAGGCCTTGAAGATCAAGGCTTTCCAGTGTTGGTCAAAGACGCTTCCCTAGGCGGCACTTACCCCGTGATGTGCGTCACATTGATGAACCCTCGCACAGGCGGCGTATTCGCATCGTTTGGCGCGCACCCCAGCTTAGAAGTTGCTCTGGAGCGCAGTCTGACCGAATTGCTGCAAGGCCGCAGCTTTGAAGGCTTGAACGATTTGCCGTCACCCACCTTTGAAAGCAACGCTGTGACAGAGCCCTACAATTTTGTAGAGCACTTTATTGATTCCAGTGGCATAGTTTCTTGGCGCTTCTTTAGCAACAAGGCTGAATACGAATTTGTAGAATGGGATTTTGCGGGCAAGGGCAGCACAGCCAATGCCGACGAAGCCGCAATATTGTTTGGTATTTTGAAAGGCATGGGGAAAGAGGTTTACACCATGGTGCACGATCAACTAGGTGCCATGGCGTGCCGAATTTTGGTGCCAGGCTACTCCGAAATTTATCCAGTAGAAGATTTGATTTGGGACAACACCAACAAGGCCTTGTTGTTCCGTGAAGATATTCTGAACTTGCATCGCTTAAACGATAAGCAATTGACCGTATTGCTAGACCGTTTAGAAAACAACGAGCTGGACGAATACGCTGACATTGCAACGCTCATTGGCATTGAGTTTGATGAGAATACCGAATGGGGTCAACTGACAGTGCTGGAGCTGAAACTGCTCATTCATCTGGCATTAAAGCAATTGGAAGTCGCACAAGATTTGACGGGTGCATTTTTGCAATACAACGACAACACCGTTGATCGAAAGCTGTTTTATCAAGCTTTGAATGTGGTGCTAGAAGTTGCCTTAAATCCAGAACTCGAGATTGAAAACTACGAATACAACTTCCGCCGCATGTTTGGCAACTCGCGCATGGACGCTGTGCTGGGCTCAGTAAATGGCAGTGTGCGTTTCTTTGGTTTGACACCTACCAGCATGAAGTTGGAAGGTTTGGACAGACACCACCGTTTGATTGACAGCTACAAGAAGCTGCATACGGCCAGGGAAAAGAGTCTGTCTTGATTCGAGTTACCTAAATGAGCTACAGCCTGGTCTGGTTCAAACGAGACTTGCGTTGGCAAGATCATGAGGCGCTGGTCCATGCTGCCAAGCAAGGCCCGGTGCGCTGCATTTACGTTGTGGAACCCGAACTGTGGTTGCAACCCGATACGGCACTTCAGCACTTTGAATTTGTTCGAGAGTCCTTGCAGGACCTTGATGCACATTTAAGAACAATCGGTGGGTGCGTGGAAATTCACACAGGTGAGTTACCCGAGGTTCTGACAAAAATTTGGCGCGATGCCCCATTCTCTGGTCTCTACGCCCACGAAGAAACAGGCAATGCATTCACATACGCACGCGACCTCAAGGTAGGTGCATGGTGTCAGGCGCACGGCGTTCATTGGCAAGAGTTTGCACAATTTGGTGTGGTGCGCAGGCTTAAAAACCGCAATCTATGGCAAGCCGCATGGGAACGGCATATGGCGTCGCCCCAGCAAAATCTGAATTCTTTGACGTTTTGGCGGCCGCCGTCTACAGCACCCTTCGTGATGTCTGCGCCATCTCATTTGCTGCACAATCCGCCTTTCAGACAGCAGGGCGGGCGTGCCCTTGCGTTGACCACGCTACATAGTTTTTTAAACGCTCGAAGCATTGGTTATCGCGGTGGTATTTCTTCACCTTTGTCTGCCCCCGATGCCTGCTCACGCCTTTCTGCCTACCTTGCGTTCGGGTGCATTAGCATGCGAGAGGTGGTGCAAAGTACACGCGCGCACATGGCCAGCTTGCCGCCACAGGCCAGCCGCCATCGTGCCGGTTTGAGTGGCTTCCTAAGTCGCTTGTATTGGCACTGCCATTTCATTCAGAAGCTTGAAAGTGAACCGGCGATAGAGTGGCGCAATATGCATCGCGGTTATGACGACTTGCGCGAACAAGCGTTCAACTTCGAATACTTTGAGGCGCTTAAAGATGCGCGCACAGGTTGGCCTATGGTGGACGCTTGCGTCGTCATGCTTCGTGAAACAGGTTGGCTCAATTTTCGGATGCGGTCCATGTTGGTCTCGGTGGCAGCTTATCCACTTTGGTTGCACTGGCGACCTGTGGGTGAATGGCTAGCCACTCAGTTTTTAGACTACGAACCTGGCATTCACTGGAGTCAACTTCAAATGCAATCGGGCACTACGGGCATCAATACCACGCGCGTATACAACCCCATTAAACAAGCGCAAGATCACGATCCGCATGGCGTTTTTGTTCGGCGCTGGTTGCCCTACATGCGAGATGTTTCAGACACATGGCTGTTTGAGCCCTCGCTTATGCCGCCGCACTTGCAAACTCACGCATCTACTTCCCTTCAAATTCCCCAGCCATTGGTTGATCTGGCGATGGCTACACGCAAGTCCAAACAGTTACTTCACGCCAGACGTCAAAATTCAGAGGTGAAGGCTGGCAAACAAGCTGTGGTGGAGAAGCATGCTTCACGTCAAACATTTCGAAGGCGTTCGGCTTCTTTGAAGCAAATTGAAAGCGCATCACCGCAACTTGGATTTGATTTTTAGCATTTCGCTGTGCTTGATCAGTCTCAAGTCGAGGCCAAACATGACGACGTAATTTACGTTTAAAAGGCCGCCAAGAAGTTAATCTTAGCGGCCTTTAAACTTGCATCTGGTGGAGCTGGCGGGAATTGAACCCGCGTCCACAAGCCATTTTCGTACAGTTCTACATGTGTAGTCGTCTGATTTAAGTCTCGTCAAATACATCGCGCAGCGACACGCTATGAACCCAACCAGCATCCTATTTTCTCACGTCACATCAAGGTGCCCGATGTGACGCCAGCCCATATGTTTTACCTTGCAGCCTGGAAGTTTTAGGTTTTAACGCCTAAAGCCCCCTTGCCCAGCCTATCGGCCAACTGTTGCAAGGCTCACCGGATTAAGCGGCGAGTGCGAAACGTTCGTCGTTTGCAGTTAGTTTTTTTTCTGCTGTTTTACGAGGATCAGAACCTCGACATGCCCTGCCACGCGTCCGAACCCATGTCGAAACCAGTGCAGCCCCAAGATTCGTATTATAGATGAGTCCTTAGCTCAGGCCTTCAACCCGGCCATACCGCACCATGGTGCTGCCCACCGTGAAGCGTTTGCTGCGCGTCGGCATGATCAACACAGCATTGTCATACGGCGTGCACACGGCGTGGCCCGCATCCTCAGCTAAGGCTGTGCCTGACTTCTCAATCACTTCCAAACCGTTGTAAACAGCAAGCCATTCAAAGTCAAGTGAACGGGCTGCATAACCCTCTGTCACTTGCACCACTTTTTGATCAACGGGTGGCAAGCTGCAACGCGAGTCTGCCCATTCAGCAGAAGTCACACCCGTGACTTTCAAGAACTTCAATGTGGTTTCGCGGGCAATTTGCTCGCAAGCTTTTTCCCAGTGCTGACCGGCTTCTAGCAAGATGGCGGTGTTGTGTTTGCTTGGATCGCCAAAGGCGGCACGTTCAATCATTCGCAGGCCATTGATGTGACCTGTGTCCATCATGAGCCATTCGGGCAGGCCAATTTTGGCGGACAAATTAATGGATTTCTGCCCCCCTTTAGGACGAACGCCGCACACCATGAGAGGCGCACTGGGTGCGCTCATGGAATGCAAATCGAGCAGGTAGTCGGCGGTGTCAATGTAGTCCACCAACTCGCGCGCGCGGCGCAGTTCCACGGAGTCGCGCGGGCCCTTTAAAACTTCATCGGACCAAACTCGGTTGAAGTCTTCTTCCACATAACGGTTGCCATCGGGGTTGGTCGGATCCCACATGTGATAGGCGGCCACGTTGGCAAAGATGAAGGACACTACACCGCAGATGGGTTGGAAGTTTTGCTTGAACAAATAGTCAAGCGTGATGGCGCCGCTCAGTTCATTGCCATGCGTTAAGGCTTGCACAATGACATGCGGGCCTGGCTTGCCTGAGTCCATTCGAGTGACATAGTCAATGCCTACATTGCTGGCGCGATAAGCGCTGATGTCAGGGGCCGTTAACTCGACTTGGAAAGGGGACGCTGTTGTTTGAGCAGAGGTGGTCATATTTTGTGTGTGGAAAAGTCGGCAAGCAAGGCGGTGAGCGCTATGAGATCTTGATTGAGTTTGTCGTAGCCTGGCCCTTTGCCTCGGCCTGAATCATCCGTGTACAAGCGTTTATTCAACTCAATTTGCAGGCTGTGTTTGCCTTGCGCGGGGTTGGAAAATGCCCGCACCAATTCAACACCTTTGAAGGGGTCGTTGATTTTGACGTCGTAGCCACATTGCTGCATGAATTCTTTCACCAAGTGTGTGAACTCGGCTGAGCACGTGGTGCCATCGCGGTCGCCTAAAACCACATCGGCACGCGCAATGCCAGCGCCGCCTTCACCCATTTTGCCGCTGACAGCACTCATGGAGTGACAGTTGATGTGATAGCAAACACCAAATTTTTGATGATGTTCATTGATCAAGTTTTGCAACTGTGCTTGGTAGGGTAGGGCATAGCGCTGAATACGTTGGTGCACTTCGTCAACCGACAGTTTGCGGTTGTAGATAGGGCGTCCGTCGTCTAAGGTGCGCCAAATGAGAGACTTGCCAATGCGGGCTTTGCCACTGGGCTCATAAGCATGTGGCCATTCGCCCTCAATCATGGCCAGATCGACATCGCCCACGTGTCTGTTGGGGTCGATGTAGGTGCGGGCAAACTCAGCCAAAAGCAAATGCGCGCCATGGTCAGGAGCATGGGCCCACAAGGCATCAATGAAGACATCTTCACCATCGCGCAGATCTTCTAAAGGCAAATCAGCATTGATGTCTTTGGGAAAGACACGGCTCGAATGCGGTGAGTCCATAACCAAAGGCACTGCCTGCTTGGGTTTGAGGAGGGTATAAGCCTCGGTTGTTTGTTTGTTCATCAATTATTTTTTAGCATCTGCCTTGGCGTCGCCTTTGCCGCCACCCTTGGCATCCCCTTTACCATCCCCTTTACCTGGTGCCCCGCCTTCTTTTGCTTTGACTACTTTGCACTTTTTATAACCAGGCTCACTGGAAGTGGCTGGAACATCTTCGCAAATCTTTTCTACTTTGTAGGCCCAAGCAAAGCCGACCATGAGCAAGCTGCCCAACAGACAGCTTAGAACAGCAAATCGAAGAGAGATGAAAAAACCTTGAATCATGGGTGAAAATGAGATGATGTGCGACAGAACAAAACCATTGCATTTGCTTAATATGGTTGAATTATCTGAAAGAAGAATCAAATGTCAAATTTGATCCGTTGGCCTTTGGCTGCTTTGGCGGTTTGGGGAGGGGTTTGGTACCTCTATTTGTTCCTGCTTGAACAGGGAGTTCACTCTTCTGTGGCCATGCTTTTTGCAACAAGCGCTGGCGTCATTGCCGCTGCTGCTGCTTGGCACAAAGGGTTCTCTCAAGCCAGAACAGCGGCCCTGGCCATGGGCTTCCCAGTGTCTTTTTGGCTGATGGGCATGGCCAGTGTGCCAGCCTGGGTCTGGCTGTTGCCCTTGATTTTGATCATCTGGATTTACCCCCTACACACTTGGCGCGATGCCCCCGTGTTTCCAACCCCCTTGAATGCTTTGCGAGATGTGCCCCGCTGGGCCATCTTGCCTGCACAAGCGAAGATTCTTGACGCAGGCTGTGGCGCGGGTGACGGCCTGAAAGCCTTGCGATTGGCCTATGTGAATGCGCAGTGGATTGGGATTGAATTCAGCCGCCCCTTAAGTTGGCTGGCCAAGTTTCGGTGCCCCTGGGCAGAGGTGAGATGCGGTGATATTTGGGAGGACCATTGGGGCGCCTATGACATGGTGTATTTGTTTCAGCGGCCCGAAACCATGCCCCGTGCAGTTGAGAAAGCCAAAGCAGAAATGAAACCGGGTGCTTGGCTGGTAAGTTTGGAGTTTGAGGCGGCAGAACTTAAAGCCACTGCAGTCACTGACGCCAGTCCCAATCGGCCTGTCTGGCTTTATCAGGCGCCCTTTACGGGTCAATCCCGAGTGACACCTTAGGGCTTCAGACTATCATCTTTGAATTCATTCAATTCGGAGATTTTTCATGCTCAAACCTGGCCTCATGATGGACCGCCCCTTGCTCTTGTCGGGCATTTTGGAGCACGCGGCTAAGCAGTTTGGCGGGCAAGAAGTTGTCTCTCGCGAAACACATGGCCCTTTGTTTCGCTACACCTACGCCGATTGTGCAAAGCGTTCACGCCAATTGGCCAATGCACTGCACGGCTTGAATTTAAAAGAGGGCAGTGTGGTGGGCTCCATTGCTTGGAACAATCACCGTCACCTTGAAGCTTATTACGCGGTGTCGGGCAGCGGCATGGTCATGCACACGTGCAATCCGCGCCTGCATCCCCAACAACTCATTTACATCATCAATCACGCCGAAGACGAAGTGGTTTTGTTTGACATCACTTTTGCGCCTTTGATCAAAGGCATTGCAGCGCATTGCCCCAAAGTGCGTGCATGGGTCTGCCTGACCGAGCGTGCGCACATGCCGGAAATTGAAGGCGTGTCCAATGTGGTTTGCTACGACGAACTGATTGCTTCTGCCAGCGATGTTTTTGAATGGCCCGACTTTGACGAGCGATCTGCCGCAGCCATTTGCTATACCTCAGGCACCACCGGCAATCCTAAAGGTGCCATGTATTCGCACCGCGCCATTGTGATTAATGCACTGTCTGGTTGTTTACCAAGTATTTTGAACTTGTCGCCCGAAGAAGCCATTCTGCCCGTGGTTCCCATGTTCCATATCAACGCATGGTGCATTCCATATGCGGCACCCATTGCTGGCGCCAAGTTGGTCTTGCCAGGTCCTAAGTTGGATGGCGCCAGTTTGTACGAACTCATTGAAGCCGAAAAGGTCACCATCAGTGCAGGTGTGCCCACCATTTGGATGGCGCTCATCCAGCACCTTGAACAAAACAAATTGCGTTTCAGCACCATGAGGCGCACCGCTGCGGGGGGCTCGGCCATGCCCACAGCCTTGATTGCCAAATTCAGCGATGACTACGATGTCGAAGTGCGCCATGGTTGGGGCATGACCGAGACCACAGCAGTGGCCACCATGAGCAGCATGACGCCTGAGCAGCGCGCTATGCCTGCTGCAGATCGTCACGCATTGGTTGGTAAGCAAGGTCGTTCGGTGTTTGGTGTCGACATCAAAGTAGTGGACGAAGAAGGCAACACCATGCCGCGCGATGGCACCTCACAAGGGGAACTCATGGTGCGGGGTCAGTGGATTATTTCGGGCTATTACAAGGGCGATAAGTCACCTTTGGTGAATGGCTGGTTTCCCACGGGCGACATTGCCACCATTGATGCCCTGGGCGTCATGCAAATTCGCGATCGCACCAAGGACGTCATCAAAACCGGTGGTGAGTGGATCAGCTCGATTGATTTAGAAAACGCCGCTGTCGCGCATCCTGCTGTGGCCATGGCTGCCGTCATAGGCGTAAAGCATCCCAAGTGGGATGAGCGTCCGTTGATGTTTGTGGTGCGCAAGCCAGGCCAAGCTGTTGAGAAAGAAGAAATTCTGTCTTTCTTAGAAGGCCGTGTGGCCAAGTGGTGGGTGCCAGACGATGTGATCTTCTTGGAATCCTTGCCAGTGGGTGGCACTGGCAAGGTTCAAAAAGGTGACCTGCGCAAAACTTATGGTGGCGTGTTCAGTTGAGCACCTGAGTTCCTCAATGGCTTGACTTTTTCCAAGCCAACACAAATTGTCGTTGTGCTTCGGTCTCTGGTGTGAGCGGCTCTTCAAGGCGTTTGTCCATGGTCTGCCACTTTTGCAACAGCAGTGCTAACGCCTGCTCGTTATCTAGACCTTGCTCAGTGAGCCATGTAGCGGCCACAGTGCCGGATCTGCCAATGCCAGCTTTACAGTGCAGATAAATTTTGCCACCTTGATTGAGTGCAGATTGAATACTGTGCAAGATGCTTTGCATTTGCTGTGGGCTGGGCACCCCAAAATCTGTAATGGGATGGTTGATTCGAACGGCTCCGGCCATTGGTTGGTAGGGCTTGACGGAATCGGCTGGCGATGTGAGATCGATGAAATGCGTGATACCGGCTAGTGCAAAAAGTTGCAATTTTTCAGGCAATTGTTCAAGGCCATTCTTCGCGGGGTGTTCTCCCGTCAAGATATGCCCTGCCCACAGCCAATACGTATTGCCGTGAGGACGAGGTAGCGCATCACCGCGCGGATCTAAAAAAGAAAGCCCGCCAGCAGTGCCGGCGGGCTTTGAGTTCGAAGTCATCAGTGCGCCAGAATTTTGGACAAGAAATCTTGTGTACGTTCGTTCTTTGGGTTGGCAAAGAACTCAGCGGCAGTGTTTTGCTCCACGATCTGACCTTGGTCCATGAAAATCACGCGATCGGCCACTGAGCGGGCAAAGCCCATTTCGTGTGTGACGCAAATCATGGTGATGCCTTGGTTGGCCAATTCCACCATGACGTCTAGAACTTCGTTAATCATCTCGGGATCAAGCGCCGAAGTGGGCTCGTCGAACAACATGATTTTCGGTGTGAGGCACAAGGAGCGTGCAATGGCCACGCGTTGCTGCTGACCACCCGACAACTGCAAGGGGTACTTGAGCGCTTGCTCTGAAATGCGCACACGCTTGAGTTGCTGCATGGCACGCTCTTCGGCTTCGGCCTTGGGCATGTTGCCCACCCACATGGGGGCCAGCGTGAGGTTTTCCAGCACGGTAAGGTGCGGGAACAAATTGAACTGCTGGAACACCATGCCCACTTGGCGGCGCACAGCTTCAATCGATTTGACATCGTCTGTAAGTTCTGTGCCGTCTACCTTGAGCACACCAGACTGGTGCTCTTCAAGGCGGTTGACGCAGCGAATCAGTGTACTTTTGCCAGAACCTGAAGGTCCGCACACCACAATGCGCTCGCCCTTGGCCACTGACAAATCAATGTCGCGCAACACATGGAACTCGCCGAACCATTTGTTGACTTTAGAAAATTCGATGATGGGACTTGAGGTACTCACTTCACTGTCTCCGTGTTCCAGTATTCAGATGGGATTCCAGCCATTGGCTGTAGCGTGACATGGCAAAGCATGCAATGAAATAAATGCCAGCCACAAACAGCTGGCCTTCAATGAAGAACTTGCGCCAGTCGGCATCGCCCAGTGCCAATTGCACCGCGCCTGTCAGGTCATACAAGCTCACAATGGTGACCAATGAGGTGTCTTTAAATGCACCAATGAAGGTGTTCACAATGGCCGGCACCACCAAGCGCAAAGCTTGCGGCAACACAATCATGCGCTGAATTTGCCAGTAGGTGAGGCCCAAAGAATGTGCGGCCTCGACTTGGCCTTTTGGCAAGGCTTGCAAACCACCGCGAATAACCTCTGCCAAATACGCTGCTGTAAAAAGTGTCATGCCAATGAGTACTCGCACCAGCACGTCAATTTGGGTGCCTTGTGGCATGAACAAGGGCAAGATGAACGAGGCCATGAACAGCACGGAAATGAGCGGTACGCCGCGCACAAATTCCACAAAAATCACACACAAAGTTCGAATGGCAGGCAAGTTGGACTGGCGACCCAAGGCCAACAAAATGGCCAAAGGAAATGCAACCACCAAGCTCACGCTGGCCAACAGCAAGGTGAGTGGCAGGCCGCCCCAACGCGCTGTTTCAACGTAGGTTAGGCCTGCGAATCCACCCAGCATGAGGGCAAAGAAAAACGCATAGACCGCCACCCAAGCACCGATGAGCGCAGGGCGCCAGAAGGTTTTCAAGCAAGAGGCCGCCAACAATACCACCAGCACACTGCTGGCAACCAAGGGGCGCCACTGTTCGTCAAATGGGTAACGCCCAAACAGAATCAGTCGACCCTTTTCGGCCACCACGCCCCAGCAAGCACCCAAGCCATAGGCTTCTCGGCAGGCGGCGTTGTCTGCATCGGGAATGGCATACCAAACAGTCCAGTTGAAGATGGGCGGAATGGCCCACACCAACAAAGCTAAAAATAGAACCGTTAGAAATGAGTTGAGTGGACCATCAAAGAAGCCTCTTTGAATCCAAGCCCAAACGCCAGTTTCGTTGACGGGGGGGCGGCGCGCTTCGATGGGTTCGAAATGTTGTTGATAACCGGTGTTAGACATCATCGGTCCCTAATGCGCACGCGGCGGTTGTAGATGTTCATGAGTGCTGAGGTGAGCAAACTCAAGCTTAAATAGATGAGCATGACCAAGGCAATGCATTCAATGGCACGACCTGTTTGGTTCAGGGCTGTAGAGCTGATGGAAACCAAATCGGGGTAACCAACTGCCACAGCCAAGGAAGAATTTTTGATCAGATTCAAATATTGACTGGTGAGCGGCGGAATGATCACGCGCATGGCTTGAGGCAATTGAATGAGACGCAACTCTTGGGTGCGTTTTAGGCCCAAAGCAAGAGCGGCCTCATGTTGACCAAAAGAGACCGATTGAATGCCTGCGCGCACCACCTCGGCTATGTAACCCGACGTGTAAACAGTGAGGCCTACCAACAAAGTGAGGTACTCGGGGGTGACAGAGCCACCACCAACCACACTGATTTCGGTGACTTCGGGAATGTTCATCTCACTTGGGGCGCCGCCGACTAACCAGCCTATTACACCGCCCAAAACAAACAACCCCATGCCAGGCAAGAAGCTGTGCTTGGTGTGCCCAGTTGCTTCAAAGTGCTGCTTGACGTGGCGCGACCAGAATTTCCAGGCGGCAATGCCAACGCACAAACCTATGAGGGTGCCCCAGTGTCCGGGCTCCCAAACGGGCAGCGGATATTGCAAACCATTTTTGCTGAAGAACACCCCTGCCAAGGGCTTTAAGGGCTCTTCGATGGGCGGCAACAATTCTGTCATGGCAAAGTACCACATGAAAAGTTGCAGTAACAAGGGAATGTTGCGAGTGATCTCAACATAGCTGGCGCAGAGTGATTTAACCAGCGTGTTTTTGGTTAGGCGGCCAATGCCAATCAGGGTGCCTAAAACTGTGGCCAGAACCAGGCCTACCAATGCAACTCGCAGTGTGTTGGTCAGGCCCACTAAATAAGCGACCAAATAATTTTGGGATGAGTCGAACTCAAAGAGACTTTCGCCAATGCCAAAACCAGCAGGTTGGAGAAAGAAATCAAAACCACTTTGAATGCCCCGTGCGCGCATGTTGGCGAACGTGTTGGACATCAAGTAGCCCACGGCAATGGTCAACCCAACTATGGCTAGGATTTGATAAACCAGTCCGCGAAAGGCTTGGCTGCGCCAAGACCATTGTCGTTTGGGAGGAGGAGGGGTGCTCATGAGAATAGACCGGCCCGCACGAGGCGGGCCGGAAGTCTTTGGTTTAAAAAGTTTTCCTCATGGAGGAGAACGCAAAGCTAAGATTAACGTACAGGGGGAGCGTACATCAAGCCGCCTTTGTTCCACTGGTTGTTCAAACCACGTGGCAATTTCAAAGTGGACTTAGGACCAACATTGCGCTCAAACATTTCGCCATAGTTGCCCACAGCTTTAATGGCGCGGTAAGCCCACTCTTTGTCCAAACCAAGCAATTTGCCAGTGTCTTCAGAGGTACCCAAGATACGCTGAATGACGGGGTCTGTGCTGCTGCTCTTCATCTGGTCCACGTTGGCTTGTGTAATGCCATATTCTTCGGCTTCGATCAAAGCGTAAGCCACCCATTTCACAATGGCGAAGAACTCGTCGTCACCACGGCGCACTGATGGGCCAAGGGGTTCTTTGGAAATCAACTCTGGCAGGATCAGGTGATCATCAGGGTTGGTGGCTTCTTTGTTGCGAACAGATGCCAAACCTGAAGCGTCTGTGGTGTAAGCTTGGCAACGACCAGAGAAGTAAGCCTTGTTGGTGGCTTCTTGTGTGTCAAATACGACGGGCTTCATGTTGAGTTTCATGACCTTGGAGTAGTCATTCAAATTCTTTTCAGTGGTGGTGCCAGATTGCACGCACACTGTGGCACCCTTGAGCTTGGTTGCGCTGGTAATTTTTGACTTTTTAGGAACCATGAAGCCTTGGCCGTCATAGTAAGTCACGCCTGTGAAATGCAAGCCCAAAGAGGCATCGCGATTCAAAGTCCAAGTGGTGTTGCGTGACAACATGTCAATTTCACCGGCTTGCAACACAGCAAAACGCTGAGCAGCGTTCAGGGGTGTGTACTTCACTTTAAGGGGGTCGTTCAAAAGAGTGGCGGCCACAGCGCGGCAAACATCCACATCCAAACCGGCCCAAACGCCTTGGCTGTCTGCTGCAGAGAAGCCAGGCAAGCTGGGGTTCACGCCGCAGTTTAAAGTGCCGCGTGCTTTGATGGCATCAATGGTTTTGCCAGCAAAAGCAGGTGTGGCCAGTGAGCCGAGCAATGCCAAAGCGGCAGTTGCCAGCAATGGGCGCTGAATCAGTTTTCGAATGGATTTCATGGATTGGCTCCAAAATTAAGAAAAGCATATTTTGCATGAAAAAAAGCTGATAAAACCGCGGGTAAGTGCTGACCTCTTAATTTGGAAAACATCAATAGCCCCAAAAATGGGCGGGTTTTAAGGACTCGCCCCAAGTAAGTGCAGTGGCTAGCACTAAGTAGACAGATCTTTCAGTGCCGCTTCTACGTTTGCTGCAAACAGATCGGGTTGCCCCAACGCTTTGGCATTGAGAAGCGCCAGTTTGACCAAAAAAAGCTCTGACTTTTCTGGGCCAGCTTCATCGATGGCCGTGGCCAATCGGTCGTAAACCTGTTCTAGGCCCGCTATGTCAAGAGTGTGGATTGTGTTCATTGCATTAACGCAAGTTGAAGGCTGGAAAGCAGGCGCGCGGCATCCAATTGAAGCCAGCGAGCACACACGTGTTGGTCAGGCCGAAATAAATAAGCACCCCCTGCTGAGACGGCATAACGAAGTTGAAATCTTTGTTGCGGATCGAACAATGTTTTGTCAGCACCCACGACATCAGCAGTTTCTTGTGTGATGGCCAACAATTTCAAAGGGATGCCATTTTTTTTAGCTTGATCAACGGCACGCAAAAGGTCTTGTGGAATGCCTTGATGTGTTGCGACATAAACCAAGTCAAACCCACCGCCTAAGTGATCTAACAAAAAGTCATCTTGTTGAAGCTGAACATTTTGAGGAGGTGCACCAAGAGCTGGGCCACCTGTAAATTGCAAATTGTCATCAGTCGTGCTGTTTAACTCAGAGTGCTTGTACTCATGTGGCCGCGATGTGCGCCAGTGGTAAAGCGGTCGCACAAATTCTTCGGTCAATGACAAAGACAAAACCGCATCACGCAGTAACCTAAAGCCTCTGCTTGGAGGTGCCATGAAGCGAGTACTTTTGCCAGCCTCAGTGATGATTTCGCGAGCAGCGCCCACACGCTCGTCGCTGTGATTTTGCATCAGTTGTTCTGGCGCATTGCCCTTGATCACATAGGCCAAATGCCAACCCAATGATTGAGCATCTTGAAATGCTGTGTTAGCGCCTCGCACACCAAAGATGGGCAGTAAATGGGCTGCATCACCAGTGAACACAATGCGATCATGAACATATTGAGGCAACGTGAGCGTGCGTGCAGAGTAAACAGAACTCCAATCCATTTCCCAAGGCGTGCCTTCAAAGCCAATCATTTTGAGTTGTGCGTCTATTCGCTCTTGCAGGGACTCAGGTCGCAAAGCTTCTTCTGGTGTTTCGCCAGGCGGTAATTGATAGTCCACCCTCCAAATACCGTGTGGCTCTTTGTGCATGAGGATGGTATTGCCGCGGTTCCAGTCTGGATCAAAAAATGCCAAGCGCTCAGTGGGGAAGGGCAAGTCAATGCGAATGTCGGCAATGACAAAGATGCTTTCGAAAGAGGCCCCTTCCAATTTCAAATTCATGGCACTGCGAATTTCTGATCGACCACCATCGGCAGCCACAAGCCATTCGGTTTCAAGTTGGTAGGGTCCAACAGATGTGTCAACATGGGCTGAGACAATGCCCGCCGATTGTTCAGCGTGGACCAACTTGTTGCCCCATCTAAAATCAATCAAAGGATGGGCTGCGCACGCATCATGCAAGTACTCTTCTAAGTACTGCTGCTGAATATTGATCATCGGAAAAAACCGATCGTCTGGATCAAGCGGTGTTTCCATGCGAAACACTTTTTGTCCGCGGTAAATAGAATTGCCGCTGCGCCAAGGTAATCCGTTTTCAGTGATGCGATGCGCCACGCCCACTTGCTGCAATATTTCCATTGATCTGCGCGTAAACACAATGGCACGTGAGCCTTGTGAAAATTGCAGCTCAGATGCCAAGACCACGCTGGAAACGCCATGCCGCGCCAATTCCTTGAAAACTTGGTAGTTGTAATAAATGGAGGGACGCGGGTTTGCGCTGGGCAGGTGCATTAAAGGTGTTGGTTGGCTTTTGTGCTCGCATTTTGCGTCAGTTTGGCAAGTGCGAGCTTAGGGTGATCAAAAATTTACAAGCTTCTTCCACCATCGACCACAAAACGGGAGCCAGTGGCAAAGCGCATGGTGGTGGCACAGGCCTCAATGGCAGCGGCAGTGTCGTCGACATGGCCAATGCGTTTAAGAGGAATGGTGGCTGCAGCTTTCTCATTAAATTCAGCGCCTCTGCCAGGTACGAAAGATGAATCGACCACGCCTGGTGAAACTGCAATGACGCGAATTTGAGGCGCAAGTGCTTTACCCAATGCCTTGGTCAAAAGATCGACACCTGCTTTGGCCGCTGCATAAGCTAAATTGCTGCCAGAACCGGTGATACCGGCAATTGAAGACACATTCACAATGAGCCCGTCGCCATTGGCTTTGAGCAAGGGCGTAAAGGCGCGAATCGTGGCAAATACACCGCGCAAATTGGTTTGCACCACTGCGTCAAACAAGTCGTCGGTTAGACCTTCTAAATCGTTGGCCGCCACAGGCTTTGTAAAGCCCGCGCTGTTAACTAAGATGTCGCAGCGTCCGGCGCGTTGCTTCACAGCGTCTGCGGCTGCATTCAAGGCAGCAGAATCGGTGATGGAGGCCGTAAGCGCAAAGTGAGCGCCCGATGCTACCTTGGGCAGCGTATCTAAAAGAGCCTGAACTTTTTCTGGTTCCGATCGATCAATGGAAACAATGCGTGCGCCCAATGCTGCCAGCCTTTTCGCGGTGGCCCAACCAATGGCGCCTTTGCCACCCGTGATAACAGCGACATGCCCGTCTAATTTGGAAACTGGTTCAAAACTCATGGTGTGCTTTCATTCAATAGATAGATTTGTCGTGAATTGAGAATTAATTTTGTTTGGGTCTTTCTGATTGAAGAATCAACAGACCTGAAATAACCAAAAGCAAAATTCCACCCCATGCCAAAAGGTTGGGCACTTCATCCCACACCACATAGCCAATGAGTAAGGCAAACAGCAAACCGCTGTATCGGAATGGCGCGACCAAACTCATTTCACCAGAACGCATGGCCACAATGAGCAAGTAATAAGCCATCGCCGCCAGCTGCTATGGCAACAGAAACTGCAGTCGACAACGTAATGAGAAGTGCGGGCACGTGAAGGCCAATAGCCCGAGTGAGTGTGTCTCGTGTGGCATGAAACAAAGTGGCCAGCACGGCTATCCAAGCATACACATTGAAGCCTTCAGAGCTGGGCTGAACCACCAACAGTACCCCACTGAAGCCAAGTAATATGAGCGAGCCTCTTTGCAATGTGACCTGTTCTTTAAAGAAAATAATGGCAAACACCGTGATGAATAGGGGCGAGGCAAGGTTGATGGCCGTTGCATTGCCCAAGGGCAAATGAAAGACGGCTGTTAGGTAGGTAAGAGATGCGACTGCGTCTACAGAGCCCCTTATCCACAAACGCTTGTTTAACATGAGGCGCCAGTTTTTCAGATGCCCCATGGCTTGCGCCATGATGAGCACCAGCGTAGTGGCCATCAGACCGCGAATGAAAATGAGTTGAGGGCCGGGCAATGTAGCGCTGACTTGCTTTACCAAAGCGTCATTGGCAATGAAAAGCGCCATGGCCAGGCTCATGGCCAAAATACCGCGGCGATTGTCAGCATGCATAAGAAAAGCCCCCTGTGCTTCCACGGGGGGCCCTGAACTTGGTGGCTCTTCACGGATTCGAACCGCGGACCTGTGGATTATGATTCCATCGCTCTAACCGACTGAGCTA
>JAJTDK010000003.1 GCA_021300495.1 Limnohabitans sp. | reverse complement strand
ATGTCAGCACTTTACAACGACTTTTGGGAAAAATCAACCAGCGGCAGATTAATTATTCGTGTAATAACCGTGTAATTAATAAATCAAATAAAAACAACGATTTAAGTCGTTGTTTTTAAAGGGGTTTTGGCTCCTCGACCTGGGCTCGAACCAGGGACCTACGGATTAACAGTCCGGCGCTCTACCGACTGAGCTATCGAGGAATATTCGGTTTGTTAGCAGAAAAGTACACAGAAATTCAGAGTCTTTAGGACTTAGAGCGTCTGTGAAATTCGCTAAGCCTCGCATTGTAGCAAAAAAAATGCTGCTTTTCGAGGGCTAAACGGATTTGTTGGCACTGGGTCGTTGAGGCGTGGTTTCACTCGGGAAACATGCCTCGGTGGATCGATTTGCTTTGATCATGTTGCAAGCTAAAACACAACGCAATTAGAACCAAGCAGGGCGTCCAGATTCTTGACGCTTGCGTTGCTCTGGCCGGTATCAGAGCGTCCAGAGTCTGGACGGTACGGGTGCTCTGGACGTGTAGGTGGCAAGTCAGAACGTGCTCCTGTTCGAGTTGATTGCATTAATGTCTTGCTTGGGATTTAAGAGAATGGCTTTCGGTTAGCAAAGAGGCTGTGCTGACGATCCGTGAGCGTTTATTCAAACTTGGCTACTGGGTACACAGCGCAGGGTAGAGATGCTTCATTGCTGTCAGCGTTTGGTGCAGCCGGATGTGCTGCGACCAAAAGGGCGTTCTTACCAATGTGTCAAAAAAAACAGTCAGCCTCCCACTGCGCCTACCTGCAATTTAGACTTGAGCGAATGATGCATGAGGACCAGGAAATTGGAGCGGCACCGCTGCTCTTGTGGCTCGAATTCTGCAGACATGTCAACAACTCGAGCACGGCTACCGGGCTTGTCTGGCCTTTCACCCTACAATTTGCGCAGCGTAACTTTTGCACGCTGCGCAATCGGTCACGATCGCAGAAATACCGACGATGTAGTCGTGATTAATTCGGCATTTGAGGAATTCGGCTACGACATACAGCGTCAAGACTGAGCCGGGGGTGATAACTCGTCAATTTTCGCCCTTGAAGCCGGAAGCCTTGATAACTGGGCCGAGCTTGATATATTCGGAACGGTGCGCCAGGCCCAATTCGCGCGATGAATTGCCGATTGGGTCAAGCCCCATTCCCTTGAGCTTTTCTTGTAGATCCGGAGTGGTAATTGCTTCGGCCATGGCCTTACTAATCGCATCTACCACCGGTTGCGGCGTGTCGGCCGGCGCATAGGCCGCGAACCAGGCAGTGCCTACTACGTTCAGACCCAATTCCTTGAAGGTGGGAACTTCTGGCAAATACTGCGAACGTTGTTCGCCGCTCACTGCCAAAACCTTCAGCTTGCCACTGCGATGGTATTGCACGGTGTCGGCGATCACGAGAAACGCTCCCGGCACCTGTCCGCCGATTAAATCAGGTAGTATCTTTGCAGTGCCCTGATAAGGCACGTGCGTCAAAGGTATCTGCGACTCATTGCTCAGCATCACTCCAAGGAAATGAAGCAAGCTGCCGGCAGACGGTGAAGCGTACATCGCATTGGACGGGTTCTTCTTTGCGTTGGCCAGGTAGTCGCCCACGCTGTTGACGCCTGAACTGGCTGGCACGGCCAGCGCCATTTGAAAGCTGGCGAGTTGGGAAACAGGCACGAAGTCCTTGAACGGGTCGTACTTGAGGTTGCTATAGGCCAGCGGCTGTGCGACCACATTGGCAGAGGCCGTGATCCAGACCGTACTGCCATCGGCCGGCGCAGCCTTCACAGCTTCCGCTGCAATTCGGCCAGCCGCTCCAGCTTTGTTCTCAACGACGACAGGCCGGTTCAGCGTGACCTTGATCTTCTCCGCTATTAAGCGGGTCAAAGTGTCCATCGACGCGCCGGCCGGCGTTCCGATCACGATCTTCAAAGGTTTGCCGGATTGCGCGAAGGCCGTGCCGGTGAATGCGAGGATGGTGGCAAATGCCACAGAACGAAATGTGTTGAATGTGAATTTCATGTTTGCCCCTTGAGTTAATTTCATGTTTGCCCCTGTTGCGCTGAAGCGCCTTATTTATTGATAACCGTTTTGAGGGAAGTGAAGGCGGGCCACTGCAAACCTTCTCCGAGCGCGACCCACTCGACGCGAACGGGCAGGCCGGTGCGCAGTTGCGCCGGTTCGCACTCGACGAGCCAGCTCAGCAACCTAACTCCTTCCGCTAGATCGACCAGCGCATGAATGCGGCTTACCGGGCCTGCGGTGAGTGTGTTCATCCGGTCAACCGTCCAGCTCGCCACCACACCCTTACCGCTGACTTCCCGCCATTCCAGTTGCCGGCGTCCAGTGTAGACACTGCCGGGCCGCGGATACGCCTGCCATCGCTGTGACTGCGTGCAGAACTGCATCAGTAAACGCTGCTCGCGCGTTGCTTCCCAGAAAGGCAACGTGTTCATGTACTGGCCGATGGCCAAGCCAAGCCTTGACTTTTGAAGCTCGCTCATAAGTCCAGCACCAGGGCGTTGCTCATCATCCAGCCACGGCCATAGGCGATGCCACCGATGCCGGTAACCAGCGCGTTGCGCGGACTGTTGACCTGCGTCGCGCCGCCTTCGCCAAACAGCTGGCGCACAGCCTCCACCAGGTTCAGGCCGCCCGCGGCCAGGCCCGGCTGGCCGGCCGATAGTTGCCCCCCACCTGTGTTCAGCGGCAGATCGCCGCTGAACCGAAAATCGGTCTTGCCGATGAACGAGGCGCCTTCTCCCGGGCCGCAAAAACCCATATGCTCCAGTTGTATCAGCACTGCAATGGTAAAGTCGTCGTAAAGCTGCAGCATGTCTACTTGGTTCACGGAAAGCTCGGCTTGCGCTAGCGCGCGGACCCCGGCCACCTTGAAGCCCGAGTCGAGCAGGTCTGGCGTCTGATCCTGAACATTATGGTTGGTGCGCTCGGCATAGCCGGCCAGCCGCACCGACTTAGGTAGCCCCATCGCGTCCGCCGTTTCGGCCCGCATCATCAGCACACCGTTGGCACCGTCGCAGAACATCACGCTGTCCAGCAGGCGAAGCGGATCGGACACCTTGCGTGAGTCCAGGTAGTCATCCAGGGTGAGCGCCTTTCGCAGCTTGTCGCAGGCTCGCGCGTTTTGCAGCGCATGCTCGCGCTGCGTGACCACAATCTTTGCCAGCGCAGCATCAGGAGCGCCATAACGCTGTTCGTAGGCGTTTTGCACCAAGGCGAACGCCGCCGGTGGGCGAATCAGGCCCGTCGGCACCTGGAATTCCTCGCGGTAAGCGCGATAGTGGCTCGAATATGTGGTGCTGGGCGCATCGGCACCAATCACCAGCGCCACTTTACAGCGCCCGTCGCGCAGCGCCGAAGCGGCCGCCGAGACCGCGCAAAGCATCGCGCAGCCTCCGGTAGTGCCGGTGCCCAGCCAGTCGAGTTGCAAACCTAACGTGTCGGACAGGTAAGCAGCGTGAAAGGGATTGCTGCCTTCGCTGAGCGCCGCCGTCACCGCCAGCCCGTCGATGTCCGCCGGCACGATGCTGTATTTGCGCACGATTTCGTCCAATACATCCGCAGCCAGGTCATAAGCACTTCGGCCCGAACGGAACACGTTTCGAGTTTCGGCGTAGCCACTGATGACGATGTCGGAAGTTAGCATCTTGTTCACTTCGTAGCGGGATGAATAAGGCTATCGAGGTACTGCTGCTTGAGCTTGCGGCGCGCTATCTTGCCGCTATCTTCGCGCGGTAGCAAAGGCATACTAAGCAATACCTTGGGCGCGCGCAACCTTCCCAGCTTGGCCCTGAGCGCTTCGCGCATTTCGTCCGGCTCGATCTGTGCGCCTGCATGCGGCTCAAAGACCATCGCCAAGGCTTCACCAAGGTCCCGATCCGGTATGCCGAAGGCGACGCAGTCGCGCACCTGTGGCAATTGCAGCGCCGCTTCTTCAAGTTCCGCCGGGAAGATGTTTACGCCACCGGAGATCACCATGTCTTTCTTGCGATCGCTTATCCAGAGAAAGCCGTCCGCATCGACATGGCCGATGTCGCCCATCGTCAACCAGTCGCCTCGACGCAACTCAGCCATCGCTTCAGGTCGATTGTGATAAATCACTAGGTCGGCCATGTCGGATTGGATGAACACCTCGCCAATGTCGCCCGTCGGCACTGGTAGGCCCTGGTCATCGACAATCGCGATCTGCACGCCTTCCGGCGGCGAACCCACGGTGCCAGGATGCGCCAACCATTGCTGCGAGGTACTCGCGGTGATGATTCCGATCTCAGTGGCGGCGTAGTACTCCATGATCACAGGTCCCCACCAATCAATCATGGCCTGTTTGACGTCGCGAGGGCACATCGCCGCACCATGCACAACAGCTTTCAGCGTCGAAGTGTCAAAGGCTGCCTTTTGCTCTTCGGGCAAGTCGAGCAAACGACTGAACATGGTTGGCACCATGTGCATGTGGCTAAGTCGATAGCGTTCGACCAGATCAAGCAGTCTTTGGGCATCGAACTTCGGCTGCAACACCAGCAAGTCGCCAAAGCGGACGCAGTTGAGCGCGTAAACATTCGGCGCAGAGTGGTAGAGCGGCCCCGTCATCACGGCGCGGATTGGCCGGATCTCCTGGCCGTGCGCCAGCCTAACGCGCTGACCGAACCTCGCAGTCATTTCGGGAGAGCTGCTCAAGCGCCTGACGCCTTTCGGACGACCCGTCGTACCGGACGTGTAGAGAAGACGAAAAGGAGTTGAGACCGGCGCAGCAGTTGAAACTTCTGATGCCTGCACCCAGTTTTCGTAGTTCATGGCGTTACCGGCGAGTGAACAGGATTCTTCAGTCAGGCGATAGGCAATCTGGATTTCGGGCGGCGTCACAGCCTCCAGAACCTTGCAATTTGCGGGCACCACAGATGCCACTTTCTTTAGCAGATCGGCATGCACGACCAGCAGCCGCGCCTGAGAATCCTGCAGGATGAAGCCTATTTCTTCTGCACTAGCGTGCCAGTTGAGCGGCACTGCGACAGCGCCTGTCCTGTCTGCCGCGAGCGTCACTTCCAGCAATGGGAAATCGTTGCGCATCAGGATGCTAACGACGTCGCCGGGCCCAAGGCCCAGGCTCATTAAGCCGCCCGCCACGCGCAGAACCCGCTGTTCCAAAGTTCCGCCATCTAGGGTGCGGTCTCCACTGATCAGGGTTGCGTACATGAATTCATTAAGGATCAATGTTCATCGAAGGTCTACCACGAGTCGGCCGCTCACCGTGCCGGCGAGAAGGTCATGCGCGCGCGTGATAACGTCTTCGAGCGGCAACGACACGGCCATGTTCATAATCGCATCGGGCGAAAGGTCTTGCGCGAGCCCTTGCCACACTGCGCCGCGGCTGGACATCGGAAAGGACACGCTGTCAATGCCCGCGAGCGTGACACCGCGCAGGATAAAAGGTGCTACCGATGCGGGGAAATCCATGCCTTGCGCTAAACCACTGGCCGCGACTGTGCCGCCGTAGCGCGTGCTGGCGCAGGCGTTCACTAGCGTGTGGCTGCCGACGCTGTCTACCACGCCGGCCCAGCGCTCTTTTGTAAGTGGTTTGCCGGGCTGCGAAAACGCATCGCGGTCCATGATTTCAGCAGCGCCAAGACGCAATAGGCGTTCACCTTCAGCCGCACGCCCTGTAACCGCCACCACCTTGTAGCCGCGCTTGGCCAACAAGGCGACCGCAAAGCCTCCCACGCCTCCGCCTGAGCCGGTAACGAGTACTTCACCCCTGTCGGGGGAGACGCCGTTGCGTTCTAGCGCCATCACCGACAGCATCGCCGTAAAACCGGCCGTGCCTATGGCCATTGCCGTCCGCGTCTCCATTGATTCTGGCAGGCGCACCAATTTGTCACCGTTCACGCGGGCCATCTGCGCGAGACCGCCGAATGCGTTTTCGCCGTATCCCCATCCCGTGAGCGCAACACGATCGCCTGGTAGCCAGGCGCCGCTGCTACACGACTTAACGGTACCTGCAAGGTCTATTCCCGGGATCATCGGGAACTTACGCACGATGGGCGACTTGCCTGTGATGGCCAAGCCGTCTTTGTAGTTGAGGGACGACCACTCCACGCTCACCAGAGTGTCGCCCTCGTCCAAGACTGACTCGGGAATGTCTTTAAGCGCCGCGTGGGTCTTTCCATCGGATTGCTCGAGCCAGATTGCCTTCAAAGGAAGTGCTCCAAAAAATTTAAGTAAATAGCTCAGGCGGCTCGCGCCGTGAGCATGAAATGGGCGAGAAAGCGCTCTAACGGATTGTTGTTACGCGTGAGCTTGGCGCGCAGAATGGCACCCTCCCATCCGATCCAGAAAAACTCGGCAAGCGCCTCGCAGTCCGCACTGACGGACAATTGCCCGGTCCGCACGGCGTCGCTCAGGCAACTCGCAGTTCGCGATTGCCAAGCCTGCAGCACGGCTTCCAGCTTGTCGCGGAACTCATCGTTCAGGCCGCCAAGTTCCTGCCCAAGATTGCCGATCAAGCAGCCCCGCTGAAAATTAAATTTGGCCATGCCACGCATGGCGTCGTTGGCGAAGGCAGAGATACGCTCAAGCGGCATCAACTGTGTGTCGTCGAAAGATCGAGCTAGCTTGCGTTCGAAATACGCGGCGTAGTTGTCTATCACAGCAAGTCCGAACTCGTGTTTGCTGGAGAAGAAATGATAGAACGAACCTTTAGGCACATTTACCCGCAGGCGGATCTCGTCTATGCCGGTCGCCTGAAAGCCTCTCTCAGTGAAGATTTCCGTGCCGCAACGCACCAACATTTCCCTTGTGCTGGTGCGTGCAGCTGCGCGCTCAGTGCGGCTGATTCGTTTAGGAGCGACAAGCGACTGTGAGTTCATGTATTTAATAATAGACCAGTCGTCTCAAAAAATAGCTAGGTATTAACCAGAATGACATTTACATTATTTTTTTTCACGTGACCGTGCCAGTCGACGCCTCGCCGCACGGCAATATCGGCAAGAGGTAGCCTTCACGTACGGATCACTTTTTAGGCCAGCAGAGGAACACTCGGTTGCTTGTCGTTAATCTGCGGCGTCAACACCACTGGTTGTCGTAGAGCTTGTAGCGGCATGGTCAAACTCGACTGTGGCTGCGCTTGTACAGCACCAACTCACCGTCTCTCAGCGTATGGGCACGGGCGGCTGCGGTTGAGGGTCCGTTGTAAGTCGTTTCCAACGTCGCTGTGGGCAGCTTTGCTGAGCCATTGCCAGTGTGGGGTAGCTGAGCTGCGACTGTTTCATACCCGCGCACAAGGCTTTGCCAACTGCTGCAGCTTTGCTGCTTTTTTCAGCACAGTTTCGCAGCGCCGCAAGTCAATGCCAGCAGCAAAGGAGTACGAAGAGTGTGCGGGTGTGTGCTAGCAAAGAAAAACCCCACAACCCTCTTGCGAAACTGTGGGGTGTATCTAGTGGCCGTATCCGGAGCAAGGCACGAGATAGCCCGTGCCCCAGGATGAATTAGAAATTAAATCTCAATCTTTTGAATGACCTGTAGCTTTTGCTCGAGCGTGTAGCCAACGCTGCCATAAACAGCAAAATCAGTTTGCCCGCGTCCATGTCCCGTAATGCTTTCGGCCAAAGGCAGTGGAATGTCATTTCGCGCTTTGAGTCTGTCGATGAATGCATGCCTAAACATGTGACTGCGAAACTCAAAGGGGCGCAAGTTTTTGTTCAAGATGGCTGAACAAGAGCAAGCTCCAAACTCCTTCGCGTATTGAGGCAGTAGCCAGGGGGAGTTGAGCCGTAATGCTCTAGCTTGTAACTCTTTAGCTGCATCCAGTGATACGCCAACGAGTGGCACAGCTCGAATGCTGGCTTTGGTTTTTCGATCTGTCAGTCGGTTCTTTCGTACCCAAAGATGCGGAATCTCATGTTCAAGCACCAAGTCTTCTAGCCTTGCCAGAGTGGGCTCAGAAATCCTAAGACCAGTGTTGAGTTGTATCAGTCCCACCAAGCTGGCTGGGGTGTTGTGACGGATCAAGAAGCTTTTGACCTTGGCAATCTTCTCTGGCGTGATGGGTGGTATCGGTCTTGTGTTTTCACCCTCGCCACGTATCTGTAGTCCCCTGAAGGGACTGAGCCTGTCAATGTCCAAGTGCTTGAATGCCATATTGATCATGGCATTCAGGATGTTGTTGTGTTTGCGGATGCTGTTTGGATGCAGTCCCTGCGCCAGCATGGCGTCTCGATATTGGGTGATGTGCCAGTGCTTAAGCTCATCAAGGTAAAGATCCCCATACATGGCGCTAAACCTGTTGAAGTATTGATTGGCATTGAGTTTGAACTTTCTGCGGTGTGCGGATGTGTTCTCTGCCATGTAGATGTCAAAAGCGTCTGAGAGAGTGGGGCGGTCATTTGCATCTCCCGTTCTCAAATGTTTAATCAGTAGTTCTTTAACGAAGTCTTCGTCAACATCGATACCGCCAACTGAAATGCGTTTTTTGATCTGAGTGCTCAGATAGGTGCTGTGAGCAATTTGAATTTCATGTGTCATGTGTTTGTTCAAAAGTTGCTGAGCCTAAGCAATCGCAGCAATGAGTTCTTGTGACACAAATTTAGTTTCAGACCGCATGCTTGGGCAACCGCGATTTGGTATCCCGATGCATTGGAAGGACTTGCGGCAAGCAACGTGAGCGTCCAGAGTCTGGACGGTAGTGGGGTGTCCAGAGCTGGACGGTAGTGGGGCGTTCAGAGCACTTGCCGCATTAAAAATTAATCTATATTTCGATTAATTTCGGTGTAAAAATTAATACCGAAAAGAGATTTAATCCTATTAATTAATAGTCAATTTTTTGATTATATTAAAAATCAGATTAATGAATAAAATTCAAAGCGTCCAGAGTAAATTAATGATTAATTCAAGCGACCTGTAAATAAAAATGTGTAATATATGTGTAATTGAGATATTACATCATTAAATTTCTATAAACTATTGTTTTTAAACGAAAAAAAGCCTCTTCAATTTTCTTGAAAAGGCTTTAATGTGGATTAACAGTCCGGCGCTCTACCGACTGAGCTATCGAGGAATATTCGGTTTGTTAGCAAAAAATACACAAATTTGACCAGTCTTTAGGACTAAGCAACTGCGCTATTTCGCTAAGCCTCGCATTGTAGCAAAAAAATGCAGCTATTTGAGGGCTAAAGAGTTTTGTGCACTTGTGTTGCTCTGTGCTGTTACTGAAGTTCAAGAACAGCCATAGTTCAAACGCCATTAGCTGGCAGGCGACTGGATTCAGGTTTAATAAGAGTTCAGGCTCCATGAGCTCCTAGTTGTGATGGCTCCTATGGAGTTCATGCCTAGGAAATTTGTTTAGGAAATCTCTAGTTTTGACTCGTCCACTTGACAAGCAAATTGACGCCCGCATTGGTAAGCCTTATCTGGGTTTTGCCATCGTTGGCCTCGGTGCTTCCATTGCACCACTTGACTTTGCGGTTAACTTGGCTTTTCCCGCAATGACCGAAGCCTTTGCTTTGTCAACAGCTGACATACGTTGGGTGGCTGTGTTCTATGTCATCACTTATGGCAGCCTCATGTTGTATTGCGGTGCGCTTGGAGACCGCTTAGGCCACCTGCGCGTGTTTCGCTGGGGCTTGTTTATATCTGCGCTGGGAATGGCTGCGTGTGCGCTGTCTCCTGCTTATGGCTGGCTGTTGGCTGGAAGGGTGTTGCAAGGTATCGGAGTGGCGCTAACTTTGTCATGTGCGCCAGCTTTGGCCATGTCTTTGTTGGCGTTCGAGCATCGCACTTTGGCGCTGTCGGCTTACGGTGCCATGATTGCGGCGGCTGGTTTGATGGCGCCATTGCTCGGGGGTATCAGCATGTTGTATTGGGGCTGGGCCGGGGTTTACGGTTTTAGGGTTCCTATTGTGCTGCTGGCTTTGTTGTGCACCCCTTGGCTGTCCAGTCGCCTGCGTGTGCAGAAGCTAAGCACACCCGACGCCACTCAACCGGGCAGCGTACAAGGTCTTTTGCTGCTCATGCGGCGCAATGCTAATTTCGCCTGGATCAACTTAGAAAGTGTGGTCGTTCAGTTCTGTAGTTTCACCATTGCCCTGAGCTTGCCGTATGCCTTGCCTGCGGCTGGGTGGCCTGAAATAGCCAGTGGTGCCATGTTGTCCTTGTGGGCACTGGGTGTGTTGGGTGGCTCGGGCGTTGCCCCTTTGCTGTTGCGGCACATGAATCTACAGGCCGTAGGCAACTTGGCACAAGGGCTTATGGCCTTAGGGTTGGCCTTGATAGGCGCGTTATCAATGGCCCAAGCCTGGCCCTTGATGGCATTGGCCCTGTTGCTCCAAGGTTTGGGCTTGGGGGTGTTTCAGGTTGTCTACGCCGATAAAGTGGTGGCCACTTTGTCAGATTCTGCGCGGGGTCTGTCTGGCAGTCTAACGCTGGTGACCCGTACCGTCGGCATTGTGGCTGCCGCCTTGATCTGGCTTTGGTTGATGGAGTTGCTGCAAAACCAGGCCTTATCTCGGGGGGCTTCAAAGACTGAAGCAATTTGGGCGGGCACGATTGGGCTTCTGCCTTGGGCGGCTGGCATAGCCATTGTGTTGGCTGCGCTTAGTTTCTGGAGAAGGGCGTAGTCATGACGAAGATGCACCCTGACTGCGCCGTTTCTCTCGCAACATAAACAAATACAGCCCTTCTACTTTTTCTCTGGCCCAAGGGGTTTTGCGCAAAAACTTCAAGCTGGAGTTGAGGCTTGGGTCGTGAGTAAAGCACCGCACCGGTATGCGTTCGCCAAGTTCCACCCAACCAAAATACGCTTCAAGCTCGCGAACAATGGCCTCAAGGGTCAAACCATGAAGGGGGTTTCCAGGTTGCTCTTGAATGGGTGATGAATCGTTCATGTTCGGATTTTATTTTAGAACAGCGTTCGAACTGTAAGCCGCAAGTTTCTGGGCGCTCCTGCATACAAGTAGTAGTGGCCAAACTGCTTGGGCGACTCTCTCCAATAAGCACGGTTGCTAGCGTTCTCAAGTGCCAAGGTCCAGTCGGTGTTTTGACCAGCCACTTTGGTGTTGTAGTGGGCCGCCAAATCGGCAGTGGTCCACGCAGGCAATTTCATGGCGCCGCCTTCTATGAGGTCGCGTTCACCTTCATGGCTTAAGCGCAAGGTGGTGCGCAACCCGGGTACTTGTGTCCAGCGGTATTCCGCAGCAGCACGAAGCACCAAAGAAGGAACGTTTAAAGGGCGCTGACCATTTTGAACGGGGTTAATCAAAGCCTGTGAACGCTTGGCATCTAACCATGTGGCAGCCGTATCGATTTTCCATTGATGGCTGCGGTAGCCCATACCCAGTTCTAGGCCTTTGTGCTGTGCAATGCCATCCAGTTTGCGGGTGCATGAGTTGTCTTCCTCACATGCACCTTGGTCTCCCCAAACGGGGCGAGTGATGTCAAACAAGGCGGTGTTCCAAAGCCATGGGCCTTGCGCACCTTTGATGCCCAATTCTTTTTGGGTGCTCTTGGCAGATGGCAGTGCCTCGCCAGCGTTGGTATAGCGGCTGCGGTTGGGTGTCACTTGAGCTTCAACACCTTGGCCATAGCTGGCATAGCCTGTGGCGTTGTAAGTCAGCTTGTGGCTTAAAGCAACCCACGGCGTTGTGATGGTTCGGTCGTCATGTGTGGCTCTGCTGCCGTCGGTGCGTTGGCTGTCGCGTTGAATGTGGCTTGAACGAAGGCCAAGCCACAAGTCTGCCAAGCGATTGACACGAATGCGATCTTTCACGCTGATTTCTGTTGAGTACTCTTGGCGGTTGGTGTTCAGGTCATAAGGCTCAGGTGCGGCGGCACTTTCGCTAAGGCCAGAAAGGCTCGTTCGTTTTCGCTGCGGTAGTCGTACAGGTCAAATGTTTTGTCGCTACAAAAGCGGTCGTAATTGCCTTCTGCATAACAGCCGTATGCGTAGCTCAAACGGTCGTCCGTTTTCAAACGCTGCGCGCCAACTTGGGTGGTCCACATCCAGCCGTTGTCTAAGCGGTGCTTCAGGCGTATGCTGCCAGTCAGTCCGTCAAATACACCTGGCACAGACCAACTTTGTCTAGAGAAATTGTTTTTTCCGTAAACAGGTGAGGGGAGTGTGTTGCCCGTCATACTGGCCGCATTCACACCCATTTGTTGGCGGCTGCTGGTTTCAATTTCCCATTCAAGACGGGTATTGGCGTTGATGCGCCAGTCCATGGCCAATGCCAGCAGTTGGCGATGGCCTTTTGCGTTCTGCACATAGGGATTCAGATTTTCATAGGCTGCGTTCACACGGTAACCAAAGGCGTTGTTTTCGCCATATCGTCCGCCCACATCCAAAGCGACAGAACTGTTGTTGCCGTTGCCGTAGCTCAATGTGAGACTTCTCACGCTGCTTTCAATCGAGTTGGGCGGACGCTTCACCACGTAGTTGGCAATGCCACCCGGCGCACTGGTGCCAGCTTGTATACCGCTGGTGCCTTTAAAAAGTTCAATGCGTTCTTTGTTGTCCATGGCAATCATGGTTTCTGCATTGATGGGCAAGCCTTCGCGGCGGTAGTTGTAGCGGTTGTCTAACATGAAGCCACGCACACTCAACATGTCCCAATAAGCGGGAGAGTTGTAGCTGTCGGTCACAGAAGAATCTAAGCGCAAGGCTTCTGAAATTCTTTGTGCGCCTAAGTCGCGCAGTGTGGCGTTGTCTACGTTGGTGGCACTGAACGGCGCTTCACGCAAGCTGAGGTTTTCAAAACCACTGACTTGTTGTGAAGCAGGGCTGGTGATTAGCACCGTGTTGTTTTGAGCAAGCGCAGAAGCGCTCGCAAGCAACAGTGCGTGGCAAGCTATGGTTGGCAAATGGTGTGCCATTGCGTTTTCCTTCAACGAAATGGCAGGTCGGCTGGATCATTCAACGGGTGATGGCAAATGAGTGTTTGCCTCGTTGTTTAGACAAGCTTCCCTGCGCGAGGATTACCTCAATCAGGTTCAAAGGGACTTTCTCAGTCTTAGCTTTGCAGCTAAAACACCCCTAGCGGATGCGACTGCAAATTTGAATCTGCAGCCACAGGTTGAATTCTATGACACACCCAAGAGTTTGTGCAAGTGTGTAGAAGTGGTGGTGTATTGGAGTAGGGTTTTTTGATCGGGGTACAGCAAGGCAGACGCGCCAAAGGCGGCCAGGGTGGCTTCGTGAAAGCCGCACAAAATGAGTTTCTTTTTGCCGGGGTAGGTGTTGATGTCGCCTACGGCAAAAATGCCTTGAGCTTGTGTGGCAAAGTTTTCTGTGTTCACGACCAGCTGCTTGCGTTCCATGGCTAAGCCCCATTCGCTAAGAGGGCCTAACTTGGGAGAAATGCCTAGACACAAAAGAATCGCGTCTGCAGGTAGAACTTCTGTTTCGCCTTGGGCATTGAGAATTTCTAGGCCCGTTAGTTGTTGTTTGCTTGAGCCTGAGTTTGCACCAGCCGCTTGAACTAAGGCTGTGGGTTGGCCGGCCACAAAGCGCATTGATTTTGCTATACAGGCTTCGCGCATTTTTTCAATGGCATAAGGCTGTGCTTGAAATTGATCGCGCCTGTGAACCAGTGTCACACTGGCTGCAGCATTGGCGCCATCCCGCCATCGGGCGCAAGCCTCTAGTGCGGTATCGTTGTCGCCCATTACCAAGAGGTGTTTGCCTTTGAAGGTTTCTTCGTTTGGGGCCTTGTGAAAGATGTTTTTACCCAGCAGCGCCTCGAAGCCTTGCAAACTCAGGCCGCGTTGAACAAAAGCACCCACACCTGCGGCAATGAACACGGTGGCCGCTTTGAATTGCGTGCCCTTGTCGGTTTGCACGTGCCACTGACCATCTTCTGTGGCTTTGAGTTCACTGACCAATTCTTGTAGGTGAAACTGTGGCGCAAAGGGTTTGATTTGCTTTTGCAGTTGGTCAATCAGTTCTTGACCAGTGCAAAGCGGAATGCCGGGAATGTCGTAAATGGGTTTGTCGGCGTAAAGCTCTGAACATTGGCCGCCCACTTGCGGCAAAGCATCCACCACGTGACAGCGAATGTCTTGAAGCCCTAGTTGAAACGCTTGGAACAGGCCTACCGGGCCTGCGCCAATGATCAGGGCTTCGGTTTGGATCAACGGATCAACTCGCTCAGTTTGCCTGTCTTGTCTTTCCAATCGTCAGCATCTGGCATGGGAATTTTGCGTTTGGTGATGCTTTTCCAAGTGGGCAGCAAAGCCAGTTCGGCATTGAGCTTGGTCATGTGAACTTGGTCTGCTGGCAAGTCTTCTTCGGCATAGATGGCATTGACGGGGCATTCAGGAATGCAAACAGCGCAATCGATGCACTCGTCAGGGTCAATGGTGAGGAAGTTGGGGCCTTCGCGGAAGCAGTCTACGGGGCAGACGTCCACACAGTCGGTGTATTTGCAGCGGATACAGGATTCAGAAACAACGTGGGTCATGACAGTTTGCTAAGGCTAAAGCGTTGAGCGGGCAGAATTACCCTAAAAAAGGGCATTTTAAAGCAGTTAGACGCTCATGCCGCCTTCTTGGCAAAAAAGGGTTTTGTGTCGATTGCTGAGCCTTGGTAGAAAGCTGGGAAGCGCTCGAACTGACGCTGGGCTGCGCTGGCATCCAAGCCATCGCGCAACACGGCTACATCAAACCCTGTGCGTGACATGGATACCAATTGGTCGATAAGTACATCGCCTGTTGCACGAATTTCACCTTGGAAACCAAGGCGTCGGCGCAGTAAAAAAGCTTGGCTGTAAGCTCGGCCATCGGTGAATTTTGGGAAGTGCAAATCGATGCGCTTGACACCCTCCAGTGACACCTCGCGAGGATCTGCGTCGTTGGCCATACTGATAACGTCAGCACCTGCTGCCGAGTTGCTGTGTTCTTTGAAGGAAAGAATTTTCATATCGATTTAATGCGGTTCAAGCGAATGCAGGTTCAGAATGGCGGGCAGAATTTGCCGCCGCTTTGAAGCTGTCTTGGCCCACACGACGCAAGGTTTCAATGAAGTATTCAGCGCGGCCGTTTTGGGCATTGCTTTTTGGTGTGCGTAGTTCAAGGTACTTGTTGATCACAGCTTCAATCACCTCTGGCACCTCGGCTGCGGAGAAAGATGGGCCGACCACTTTGCCTGGACCTGCTGGGCCAGAAAGGTCTGATCCGTCCGAGCCACCCAAGGTGACTTGGTACCATTCTTTGCCATCTTTATCGACACCCAAAATGCCAATGTGGCCGCTGTGGTGATGGCCACACGAATTGATGCAGCCGCTGATGTGCAGGTCGATGGGTCCCAGATCATCCAACTCGTCTAAGTCTTGGTAGCGCTCTGAAATGGCAGCGGCTACTGGAATGGCGCGGGCATTGGCCAAAGCGCAGTAGTCGCCGCCGGGGCATGCAATCATGTCATTCAGCAAACCAATGTTGGGACTGGCCAAGCCCAATGCTTTGGCCTCTTGCCAGAGGTCAAACAACTGGCTTTCGGGTACCCAAGGCAGCACCAAGTTTTGTGAATGCGTGACACGCGCTTCACCGCGTGAATACTTGGCTACCAATTGAGCAGAGGCTTCTAGTTGCTCTGAAGTTGCATCGCCCGGTGCCAAGCCCAAACGTTTGAAGGAAAGCGTGACTGCGCGCAGTGCAGGATTTTTGTGTGGCACAACGTTTTGATTTAACCAACGTTGAAACGCAGGGTCTTGTGTACTGACGTTAGCCAATGTGGATTCGATGGAGGCTGGTGCCTTGGGTTCGACAAAGCAAGCTGCCACGCGATCAAATTCGGCTTGGCTGATGGTGTGCGGTCCACCATCAGTGTTTACGATCTCTTTGAACTCAGCTTCAACTTCATCGATGTAGCGCTGGCCTTCGGCTTTCACCAAAATTTTGATGCGAGCTTTGTAAATGTTGTCACGGCGACCCCAACGGTTGTAAATGCGGACAACAGCTTCCAGGTAATTCATGATGTGTTGCCATGGCAAGAATTCACGAACCAGTGTGCCAATGACGGGGGTGCGACCCATGCCACCGCCCACCCAGACTTTGAAGCCCACTTCGCCTTGTGCATTTTTGACAAGCTGCAAGCCAACGTCGTGCCAACCAATGGCAGCGCGGTCTTCTTGAGCGCCTGTGATGGCGATCTTGAACTTGCGTGGCAGAAATGCAAACTCAGGGTGCAGCGTGCTCCACTGACGCAAAATTTCTGCATAGGGCCTAGGGTCGACCACTTCATCAATGGCTACGCCCGCCAATTCATCGGTGGTGATGTTGCGAATGCAATTGCCACTGGTCTGAATGCCGTGCATGTCCACGGTGGCCAAGAGGTCCATCACATCGGCCGATTGATCCAATGGAATCCAGTTGAACTGAACGTTTTGACGGGTGGTGAAGTGACCGTAGCCTTTAATAAGGCGGGGCGATTTGCCTGGCAACAAGTCTTGTTGGGCTTGGGCTTTTGAAAAAATTTCGGGGTTGGGCTGATCGTATTCTTTGGCAATGGTGGCAAGCACACTCAGTTGTTTGCTGGAAATTTCGCCATACGGCACAGCCACGCGCAGCATGGGCGCATAGCGTTGAACGTACCACCCGTTTTGAAGGCGCAGAGGGCGAAACTCTTCGTCAGCCAGTTGGCCTTTTTGCCAGCGCTCGAGTTGGTCTCTGTGCTGGGCTGCTCGCTGTTTGACAAACTGGCGATCGAATTCTGTGTATCGGTACATTTCTGAGACGGGTCGGTGAAGGCTTTGGCCAAGCCAAATGAGGGTTTGACTTTAAGGCCTCCTTATGTCAAATCAAACTACTTATTCGTTTGACATATATGCTTTTTGATCATAAGAGGGGTGCAGCAGGGCGCTTAAAAGTCTCCAAAGTGACTGGATTTAGGCATGCTGATACAGTTTGAGTTTTTAGGAGTATGGAATGAAGTTTGGTCCATTGAAAGCTTGGGGCGTGGCGCTGGTCGCCATGTTGGGTATGTCTGTGAATGCACAAACCCCCATTCGCATTGGCGAAATCAACAGCTATTCAGCCATTCCTCAGTTCACACAACCCTACAAACAGGGCTGGCAATTGGCGGTTGAAGAAGTCAATGCCGCAGGTGGCTTGCTGGGACGCAAAGTGGAAGTCATAGCCCGAGACGATGCCGGCAAACCGGAGGATGCTTTGCGGCATGCCATCGAGTTGATCAGCCAAGAAAAAGTCGATGTTTTAGCCGGTGGTTTTTTATCCAATGTAGGTTTGGCTTTGGCCGATCATGCCGGTAAAAGCAAACGACTTTTTGTGGCCAGTGAGCCGCTAACTGATGCCATTGTCTGGGACAAGGGCAATCGCTACACTTTTCGTTTGCGTGCCAGCACCTACATGCAAGCCGCCATGTTGGTAGAAGAAGCTGCCAAGTTGCCAGCCAAGCGTTGGGCCACTTTGGCACCTAATTACGAGTACGGACAAAGTGCCGTTGCAAGCTTCAAAGAATTGTTAAAAGCCAAACGCCCCGATGTCGAGTTTGTGGGCGAACAGTGGCCCGCACTTGGAAAAATTGATGCAGGCAGCAGCTTGAGTGCACTCATGCAAAGCAAACCCGATGCTATTTTTAATGTGACCTTTGGCGCCGACTTGGCCAAACTGGTACGCGAGGGAAATCAGCGCAGCATTTTCCCTAAGGTACCCGTGGTGTCTATGCTGTCAGGCGAGCCTGAATATCTTGAGGTGTTGAAAGATGAAACTCCCAAGGGCTGGATTGTGACGGGCTATCCGTGGGACCAAATTGACACCAAGGAACATGCTTCCTTTGCGGCCAACTATTACAAGAAATTCAGAGAGAACCCCAAGCTTGGTTCTGTTGTGGGATATGCCACCATGCAAGCTATTTTTGCGGCCATCAAAAAAGCAGGCACCACTGACAACGAGAAGTTGGTGTTGGCCATGCGGGGTCTGAAGTTCAGCACGCCGTTTGGTCCCGCAGAGTTTCGGGCCATTGATCAGCAGTCCACCATGGGTGCGTATGTAGGCAAGCTAGATATGCGCGGCAATCTGGGCAGCATGACGCAATGGCGTTATGCCGATGGCAAAAACTACCAGCCTACCGATGCCTACGTGAAGTCTCGCAGGCCTGCCGCTGCACAACAATGAGCTTAGCCAAATCTTGCGGCGGCCATTAGCTTGGCCAACGATGCGGCCATGGGCAAAGGTTCGTGGTTCAAGTTTGCGGCCAACAGTTCGCCGCACAACACCGACCAACTGATGCCTCTTGCGCCCATGCCTGTGCAGACATTCAAGCCTTTGAATTCAGGATGTGCAAACTCACCTACGGCGGGCAGTCGGTCTGGTAGCGCCATGCGAATGGCGGCCCAAGAAGAGGTCTTTTCAAGATCGATGTGAAGGATGTCGTCTTGAAATTCAGGCATGAGTTCAGCCCATTGTTGTCTGTTAGTCAACTGGTCTGCATCACGTGTTTGTAAATCAAAGTCGTTGCGTTGAAAGCTAGAGCCCACTATCCAATAAGGCTCATTTTTATCCGCAGAGATAGCTTGGAGATGGCCGATGTAACTGCCATGGCCGTTGACTGGAAAATTCGGCAGTTTGTTGCGCAGTTGCGCAGGCAATATGCTCATTGGTCCTAATGAAACCTGACCCCGCAATGCTGTAGCCGGTAGGTGAGGGCGAGGGTATTCTTGACTTTGTAACTCAACGCTGTCAATTAAGGATTGGCCATCGTATGCGCTGGCAATGATGACCTGAGGCGCATGTGCAATGACGAGCCCCGAGGCATCGATGCACTGCCATTGATTGTTTTTATAAATGAGTTTCGCAACCTCGCTTTGCGTTGACAAACGGATGTTGCAATGCCTAAGTTGAGCCTTTACCAAAGCTTGAGTTTGAATCCAACCGGCTATGCCATGCCACAGTGCTGGTGTATTTTCATTCAAGCCTGACGCCTGCTTTTGAAATTCGCTGGCTTGTGTGCTCCACTCGTGGCCAGCAGCAGGCCACAAGGGACCTTCGGGCAATTGTCTTTTGCCAGCATAACGATGTTCAAGCAAATGAGAAACTTGCCACTCAAGGCCTTGCTTCAGCAGCTCTTGTGCGCGTTGAACGGTGGCGCGCACACCATCTCGCGTAATGCGTGACAACACATTGTTGTCCGGCGAAACGTGTGTGGCAAAAATACCGGCGGGCAAACCAGAAGCACCTGCGCCTAAGGCATCAGCTTTATCAAGCACTTCTACTTGCCAGCCTCTGAGTGCCAAACTGTGAGCTACTGACGCACCTGCTAAACCTGCGCCAATGACAATGGCATCAACTTGCGTTTTTGAATGGGTAAGGATCTCAGCTTTGGCTCGATGGCGTAGCGACGTTTTCACTTCCCAAGTTGGGCGATAACAAGCTGAAGATGTTGACCTATCCAAAATGAAGCCAACACTTTGAAGTTCATTGAAGAGACTGTCTTGCGGGGAGAGCCATTTGATTTGAGACCCCACTTGACACAAGCGTGCCAAAGTTTTGGCGTTCCATGTCGCCAGGTGGTCAACGCAAATGCTGTCTGCTGCGATGTCAATTTCTTTGGCAATGTGGGGGGCTTCGCCAATGCACAAAGTCAATTGAACGCATCCACCTTCAAAAGAAATTCGGTGAACGCCGGGCAGCAGGCCATAGCAAACTTGGGCCAGCTCGGTAGAAAGGTCTGTGGGTGCTACGCTGGTGAATGCAGTGAAAAAAAGCTTGGGCTTAGAGGCGGGCTCTGATTGCCAAGCTTTGACTGTTTCAAGAAAAGACTCGCCGCGTCCAAACGAGGTTTCTAAAGCGTGCCAACTGGTTTGACACGCGGCTCTGTTTTTCCAATGACTGGCGTGAAAATTAGGGGTTGGTGGGTGGGACATAACCTTGGGCAGCATCGGCACCTGAACCAAAGAAATGGTTCTCCATTTGACGGGCCAAGTACTGACGCGCGCGGGCGTCTGCCAAGTTCAAACGATTTTCATTGACCAACATGGTCTGATGCTTCAGCCATGCGGCCCAAGCTTCTTTGCTGACGTTTTCCCAAATGCGTTTGCCCAAGTCACCTGGGTAGGGTGGAAAGTCGAGGCCTTCTGCTTCAGTTTCTAATTTGATGCATTTAACAGTGCGAGCCATGATGTTCCTTGATATTTCTTAAGATGAGTTGCGTATAGGGATATAAAATTATTGTATTTCCATTACAAGCAAATAAGCCTGAAAATGGCTTGTTTTGTTTAATTCCCTAAGTTTTATGAGTGCATTTTTAGAAGAAAAAGTCCTGAGTGTTCACCATTGGACCGATCGGCTGTTCAGTTTCACCACCACACGAGATCAGGCACTTCGCTTTTCCAATGGCCATTTCACCATGATTGGCCTTCGGGGTGACAACGGCAAACCCTTGCTCCGTGCCTACAGCATTGCCAGTGCCAATTATGAAGAGCACCTTGAATTTTTGAGCATCAAAGTTCAAGACGGGCCCTTAACTTCTAAATTGCAACACATTCAAGTGGGCGACACCATTGTGGTCGGACGCAAACCTACAGGCACATTGCTCATTGATTACCTCACGCCCGCAAAACGTTTGTACCTGATTGGCACTGGCACGGGCCTGGCCCCGTATATGAGCATCATTCGCGACCCCGAAACCTACGAGCGATTTGAACAAGTGGTCTTGTTACATGGTGTACGAGAAGTGAAAGAGTTGGCCTACCACGACTACATTACCAAAGAGTTGCCGCAAAATGAGTTTTTAGGCGAGATGGTCAGCAAGCAACTGTTGTACTACCCCACCGTCACGCGTGAAGCTTTTGAGCACCAAGGCCGCGTGACAGAGTTGCTTGAAAACGGCACCATCAGTTCAGACCTCGGCATTCCTGCTTTAAACCCCGCAGAAGATCGGGTCATGATTTGTGGCAGCCCTGAAATGTTGCGCGACCTCAAAGCATTGTGTGAAAAACGCGGCTTTGTAGAAGGCAATACCAGTATTCCTGGTCAGTTCGTGATAGAACGTGCTTTTGTCGAAAGCTAATTCTTGAAAAATTTATCGACGCCGCGTTGGCTTGCCCTGCTTGCTGCAGGGTGCTTGGCCATGTTGGCATTTGGCATTGTTTATTTGCAAAACCATTTGGGCTTAGAGCCTTGCCCCATGTGCATTGTTCAGCGCTACGCCCTGATCGGTGTCATTGTGTGGTGTCTTTTGGGCATCAGCTCAAATGCGCCCGTGCGCACATTTGCCATGACATGGCTCATTGCAATCACTTCGGGTTTTGGCGCCTTCGTGGCTGCGCGTCAGTCTTGGCTTCAGTGGTACCCACCCGAGGTGGTGTCTTGCGGCCGCGATTTTTACGGCATGATTGAAAACTTCCCGCTTCAGCGAGCCATTCCCATGATTTTCAAGGGCAGTGGCGATTGCACCAAAATCGATTGGACATTTCTAGGCGGCTCTATTGCCAATTGGTCGTTTGCCGTTTTCATGAGCATCTTTTTTCTGATGATCTTTCTGCGACTGCGTGACGGCTTGTTTAGAACGAACTCCAACCTAGTAGCCCTAGAACCCCTTAGCTGAGTTTTTTAACCAGCACTTGGCTGCGTCTGTCCCAGTTGTATTTGCGCTTGCGGCCCTCAGGCAACCAGTCGGGGTCCATTTGAACAAATCCGCGCTTGATGAACCAATGCATGGTGCGAGTGGTGAGGACAAAAATACTGTCTAAGCCCATGGCGCGAGCCCTTTGTTCGACGCGTTTCAATATTTTTTCGCCATCACCCTGACCCTGCGATTGGGGCGATACCGTAAGGGCCGCCATTTCGGCGGTCTTGGCTTCGGCATACGGATACAGCGCAGCACAGGCGAAGATCACCCCGTCGTGCTCAATGATGGTGTAGTGGTCAACATCGCGTTCAATTTCTGTTCGATTTCGCTTCACCAAGGTGCCATCGTTTTCGAAGGGCTCAATGAGTTGAAGAATGCCGCCGACATCGTCGGATGTGGCTTCTCTGAGTTCTTCCAGTTTTTCATCAATCACCATGGTGCCAATGCCATCGTGCACATAAATTTCTAGCAACAAGGCGCCATCGACTGCAAACGGCAAGATGTGACTGCGTTCAACGCCTTCCTTGCAAGCCTTCACGCAATGTTGTAAATAAAAACCGATGTCGGTGGGCGTCAGTGCTGGCGGCAGTTTTTTCAACAAACTTTCTGCAACAGCCAAAGGCAACTCAGTGTCAATCGGATTGTCTTCAGACTCAGGCTCTTGAGGGTTAATGCGCAGACCTGGAATTTCGGTCAAGAAAATAAGTTTGTCGGCTTGAAGTTCAATGGCCACACTGGTGGCCACTTCTTCCATCGACAAATTAAAAGCTTCGCCTGTTGGCGAAAAACCAAACGGCGAAAGCAAAACCATGGCGCCCATTTTGAGGGTCTGGGTAATGCCAGCGACGTCGACTTTGCGAACCAGACCTGAGTGCTGAAAATCTACGCCATCCACAATGCCAACAGGGCGTGCGGTTAGAAAATTACCGCTGATCACTCGAACTGTAGAACCTGCCATGGGCGTGTTGGGCAAGCCTTGGCTAAAGGCTGCTTCAATTTCATAACGCAGTTGGCCGGCGGCTTCTTGCGCGCAATCTAGCGCTACCTCGTCGGTGATGCGAATGCCTTGCGAGTATTTGGGCACATGGCCTTTGGCCATGAGTTGCTCGTTCACTTGAGGCCTAAAGCCATGGACCAACACAATCTTCACGCCCATGCTTTGAATCAAGGCCAAATCTTGGGCCAAGTGTTGCAGCTTGCCAGCTGCGATGGCTTCACCTGCAATGCCCACGACAAAGGTTTTGCCACGGTGCATGTGGATGTAGGGTGCCACCGAGCGAAACCAAGGTACGAAGGTGAAGTTAAAGACAGTAGACATGAGCTTGTGGGTCTCTAGAAAGGGTCCAAGAAAGCGGATAATTCAAGGCTTACGCCATCCCTGATTTTTACAGAAGTTTTGCCATTGTCCGCTACCCCCTTGAAAATCGAGTTTCCCGAGTCTTTGCCGGTGTCTGCAAAGCGCGACGAAATCGCTCAGGCCATGGCGGATCACCAGGTCATCATCGTCTGCGGCGAGACGGGATCAGGCAAAACCACACAGTTGCCCAAGATTGCTTTGGCCCTTGGCCGCGGCAGGCTCAATGCCGCAGCGGGCCAGCGGGGCAAGTGGATCGGCCATACACAGCCTAGGCGCATTGCGGCCAGCAGCGTAGCCAAGCGCATTGCCGAGGAACTTAAAACTCCCTTGGGCGATGTGGTGGGCTACAAAATTCGATTTCAAGACCGCCTGTCAAAGGATGCCTCGGTCAAGCTCATGACTGACGGTATTTTGTTGGCCGAAACACAAAACGACCCTCTCCTTGAAGCTTACGACACCCTCATCATTGACGAAGCTCACGAGCGAAGTCTGAACATTGACTTCTTGCTGGGCTACTTGCGTCAAATCTTGCCGCGCCGACCTGACCTCAAAGTGGTGGTCACTTCGGCCACCATCGATGCCGATCGTTTTGCGCAGCACTTTGCTTCTAGCAAGGGGCCTGCGCCAGTGATCATGGTTTCTGGCAGAACCTTTCCGGTTGAGATGCGGTGGCGTCCGTTTGAAGAGACACGTGAGCACGACTTGAACGATGCCATTGCCGAGGCTGTCGACGAACTTTGGACAGGCAATGCCGCCGGTGACATTTTGGTCTTCTTGCCAGGCGAGCGTGAAATTCGAGAAGCAGCTGACCATTTGCGCAAACACTTGTCACACAACGCCGTCACACGGGGTGCCGAAGTACTGCCCTTGTTTTCGCGCTTGTCGCAAGCCGATCAAGAGCGGGTGTTCGATGCACATTCAGGTCGGCGCATTGTGCTGGCCACCAACGTGGCAGAAACTTCACTCACAGTGCCAGGCATTCGGTATGTGATTGATGTGGGTACCGCCCGCGTCAAACGCTATAGCCTGCGCAGCAAGGTAGAGCAGCTCATGGTGGAGCCCATCAGCCAAGCTGCGGCCAATCAGCGCGCAGGGCGGTGCGGTCGTGTGGCCAACGGCATTTGCATTCGCCTCTACGAAGAAAAAGATTTCAACGGCAGGCCCCGCTTTACCGACCCAGAAATTTTGCGGTCCTCCTTGGCGGGTGTGATTTTGCGCATGAAGTCATTGCACTTAGGTGTGGTCGATGACTTTCCGTTCATTGAAGCACCCTCCAAACGCGCCATCACCGATGGATACCAATTGCTGGCTGAACTGGGTGCCGTTACAGATGCCAACGAACTGACGCACACTGGTGCTGAATTAGCCAAGTTACCCTTGGACCCTCGCGTAGGCCGCATGATTTTGGAAGCGCGCGACAGGCAAGCTTTAGACGAAGTCTTGGTCATTGCCAGTGCTTTGTCGGTGCAAGATGTCCGTGACCGACCTTTAGAGGCGCAGTCGCAAGCCGATCAGGCGCATGTGAAGTTTGACGACGAGAAAAGTGAATTCACAGGTTATTTGAAATTGTGGAAATGGTTGGCTGATGCACGCGGCGGCAAATCGCCTGCCGGGTCAGAGCACAAGTTAAGCAATCGCCAATATGAGCAGTTGTTGCGTCAAAACTTTGTCAACATTCGGCGTGTGCGTGAATGGCGCGATACGCATACACAACTGCACACCACTGTGGCGGAGCACCGTTGGCAATTGAACGCCAAGCCTGCAAGCTACGAGCAAATTCACATGTCAATGATGGCCGGTTTGCTAGGCAATGTGGGTTGTAAGCAAGACGATGAAGACGTTTATTTAGGCGCACGGGGTATCAAGTTTTACCGCCATCCGGGCGCACACTTGTCCAAGAAGCCAGGCCGCTGGACGGTGGTGTCTGAGTTGGTAGAGACCACACGTTTGTTTGGCCGTGGTATTGCCAACATTGAGCCCGCATGGTTGGAACAAGTCGGTGCTCATTTGTTGCGCAAGCAACTTTTAGATCCGCATTGGGAAAAGAAGTCGGGTGAAGTGATTGCGCTTGAGCGCGCCACACTGTATGGCTTGGTGGTTTACAGCGGCAGGCGTGTGCCATTTGGCAAAGTTGATCCGCAAACGGCCCGCGAAATTTTCATTCGCGAAGCTTTGGTTCAAGGGCAATGGGAAACCAACCTGACCTTCTTGGACGCCAATCACAAAATGATTGCCAAAGTGGAAGAGCTGGAACACAAATCCCGCAGGCAAGACGTGTTGGTAGACGATGAGCTGATCTACGCGTTTTACGACCAACAAATTCCAGCCGATGTCTGCTCTGGCCGTTTGTTGGAAGCTTGGTATAAAAATGAAGTGAAGCGTCAGCCCAGTTTGCTGGTTCTAAGCCGTGAAGAATTGATGCGCCACGAAGCGGCGGGCATTACCACCCAGGCATTTCCAAAAACAATTCGCTTAGGGGGCACCGATTGCACTGCCACCTACCTGCATCAACCTGGCGATTCCCGCGATGGCGTCACGGTCACGGTGCCTTTGTTTGTATTGAATCAAGTGAGCGAAGAGCGTTGTGAGTGGTTGGTGCCAGGTTTGCTAAAGGACAAAATTCACGCATTGCTTAAAAGCTTGCCCCAAAAGCCACGTACCCGATTTGTGCCCTTGCCAGATTCTGCTGCCAAGTTGGCCGAGACATTGGGTGTGCCAGAAATTTTTGGAACAGGCTCACTGACCGACGTCCTTTTGAAGAAGGTCCGCGATATCACCAGCCTAGATGTCAAGCGCGCAGACTTTAAATTAGACATGCTCAGCCCGCACTTGTTCATGAACTTGTGTGTGGTCGACGAACATGGCCGACAACTGGGCATGGGTCGCAATTTAGGTGCCCTCAAAGCCGATTGGGGCTCGCAAGCACGCGGCGCTTTTCAAGCGCTGGCTCAGCTCAGAGTGCAATCAACTGGCAGTGCCGCGCTACAGGCAACTGATGCCAAGGATCAACACGCTTCGCAAGATGGGGCCACTGTCTCAACAACTAAAACCAAGGCAGGTTCATCTTCCTCAGGGGCCAAGTCCGGTCAGAAGCCGGCCATTGCCCAGCAGCGGTACACCGCATGGACCTTTGGTGATTTGCCAGAGCTCATGGAAATCAACAAAGGCGGGCAAAGCTTGATTGGTTTTCCAGCCTTGGTAGACCTGAACGATGCGGTGCAAATTGAGGTGTTTGACGAGCTCGAAGTGGCAACTCAAAAACACCGTGAAGGCTTGCGCCGTTTGTTTGCTTTGCAAATCAAAGATGCCTTGAAGTATTTGGAAAAGAACATTCCTGATTTGCAAAAAATGGCAGTGGCCTACATGCCCTTGGGTACCGCAGATGAATTGCGACAACAGATCATCGAAGTGGCCTTGGACCGCGCCTTCCTCATGGACCCTTTGCCATCCGATGAGCTCAGCTTTAAGAAGCGGATTGACGAAGGGCGAGGGCGCTTGACCCTGATTGCGAATGAGGTGGCCCGCTTGGCGGGTGTCATTCTGATTGAATTTGCTGCGGCCACGCGCAAAATCAAAGACACCAAGAATGCACCCGAGGCCACAGCAGATTGTGCCCAGCAGTTGCAACGCTTGGTGCCCAAACGATTCTTGGCACTATCACCTTGGACGCAGTTGCAGCACTATGTCCGTTACTTGAAGGCCATTGTGTTGCGCTTGGAAAAGTGGCGTGCCGACCCTGCGCGAGATGCCGCTAAGTTGTTGGAGCTCAAACCACAAGAGCAGCGCTATTGGCGCTTGGTGGCCGAGCGCAAAGGCGCGGTGGACGACCGCATGCTTGAGTTTAGATGGCTGCTTGAAGAACTTCGCGTGAGTTTCTTTGCACAAGAATTGCGTACGCCACAACCTGTGAGTGTGAAGCGGCTTGACAAGGCTTGGACGCAGTTAAATCACTGAGTCTTTGGTCAAGTTCAATTAGAGGGCTTTGGGCAAAGTCATCAAGGGGATGTCTTTGTCTACTGCCAATTTGTCCAATTGCAGTCTTGTTTTGCTGGCTAAAAAGCTTGCAATGGCATCGTGCGTTGACTTGGCATACAAGGTCTTATTGTGTTTAACCAAAATGCCTGCGGCTTCGCACAATGACTTTGCAAAATGCGGCTCTAATGCCGCCACAGCCACGCGGCCGTTTTTGCATGCGTACATGTTGTAACCAGCGTGCGCACCGCCCACTGCACCTTTAGGCAAGGTCATGCCCCATTGTCTTGGCAGGGCCAACCAAGCGGCTGCGTCACTCAGCGCCACTTCGTGGAAGTTGCCTTGACCCGAACTGCGTTGCTTTAAGACGGCTTTTAAAACGGCTTCGCTGGCCATCAACGCGCCGCCCATGTCGGCAAACAAACTGGCGGGCAATGTCATGCCAGGCACCAAGTTGACTTCGGCTTGGTAGGTTAAATCGTGCCCTGGAATTTCAGCCAAAGGGCCAGGGGCTCCGACCACGGTGATGCAACTGAGCTTGGGATATTGTTTGTGCAATGTCTTCCAGCTCAAGCCCAGTTTGTTCAAGGCAGAGGGCCTGAACGAGGTGAGCAGCACATCGGTTTTGGCAAGCAGCTGATGCAGAGCGTGTTGCCCTTTGGCTTCTTTCAAATCACATTGGATTTGCTTCATGCCTTTGTGCAAAACTTCATAGAAGCCTGGCGTGTAGTGCGCCATGGGATCGCCTGGAGGCGGATTGATCTTGGTACAGGTGGCGCCCATTTGTGCCAAGCGCATCAATGCGGCTGGCCCGGGTAAGTTCAGCGCCAAACTGACAATGCGCACGCCTTTCAAGGTGGAGTCATTGGCCATTTTGATTAAACACCCAAATGTTGCGCCATGATTTCAGGCTGAGATTGCAGCAACTCAGAGCTGCCCTCAAAAACGACTTCACCTTTGACCAGAATGACATTGCGATCGGTAATTTTGGTGACGTGCTTCCAGTTTTTATCAACAATGATGCTGCTGATGCCGCTTTCTTTGATGACACTGCAGATGCGCCAAATCTCTCTGGCAATCAGGGGCGCTAATCCTTCTGTGGCTTCATCCAAAATAAGCACATCGGGGTTGGTCATCAAGGCACGGCCGATGGTCAGCATCTGTTGCTCGCCACCAGAAAGCTGCTGTCCACCATGACCCAGTCGTTCTTTCAGACGCGGAAAAGTTTCAAGCACACGCTCGTACGTCCAATCGTTTTGACCTTGAGTGCCAGGGCGTGCCGCCATTTTTAAATTCTCAACCACACTCAGGTTGCCAAAAATACCCCGACCTTCGGGAACATACGCAATGCCCAGTTGCGCGACTTCAAAAATATCGCGGCCATTCATGCGCTGGCCTTTGATGTGCACATGACCCGATTGGGGAGTGACAATGCCCATGATGGATTTGAGGAGTGTGCTTTTGCCCATGCCATTGCGGCCCATCAGGCCAATGGTTTCGCCGCGATTGACTTCGAAGTCAATGCTTCGCAAAATGTGGCTGGCCCCGTAGTAACTGTTGAGGCCTTGCACTTGAATCAATGTGTCGGTCATCTCAATGATCCTCACCCAAATAGGCCGCTTGAACGCTTTGATCGGCGCGCACATCTGCAGGCAAGCCACTTGCTATCACTTGGCCATTGACCATCACGGTCAGTTGGTCGGCCAAAGCAAAGACGGCGTCCATGTCGTGCTCAACCAGCATCATGGCGTGCAATGGTTTTAAACGCAGCAGCAACTGCACCATGCTCTCGGCTTCTGCCAAGCCCATGCCAGCCAAGGGCTCGTCAAGCAAAAGAACTTGCGGCTCTGTGGCCAAAGTCATGGCAATTTCCAACTGGCGTTGCTCGCCATGACTGGCTGCGCCTGCCATGGCTTGGCGGCGATTTTGGAGGCCGGCTAATTCAAGGGCACGCTCTGCACGTTCGTTCACATCGGTCATGTGGCTGGCCTGTTGAAGCCACGCCAATGGATTGAAAGGCATGGGTTGGCTGCGCGACTGGGCCGACAAACGAACGTTGTCCCACACGCTAAAGCTTCTGAAGATGTTGGTCTTCTGATAGCTTCTGCCCATGCCATGGCGAGAAATCTTTTCAGGGGTCCAACCGGTAATATCTTGACCGTTCAATGTCACATGGCCGGATGTGGGTGGCAGGTCACCCGTGAGTAAATTGGCCAGCGTCGATTTGCCCGCGCCATTGGGCCCAATGACTGCATGAATTTCACCTTTGCGCAAATCGACTGATACTTCGTTCACGGCAGTCAGGCCACCAAACTGTTTGGTAATTTTGTTGGCGCGCAACAGCAAGTCGTGCGCTGAGTGAGCGTTCGTCATGTTTGAGGGCCTTGTTTTTCTGACTTGTCTTTGAGCAGCGAGGCAAACAAGCCCAAGATGCCTCGAGGTGCCAGTACCACCAGCGCCACAATGAACAAGCCCATCCACAACTGCCAATGCTTGCCTAAATGAAAGCCAGCCACTTGGGGCAAGTCTTTGAACACATGCAGCAAATACTCGAACGAGAAAGCGCCCACAATGGCGCCTGCAAAATTGCCCATGCCGCCAAGGATGACCATCATGATGACATGCGCACTCATGTGAAAACCCATGAGTTCAGGGTTGACATACCCCGATTGCGCGCCCCACAAGAAACCAGCTAATCCAGCCAGTGCGCCAGCCAACGTAAAGGCCGCCAGTTTGTGATTGAAAGTGCCATACCCCAGTGCGCGCATGCGGTGTTCATTGACACGAATGCCAGCCAGTGCACGACCAAAGGGGCTCCACAGCAGACGGCGTAAAAACGCATAAACCAAGACCATGAGAGCCAAGGTGAAGAAATAGAAAACCTTTTTGTTTTCTAAATCAAATAAAATAGCTTCAGGTTTGAAGTTGATGTAGATGCCGTCTGAGCCGCCCAATACCTTGTTGTCAAAGAAGGCATAAAACACCATTTGTGCAAAGGCCATGGTGACCATGATGAAGTAAATGCCGTGGGTGCGCACAACCAAGAAACCAATGATCAAAGCCAGTAAGGCTGAAGCGCCAACCGCTGCAGGTAGAGTCCACCACAAAGACACAGGCTCTCCGGGCGGCGTTAAAAATGCCAAAGCATAGCCAGCCACACCAAAGTAGGCCGCATGTCCTAATGAGACAAGGCCCGTGACGCCTTGCAGCAAATCAAGGCTCATGGCAAAGATGGCCAAAATCATCATGCGGGTGACCATTTGCAGGTAATAGTCAGTGCCGACAAAGGGAAAGGCCGCCAGTGCCAAGAACGCAGTCCCTAGCAAAATTTTCAAACTGCGCGGCAGTGTTTCAAGGGGGGCGTGTGCGTCGCTCATGCCGGCCCCTTAGTTTTTGAACAAGCCTTCAGGCTTGTAAAGTAAAACAATGGCCATCAGCACATAGACCAGCATGCCGGCCACTTGCGGCAACAAAACTTTGCCAAAGGTATCGACCAAACCCACCAGCAATGCCGCAATGAGCGCACCCTTGACCGACCCAATGCCGCCAATGACCACCACCACAAAACACATGATGAGAACCTGAGAGCCCATGTTGGGATACACACTGGAAACAGGTGCAGCCACCATGCCCGCAATGGTGGCCAGGCCCACACCCATGGCGAATACCAAAGCATGAATCAGTTTGATGTTGACGCCCAAGGCTTCGGTCATCTCGTGGTTAAAAGCGCCTGCGCGAATTTTCATGCCCAAGCGAGTTTTGGAAATGAGCAAATACAGACCCAAGGCCAACAACAAACAAACGCCAGACATGAACAAACGGTAGACCGGATATGAAAGTGTTTCTGTAAGAGGAATAGAGGCACTGAGAACATCTGGAATGGTGACGCCATGCACATCGTCGCCCCACAAAATGGAGCGCATTTCTTCAAAAACGTAAATGAGGCCAAAGGTGAGGAGCACTTGATCGAGGTGATCGCGTTTGTAAAAATGCCTGAACAACAACCACTCAAGCAGCAAACCAAACAGCACAGAAAGCAATGTTCCCAAGATGATGGCGAGTGTGAAGCTCTGGGTCAGGGCTGCCAATGACCATGCCAAATAGGCGCCCAACATGTAAAAACTGCCATGTGCCAAATTGACCACGCCCATGATGCCGAAAATCAAAGTCAGCCCTGCAGCCAACATGAACAGCAGCAATCCGTACTGAACACTGTTCAGCAATTGGATGAGGAAATTGACGAAGTCCATAGAAGAAAGCTTATCACTTAAGTGTTTGCGTATCGAGTCTCAAGAGGGCATAAAAAAAGCGACGGATCACTCCGCCGCTTTGGCGTGACAGGCTTTTTGAATTAGCCCATGCGGCAACCGGCACCAGAATCGGCCAGCGCTTTGGATGCAACCCCAATGACCTTGTTTTCGCCATTCTCGGCAATACGCAAGTAAATGTCTTGTACAGGATTGTGTGATTTGCTCATGGTCCATTTGCCGCGGGGGCTGTCAATGACGGCGCCTTCCATGGCTTTGTAGAGCTCGGGCTTTTTATTCAAGTCACCTTTAACGGCATTTGCGCCTTGCACCAACAGCAAGCCCGTGTCGTAGCCTTGAACAGCATAAACGTCAGGTTGCATTTTGAAGGCTTTGGCATATTCCAAACGGAAAGCTTTGTTGCGCGGTGTGTCCAAAGAATCGCTGTAATGAAGGGTGGTCATGACGCCGTCTGCTGCGGGTCCTGCCGCCTGCAACACGCCTTCGGTTAAGAAGCCAGAACCATACAGTGCGATTTTGCCCTTGAGGCCAGCTGCCGCAAAGTCTCTCATGAACTTGGCGCCGGATGGGCCTGCAAAGAAACAAGCAACTGCATCAGGTTTCAGTGCCGCGATTTCTGTGAGCAGAGCTTGAAACTCAACGTTAGGGAAGGGCAAGCCCAACTCTTTGACAATGGTGCCGCCCGCTTTGGTGTAGCTTTCTTTGAAGCCTTCAAAGGCCTCATCGCCAGCTGCATATTTCCAAGTGATCCAAACAGCTTTTTTGTGACCTTTGGCTACCATGGCTTGACCTAAGGCCAGCGTGGGTTGGCTATTGGAGAAGCTGGTGCGAAACACATTCGGGGCGCACAAAGCGCGAGTTGCAGCGTGCACACCTGCATTTGGAATTAAGGAAAGAACACCTGAATCGCGAGCTACTTTTTGGATGCCCATTTGCACACCAGAGTGCACGGTGCCGATCAGTACGTCGACCTTGTCGCGTTGTACCAATTTGTTGGCGTTTTCAATGCCTTTAGAAGGATCTGACTCATCGTCGACTTTGAACCATTCAATTTCACGCCCACCCAACTTGCCACCTTGTTCGTTGATGGCCATGCGTACGCCATTTTCAATGGCCACACCCAAAGGTGCAAATGCGCCAGAGTAGGGCAACATCAAACCGACGCGAATTTTGCCGGACTGAGCCTGTGCTAATTCTGGCAATAGCAAGCTAGAGCTGGCGGCACCAACCAATGCGGCACTGCGCGTTAAAACTGAACGACGTGAGGGTGAGGTAGTCATGAATATCTCCTTGTATGATGCATTATGTTGCACATCAAGGGGCCAAAAAGTAAGGCAAAACCCTGATTTTTGGAAAAAATATGGCCTGCCCGGAGGGACTCGAACCCCCGACCTACGGCTTAGAAGGCCGTTGCTCTATCCAGTTGAGCTACGGGCAGATAAAAAAGGCCCTGGAACCTGAAAGGTAGGGCCTTGGTAGGAAAAAATGGTCGGAGCGAAAGGATTCGAACCTTCGACCCTCTGGTCCCAAACCAGATGCGCTACCAGACTGCGCTACGCTCCGACAAGCCTAGTATTCTAATGCGCTAATGGGGGAAATCATGAAACTTGATTAAAAAGTTCTTCAAAGTTTCAAGATGTCCCTCGCTTAAGCGCTACTGCCTGATGGGCTGACAATTAGTCAGTGTGTTATTAGCTGCCACGCGTGACGGGCATTTCTACCTCACCTGGCATGAGCAAGTGCTTGGCCAACTCGAGCTTGGCCAAAGAGTTGCGGTGCACCTCATCGGGGCCGTCGGCCAAACGCAGTGTGCGCTGATGGGCATAAGCATAGGCCAATGGGAAGTCTTGTGATACGCCGCCGCCGCCATGCGCTTGAATGGACCAATCAATGATCTGACAAGCCATTTGAGGCGCCACAATTTTGATCATGGCAATTTCAGCTTTGGCCACTTTGTTGCCCACGGTGTCCATCATGTAAGCGGCTTTCAATGTGAGCAAGCGAGCTTGCTCAATCATGCAGCGTGATTCAGCAATGCGTTCTTGCCAAACAGTTTGACGCGCAACTTCGCGGCCAAATGCCACGCGAGAGTTCAAACGTTTGCACATGAGTTCCAGTGCGCGCTCGGCTATGCCAATGGTACGCATGCAATGGTGAATGCGTCCTGGGCCTAAGCGACCTTGCGCAATTTCAAAACCGCGACCTTCACCCAACAGCAAATTGGCTGCAGGCACCCGAACGTTCTTTAAGACCACTTCCATGTGGCCATGGGGCGCATCGTCATAACCAAAGACAGACAGTGCGCGCACCACCGTAATGCCAGGCGTGTTGGCCGGCACAATGATCATGGACTGTTGCTCGTGACGGCCAGCGTCTGGATTGGTTTTACCCATGACGATGTAAACCGCGCAGCGTGGATCACCCGCACCTGACGACCACCACTTGCGACCGTTGATGACGTACTCATTGCCATCGCGCTTAATTTCGCATTGGATGTTGGTGGCATCTGAAGACGCAACGTCAGGCTCGGTCATGAGGAAGGCTGAGCGAATTTCGCCTCTGAGCAATGGCTCTAGCCACTGGTCTTTGAGTTCTTCGCTGGCATAGCGTTCAAAGGTTTCCATGTTGCCTGTGTCGGGCGCTGAGCAATTGAAAATTTCTGCAGCAAAAGGCACTCGTCCCATGATTTCGCAAAGGGGTGCGTATTCCAAGTTAGACAAGCCTTGGGGTGCACGAGGTGACTTAGGCAAGAACAAATTCCAAAGACCAGCAGCCAGTGCTTTGGGTTTCAGTTCTTCAACAATTTTGGTGGGAACCCAAGCATTGCCTTTGGCACGGTTGTCTGCAATTTCTTGAAAGAAGCGCGCCTCGTTGGGATAAATGTGTTCGTCCATGAAAGCCAACAAGCGGGCTTGCATGTTTTTGACTTTGTCTGAGTATTCGAATTGCATTGAAGTTCTCCTGTTAAATCTTAAAAATGGGTGCTGTGTTAAGTGGGGGCTTAATGAACTTGGCTGGCGAACTGCCATGCCAACTCGGCCATGGGTTTGGCGCCGTTGCCTGACGCTTTGGCTTGATCGCTAGAAGCCGTGCCGTCAACCACGCGTTTGGCAATGCCTTGCAAAATGGCTGCGATGCGAAACAGGTTGTAGGCCATGTAGAAATTCCAATCGAGTGCCAGTTTCTCGGGTGTGGTGAAGCCAGTGCGTTGGCAATAACGTTGGATGTACTCGGCTTCTTCTGGAATGCCCAATGCTTTGTGATCTAAGCCGCCAATGCCGCGGAATGACCCTGGCTTGATGTGCCATGCCATGCAGTGGTAACTGAAGTCAGCCAGTGGATGACCTAAAGTGGACAGCTCCCAATCAAGCACCGCCAAAACTTTGGGCTCAGTGGGGTGAAACATCATGTTGTCTAGGCGAAAGTCACCATGCACAATGCTGACCAAAGATTCGTCCTTGGCGCTACTGGGCGTGTTGCTTGGCAACCATGCGATCAAGCGGTCCATTTCTGGAATGGACTGTGTTTGCGAGGCCACATACTGTTTGCTCCAGCGGCCAATTTGACGTTCAATGTAACTGCCAGGCTTGCCGTAATTGGCCAAGCCTTGTTCTGCAAACTTCACGGTGTGAAGCGCTGCAATGACGCGGTTCATTTCGTCGTAGATGTCGCCGCGCTGGCTGTTGGTCATGCCTGGCAAAGACTGATCCCACAAAACTCTGCCAGCTACAAACTCCATGACATAAAAAGCACGGCCAATGATGGCCTCGTCGTCGCAAAGCACATGCATTTTGGCGACTGGCACGGCTGTACCGGCAAGGCCTTTCATGACGGCAAACTCTCGCTCAATGGCATGGGCCGATGGCAATAGTTTGGCCACAGGACCGGGCTTGGCGCGCATCACATAGGCGCAGTTGGGCGTGATGAGTTTGTAGGTCGGGTTCGATTGACCGCCTTTGAACATTTCAACGCTAAGGGGGCCTTCAAATCCAGGCATGTTGGCAACAAGCCAACGCTCAAGGACTGGCACATCAAAGGCATGCGTGCCGGTGACTGGGCGTGTGCCTACGAAATGATCAAACTGGCTCATGGCAATTACCGCTGTAGATGAACGAAGTGAGGATCAGGGTGCTGGCGTTCAGTTGTCCGACTCCACGATTTTGATAAGCGCTTCTCTGTCTAGCACAGTGAGGCCACCGGGTTCGATTTTGATGACATGTTCGCGCTCCATTTGTTTGAGCTCTTGGTTCACGCGCTGCCTGGAAGCGCCCAATAACTGAGCGAGCTCTTCTTGCGCCAATTGCAAACTGATTCGAATGGCTTTGGCATCGGACAAACTGGGCACGCCATAGCTTCGAACCAAGTGGTTGAGCTGTTTGGCCAAGCGCGCCCGGAGTGGCAATGTGTTCAAGTCTTCGACCAATCCGAAGAGCTGTCGAATGCGCCGTGCGTGCAAGCGCAGCATGGCGTCGTACAACTCGACGTGCGAGGATAGAATTTTCTTGAAATCTGCCTTGGCCACATTGAGCGTGGTGGTTTCGCCATGTGCGTAAGCATCGTGCGTTCGCCTGTCGCCGTCGAAGATGGAGACGTCGCCAAACCAAATGCCAGGCTCGACATAGGTGAGTGTGATCAACTTGCCCGATACGGAGGTGGAGCTGACACGCACCGCCCCTTTGGCACAGGCGATCCACTGCTCCGGCGGTTCGCCGCGGGCTGCAATGAGTTCGCCGTCTTTGTACCGTTTGACGTAAGCGCATCGGAGTATGTCGTGCCTGAGTGATGGTGATAGGGAAGAGAACCAACGGCCAGCGTTGATGCATTCTCTTTCCTCCATCGTAAGAATGGGTTCGTCCATAGTCTGTCTTTTGAGTGACTGGGTTGCAAAAATTTGTCGCCTGAGGGACCCTGTCTTACTCGTAGCGAGGTTTTTCTTTGTTTAAAAAGGCTGAAATACCAATGCCTGCGTTGACATGGTGCAAATTCTTCACGAAATGATCGCGCTCCAAAGCCAATTGGTGATGAAAGGAAGCGGCATCTGCTTCATTGATCAGCTCCTTGATGCTGGTCAAGGCATTGTGGGCCTTTTGATTTAACTGGCTTGCAAGGGTAAGGGCTGTGCCCAGCGCTTGCCCAGGTTCACACAATCTGTTGACCACACCCAACTGATGAAGTCTTTCTGCATGCATGCGCTCGCCTAGCATCAACAATTCGGTGGCCAATTGGCGCGGCACACTGCGAGATAAACTCCAAGTGCCGCCGCCATCAGGTGATAGCGCAATGTTGCTGTAAGCCATGACAAACACACTGTTTCTTGCTGCCACAATCATGTCGCAGGCCAAAGCCAAAGAAAATCCTGCGCCTGCTGCCGGGCCCTCAACCGCTGCAATGACGGGCTTTGGAAAAGTTCGAATGGCCTCTATCCAGTTGTGCAGGCCTTCGATGCTTTGAGCTTGGTGCTCCGGTGGTTGTTGGCGGTTGGTGTTCAGTCTTTGCAAGTTGCCGCCAGCACTGAACAAGGCCCCCTCGCCCGTAATGACCACGCTTTTAACTTCAGGGCTTGACTCGGCCACGCTCAGTGCCTCGACGCCTGCCGCATACATTTCTGGGCCAAGCGCATTCTTGTGTTCGGGATTGCTCAAGGTGAGAATGAGGGTGGCACCTTCGCTGGTGCTGAGCAGTTGAGCTGACATGATTTAGTCCTCGGTATGAAGTAAGGACAAGCCAATGGCGCCTCGGCGCCGTAACCATGGGCTTGGGCGATACCTTGGATCGCCGTAGACGGTTTGCAAATTGAACAGCACTTCCAAAACATTGGTAGGGCCTAATTTGTCACCCAGTGCAAGTGGGCCCAAGGGGTAGCCAAGGCCCAAAGTGACGGCAATGTCCAAATCTTGCGGTGTGCAAACACCTTGTTGGCACATGTCAGAAGCAATGTTCACGATGTTGGCCACAACGCGTTGGGTAATGAAGCCGCCGCTGTCACGCACCACGCTGACAGCTTTCCCATCTTTGGCAAACAGGGCATGTGCTGCATCGCGCATGTCAGATCGGGTGGCAGGGTTGGTGGCCAATACGCGTCGCTTGGTGGCTGCATCGTCAAACAGCATGTCAATGCCAATGGTCCGCGCTGGGTCCAGGCGTTCCACCACGGCTACGGTGGTGACATCAAAGCCTAATGGCGCAACTAGGGTTAGAGCGTGCGGGGAGGGTGAGGCACCCGTTTCAAGGGTGGCGCCCAAATCTTTGAGCAGCTGTAAAAGTTCGAGGCGTCTTGTGGCACGAGGAGAGACCCAAACAGGCGGAAACTCTTTAACTTGTGGCACGGCGGGTTCTGGGGCCACAACTGCTTTACCGTCTGTGTATTTGTAGAAACCTTCACCCACTTTTTTGCCCACCACGCCCCCTGCTAAACGCTGGGCTGTGATGACGCTAGGGCGGTAGCGAGGCTCTTGGTAATACTGGTTATAGATTGATTCCATAACAGGATGTGACACATCCAAAGCCGTCAAATCGAAGAGCTCGAAGGGGCCCAATTTGAAACCAACTTGGTCTCTTAAAATTCGATCAATGGTGGCGAAATCTGCCACGCCTTCAGACACGATGCGCAAAGCTTCAGTGCCGTAGCCGCGGCCTGCATGGTTGACAATAAAGCCTGGTGTGTCGTGTGCTTGAACAGCTGTGTGACCCATTTGTTTGGCAAACTCAGTCAGCCGAATGCACACTTCAGGATTGGTTTTGAGGCCTGCAATGACTTCCACCACTTTCATCAATGGCACAGGATTGAAAAAGTGATATCCCGCAAATTGGGCGGGTCGCTTCAGGGCTGCAGCGATGGCCGTGACGGAAAGTGAGGAGGTGTTAGTGACCAACACTGTGGTCTCGGGCACCAGGTTCTCTAGTTCAACAAACAAGCTTTTTTTAATGTCGAGTCTTTCAACAATGGCCTCGACAATTAGTTCGCAATCTTTCAAATCTTGCAAGCTGCTTGCTGTTTTCAAATTTGTTTTGTAATTGGCAACAGTGCCTGCTTCAAGACGGCCTTTAACGACAAGTGAGTCCCATACTTGGTACACGGCCTCTTTGGCTTTAAGCGAGGCTTCTGCTTGGGTGTCATAGAGGAAAACAAGACTTCCCGCTTGCGCTGCAATTTGGGCAATGCCTCGTCCCATGGCACCTGCGCCAATGACGGCGACTTTGTTGAATGCAATGTTCATGATCTGAATGCGATTTGATTTAAATGTTCAAGCAGACAAAGTCTACTTGTGGCTTCTTAGCGACGAACTTGCAAAGCGCCAGGGTTGACGATGTTGGTGGGCGTGCCTTTGATGAAATTGACCACGTTGTCAAATGCGGCACCGAAGTACAACTCGTAGCTGTCCTTTTCCACATAACCAATGTGAGGCGTACAAATGCAGTTTTCCAATCGCAACAGCGCATGCCCCTGCAAAATGGGTTCGTGTTCAAACACATCGATGGCTGCTAAACCTGGCCGCCCCCGATTGAGCGCACTGATGAGCCCATCGGGTTCTATGAGCTCGGCGCGCGATGTGTTGACAATCATGGCAGTGGTTTTCATGCGCGACAGATCTTCCAAGGTGACAATGCCGCGGGTTGCTTCGTTAAGCCGAAGATGCACTGAAAGCACATCGCTTTGCTCAAAAAGTGCTTCGCGTGTGGTGGCAGGAATATGGCCGTCGGTTGCCGCTTTTTCGCGCGAAGCTTCACTGCCCCAAACAACCACTTGCATGCCGAAAGCCTTGGCGTAGCCCGCAACCAATTGGCCTATTTTTCCGTACCCCCAAATGCCCATGGTTTTGCCTCTTAGCACTGTGCCCAAACCAAAATTGGCTGGCATTGAAGCACTTTTTAAACCAGACTGCTGCCAAGCGCCGTGTTTGAGATTGCCGATGTATTGGGGAACTCGGCGGGCCGCCGCCATGATCAATGCCCAAGTTAATTCGGCCGGTGCATACGGCGATCCAGTGCCTTGCGCAACGGCAATGCCACGCGCAGAACAAGCCTCTAAATCAATGTGGGAACCCGCAGCGCCTGTTTGGGAAATGAGCTTGAGGCGTGGCAGTTTTTCAAGCAATTGCCGGTTGAGGTGGGTGCGTTCGCGAATAAGGACCAAGATGTCGGCATCTTTAAGGCGAACAGACAACTGCCCCAAACCTTTGACTGTGTTGGTGTAGACCTTGGCGTTGTAGGCGTCGAGTTTGGCGGCGCAATCTAGTTTTCGGACGACATCTTGGTAGTCGTCAAGGATCACAATATTCATAGGCACTATTGTGCCTTGCCTAGAGGCCCCGATAAGGGAGGCGGATGAAATTTAGCCCTCAAGGGCCTCGAAAATCAGTGGGTGAGGGTGGGCTTTTTCTGGGCTTCAAGTGCGACCAGCCTGTCAAGTTCTGCGCAGACATCGGACATGCGGCCTGAAATGACCATGCGACCTGCGCAATGGGGTGTTTCGCCTTGTTCAGAGACACGAAGAACTCTTAAGGCACGTTGTTTGGCAAGCGTGTGGGTCTTGGGTGAGTTGGCAATGGAGGGTGTCTGAGCAAAAGGAGCAGTCTCCTCAAGTTGAGCTGCTGCACTCATGAATTTTTGAATGCCGTTGTAAATGCTAGAAATACCGAAAAGAGCGATGGTCATGGGAAGCCTTCTGAATTGGGAGTTTGGGATTACATCAAGAGCGTGTTGCGAATAAGGCCGACCGCCAAGCCTTCGATGTCGAAGGGCTCGTCTGGGTTGACCAAGATAATGGGGTAGTCGGGGTTTTCTGGAAGAAGTTCAATGCGGTCTGCTTGACGGCGCAGGCGTTTGACGGTGACTTCATCGCCGAGGCGGGCCACCACAATTTGACCATTGCGAACTTCTTTGGTGGCTTTGACGGCCAGCAAGTCGCCATCCATGATGCCTGCGTCTCGCATGGACATGCCGCGCACGCGAAGCAAGTAGTCGGGTTGTTCTTGGAAAAGGTGGCTTTCGACGTGGTAGGTGCGGTCGACATGTTCTTGGGCCAAAATAGGGGAGCCAGCTGCCACGCGGCCTATGAGTGGCAATGCCAATTGGGCAAAACCAGGCAGCGGCATGCTGAAAAGGTCTGTGGATTGGCGCGTGTTGTTGCGGGACGAGCCTTTGAGTCGAATGCCTCTGGATGTGCCGCTGACCAAATCGATGGCGCCTTTTCGGGCCAGGGCTTGAAGGTGTTCTTCTGCAGCGTTGGCCGATTTGAAGCCTAAGACTTGGGCAATTTCGGCTCGGGTAGGCGGTGCGCCCGTTTCGGCAATGGTTTTTTGGATAAGTTCCAAAATTTCTTGCTGTCTAGCTGTGAGCTTAGGTTGATCGTGCATGATGCAGTCCTTTGAAGGTGTCTGAGGCCAAGTAACTGTGTTCTTATCCAGTTACTGTATTTTTAACCAGTCTTTTTAGAAATGCAAGCAAATAATCAAAAAATTGTTGTTTTAGGCACAGGTGGCACGATTGCGGGTGAATCTGACTCTGCCGATGAAGGCTTGTCTTACAAAGCTGCCCAGCGGGGCATTGGTGAGCTGCTCAAGTCTGCAAGCAGCATCCCATTGCCTTGGCCACAAGTCTTGGCGGCCTGCCAATTTGAGGCTGAACAAGTGGCGCAATTGGACAGCAAGGACATGGACTTTGAAACATGGACTCATCTGGCACAGCGCTGTGATCATTGGTTAGCCCAAGACGACGTGGCTGCGCTTGTGGTGACGCATGGCACGGACACCTTAGAAGAAACAGCTTATTTTTTATCTCAGGTTCTCAATCATTCAAAACCCATTGTCTTCACGTGTGCCATGCGGCCAGCCAATTTCAAAGATGCAGACGGCCCGCAAAACTTAAGAGATGCCCTGGTGGTTGCGGCCACCACCAAGGGGCCAGGTGTTTGGCTTGTGGCTGCAGGAGAAATTCACCACAGTCAGTTTGTTCAAAAAGTACATCCGACAAGATTGAATGCTTTTGATTCAGGTGAAACGGGTGCTGCAGGCAGTGTGCAAAAAGACACTGTTCTGTGGTTTGAAAACTTCCCCCAACCCTTGCCAAACCTAAGATGGCATGTATCTCACCTTCCTGTGGCCGCTCAATGGCCATGGGTAGAGATCGTCATGAACTATGTCAACGCAAGCCACCAACATGTGGATGCTTTGGTTAACGCCGGCGTTCAAGGTTTGGTCATAGCTGGAACGGGCAATGGCTCCGTCAGTTCAAAAATGAAGGAAAGTTTAGTTCGGGCCCAAATGGCAAAGGTTCAGATTCGATTAAGCAGTCGATGCAACCAGGGTGCTGTGGTTCCTACCAGCAGCCATGTGTTTGATGCGCACGAGGCTTTAAGCCCTGCTAAAACCAGAGTGGCCTTGCTGCTGGACATCATGTCCGAGCGGCAAAGCCACTGTGCTTAGTTCATGACCAGCCACAGCCTAAGTAGCTTGGGCCTGCAGTTGTGAATGCGTTATTTTGTTGAACCAAAAGCGTGCAGAGCACGCTGGGTAATTTCCTCGACTGAGCCCATGCCGCTGATGGCACGGTACTGGGGAGCAGCTTGTGGTTCACGTTTCGCCCACTCAGAGTAGTAAGCCACTAGAGGCCGTGTTTGTTGGCTGTAGACATCCAAACGTTTTTTCACAGTTTCTTCTTTGTCGTCTTCGCGTTGCACCAAGGGCTCACCGGTGACGTCGTCTTTGCCTTCAGTTTTTGGTGGATTGAATTTGACGTGATAAGTGCGGCCAGAAGCAGGGTGTGAGCGGCGGCCACTCATGCGTTCAATGATGGCCTCGAAGGGCACGTCAATTTCAAGAACATAGTCCAATTTCACGCCAGCGGCTTTCATGGCATCAGCCTGAGGAAGGGTGCGTGGAAAGCCATCAAACAGGAAGCCATTGGCGCAATCGGCTTGGACAATACGTTCTTTTACGAGGTTGATGATGAGGTCATCGCTGACCAAGCCACCTGACTCCATGACGGCCTTGGCTTGCAAGCCAAGCGGGGTTCCGGCTTTGACAGCAGCGCGCAACATATCGCCAGTAGAAATTTGAGGAATGGCGTACTTGTTGCAAATGAATGCGGCCTGCGTTCCCTTACCAGCACCTGGTGCACCTAAAAGAATGAGTCTCATGAAAGTCCCGAATAGTTGTTGAATCTTTCGCCACGGCTTGGATGGCTTTCGTTAGAGAATATCATGGTACGCCAGTCTTTACCTGACGAATCCAAGGCGCAGTGATCAGGGTTTGTACAGAGCCCTGACCCTCTCTAAATCTTCAGGGGTATCGACACCGGGGCCAGGCACATCGGGGGTGATGTGAACCGCTATTTTGTGCCCGTGCCACAAGGCCCGCAATTGCTCCAAGGCTTCACCCGTTTCGATGGGTGCAGCTTGCAATGTTGGAAAGCTTTGCAAAAACCCTACGCGGTACGCGTAAATGCCAATATGCCGAAGGGGGGCAGGTTGTGGCAGGGTTTGAATGCCTTTCGCAAAACCATCTCGCCACCAAGGGATGGGTGCGCGGCTGAAATAGAGCGCCAATTGACTCTGGTCGATGACCACTTTGACCACATTGGGATTGGTGAACTCGGCTAGCTCGTGAATTTCGTGGGCTGCCGTACTCATGCTGGCGGAGGGGCGCTGAACGAGTAATTCTGCCACCTGATTGATAAGTTCCGGATTGATAAGAGGCTCATCGCCTTGAACATTGACCACCACATCATGAGGTTTCAAACCCAACAGCGCACTGGCTTCAGCAAGCCGATCACTGCCGCTTGGATGGTCAACTTGGGTAAGTATGGCGTGAACTCCATGGGATTGGCAGGCCTGAACAATTTCAATGCTGTCGGCAGCAACCACCACTTGGGACGCATTGGAAAGTGCAGCCCTTTGGGCCACGCGAACCACCATGGGCAAGCCATGGATGTCTGCCAAGGGTTTATGGGGCAGTCGCGTGGATGCCAAGCGAGCAGGAACAATGACTGTATAGGCTTGCGACATGTGTCACTTCAGGAGAAATTAGACCAAGGGCGTGCGCGGTTTGAGTTGCTCTAACTCTTCGTCACTCAGTGTGCGGGCTTCATTTTCTAGCAAGATGGGAATGCCATTGCGGATGGGGTAAGCAAGCCGAGCACTGCGAGACCAGAGCTCTTGCAGTTCGCGCTGCAAATCTAGGGGGCCTTTGGTGACAGGGCAAACCAACAGTTCTAGTAATTTCGTGTCCATGGCTCAATGATACCTGTGACGGCTTTGAAAGAGTTGATCGAATGCTTCCCAAAATGATGGCTCTGGTTCAAACACCAAAGGCATTGCAAGCGCTTGCGGAAACCTAGCCCACAATTTAACGGCATCTTTTTCAGTGCAAAGAAGCGGCAATTCGGGATGAGACGGTTGCCATTTCTGAAAATTATCGTGGTCGGGCAGTTCTGTTGAATGGCGAATTTGAAATTGCCCTTGCTTCAACATGGCCAAAAAGGCTTCTGGTTTGGCGATGCCCGAGACAACTTCGACGGGATTTAATTTCAAGTCTGCCATAGGCACTTGTTGGCCATCTGATGTCAAAGCAAACGAGCTGAGTTCACGGCGAGATTCAAAACCTTCAGGCAATGTTCTCTGGTGTGTGTGTAAAAGCAAATCGACTTGTCGGGGCCAGGGTTCTCGCAAAGGCCCGGCTGGCAGCAAATGACCATTGCCTAAACCTGTTGCATCCATGACGCAAATTTCGATGTCACGTTGCAGTGCAATGTGTTGCAGTCCGTCGTCACACACCAAAACATTGATGGAGGGGAACTGATTGAGAAGTTGCCTTGCCGCCGCAACGCGCTGCGTGCCTACAACCACAGGCACATTGCATTTTTGAAAAATCATCAGCGGTTCATCGCCTACATCAGTGGCCAAACTCTGCGCATTCACAATTTGCAACGATGTGTTTGCTCTGCCGTATCCGCGAGATACCACGCCTACCTGCAAGCCTTGCTTCACAAGACGCTGAACAAGGGCCATGGTGAGAGGTGTTTTGCCGCCACCACCCACCACAACATTGCCCACCACAATGACCGTGGCATTGACGCGATGCTGTTCTATCCAACCCAATCGGATGGCCCCTTGCCTTAAGCGCCATGCAATTTTGTAAGTGACTTCTAAAGGCCAAAGTAAATAAGTGATGGCATTGCGGTTGCGCCAATACTTAGGAAGTTGTTGCAGCCACTGGACCATGATGGCTTGTTTAAGGTTTGTTGGCTTGCGATGAATTTTGAGTTGCAAAGGCTATTTTGACAACACCATTCATTCGGGCAGCTTCCAGCACATTGACCACAGATTGGTGGCTGGCCGATGCGTCGGCTTTGATGATCAGTGCCGCATCCGTTTTGCGCAGTCCAGCCAAGGCCGCGCTAAGGTCTTGCAAAGTACGTCCTTCAATTTTGGCGCCGTTGACGGCATATGTGCCTTGCGAACTGACAACCACCACCCAAGACGGCGTGGCATCTGTTGAGCCCTGGGCATTGGCGGAAGGTAAGCTGACATTCATCTGGTTGAAGCGGGACCAAGTGGTGGTGAGCATTAAGAAAATGAGAACAACCAAAAGCACATCAATGAAGGGAATCAAATTGATGTCGGGTTCAATGGCCGTGCTCTTTTTAAATTTCAAAATGAACTCATTCGAAGTTTGATTTACTCACGCATGGCTGCCAAATGTCTGGCAAACCGTTCAGAAGCCCATTCCATTTGCAAAACCAAACGGTCTACTTTGGACTTGAAGAAACGCCATGCCATGAGGCATGGAATTGCAACCATCAGGCCAAGAGCCGTGTTGTAAAGCGCAATTGAAATGCCGTGCGCCAGTTCTGCAGGTTGTTGTTGACCCGGCGTTTGTAACCCAAAGATCTCAATCATGCCAACGACCGTGCCCAACAAACCAAGCAAGGGAGAGGCAGAAGCCAATGTGGCCAAAGCGGTGAGGTAGCGCTCTAAACCTTGCGCTGCCATGCGACCTTCCATTTCCATGCTTTCGCGAACATCTTGGTGGCTGGCATGGGGGTTCAAAGAAAGTGTTTGTAAACCGCTGGCAAAAATAGGTCCAATGGCACCCATTTGGGCAATCTCTTGTATGCTGGCGACGCTTGGAAACCCCTGTTGGGTACTGTCGATGGCGCGTTGCAAAGCATGTTCAGGCAAGACCTTGGTGCTTTGCAAGGCGTAAAGGCGCTCCAAAATAATGGCCAGCGCAAAGATGGAGCATGCAATGAGAGGCCATATGGGCCATCCTGCTGCTTGTATGATGTTTAACAAAATCAATCTTTCTACTTCTGGTTTCAGTTTTGATTATGGCCGATCGAATTGTTCTTCATTTCTGTGGATAACTTTGTGAAGAACATGGCTGTCGCAGGCTCGCAAACCGCATGAATGCTGGATTTTATTCTGGCGCTCATTTTTTATACAGTAAATTTTTTAATTAAATCAATGGCTTACACATCACCATGCCTGTTGGGCCTGCACAGTAGCGGCGCAATGCAAGTAAATTGCAAGCTGTGGACTGTTTGATCAAGAAAATACTGGCTTTTGTAACTGATATGGCCTTGAACACCGCGAAAAATAAGGTTTTTTCATGATGCGATTAGATTCTGCGCCCCGTGTTTGGTCAGTTGGGGCACTTTGCCTTGCAATTGCTGACACATTGAATGCGAGGTTCAACCCTGTTGCGGTCAAGGGAGAGATATCTGGCTTCTCTAGGGCGGCCAGCGGTCACTGCTATTTCAATCTGAAGGACGATAGCGGGCAAATACGCTGTGCCATGTTCAAAAGGGCCGCCAGTGCTTTAGGCTTCATGCCCAAAGATGGCGAAATGGTGGAACTCAGAGGCAAGCTGGGGGTGTATGAAGCGCGGGGCGATTTGCAGTTGGTTGTGGAAACCATGCAAAGAGCGGGACAGGGTGATTTGTTTGCGCAGTTTTTGAAACTCAAAGCCAACTTGGAAGCCGAGGGCCTGTTTGATGCTTCGCGCAAACGAGCTATTCCCGCTCAACCACGTGCCATTGGTGTCATTACCTCACTGGGCGCAGCAGCTTTGCATGACGTGGTGAGCGCATTGCAAAGGCGTGTGCCTCATATTCCTGTCATAGTGGGGCCAGCTTCTGTACAAGGTATCAACGCGCCTTCAGAGTTGCTTCAAAGCTTGAAAAAGCTGGTCAGTTGGCAGGGGTCTTTTTCCACGCAGCCCTTGTCGATCGATGTCATCTTGATGGTTCGCGGTGGTGGTTCTATGGAAGATTTGTGGGCTTTCAATGACGAAGCCTTGGTCAGGGCTGTTGCGTCTTGTCCCATTCCCATTATTTCAGGCGTCGGCCATGAAACCGACTTCACTTTGACAGACTTTGTGGCCGACTTGCGAGCGCCTACGCCAACAGCTGCAGCCGAATTGGTCGCAACCGAAGGCGCTCAGCTTCTGGCCGATTGCCAGCTTCTGCAAAACGCACTTGCTGATGCGCTGAACACCAGCCTAGACCGCTTGAGCCAAAGGCTAGACTGGATTGCCAATCGGCTTGGGCGGCCATCCAGCCGTTTGAAGGACCAAACTGCGCAATTGATGCGCATGCACCAGTCGCTTCAATACGGATTTAAATCTCAGGTACAAGCTCAAAAGCAAATGCTTTCTAGACATTCAGAACATTTACCAAGGCTTCTTCAGCAAAATCTTCAGTTGCACCATCAGCGCAACTTGAACATGGGCACCCGATTGGGGCTGCTAGATCCGCACTTGGTTTTGGAGCGCGGTTATGCCTGGCTGACCGATGACAAGGGCCGAGCCCTCACGCATGCCAGTGACTTTCAAGCAAACCAATCCGTCACGGCCAGCTTGGCCGATGGGCAGGTGAATCTGCAAGTCAAATAGCGCTTTGACCAGAGGGCCCCATGTCAACCCCAGACATGCTGTGCCTATTGCATGGAATTCACAGACAAGCAAAGCCGATCGACCTACAATAGCCGATTAGATTTTTACTGCACTTTAACGAGGAACTCATGGAACACACCCTGCCAGCATTGCCCTATGCCATTGACGCATTGGCACCCAACTACAGCCAAGAAACTTTGGAATTTCACCACGGTAAGCACCACAATGCTTACGTCGTGAATTTGAACAATTTACAAAAAGGCACTGAGTTTGAATCAATGTCTTTGGAAGAAATCATCAAGAAATCCAGCGGTGGCATTTACAACAACTCTGCTCAAATCTGGAACCACACCTTCTTCTGGAATTGCATGAAGCCAAACGGCGGTGGCGAGCCCACAGGTGCTTTGGCTGCAGCCATCAATGCCAAATTTGGCTCATACGCTGCTTTCAAAGAAGCCTTTGTGAAAAGCGCGGTGGGCAACTTTGGTTCAGGTTGGACTTGGTTGGTCAAGAAGGCTGACGGCAGCGTTGACATTGTCAACATGGGCGCCGCAGGCACACCTTTAACAACGGGCGACAAAGCCCTTTTAACTGTAGACGTATGGGAGCACGCCTACTACATCGACTACCGCAACATGCGCCCCAAGTTTGTTGAGACATTCTTGGACAAATTGGTCAATTGGTCTTTTGCAGAAGCCAATTTTGCTTAATTGAATTAGAGGCGGAATCAGTTGTTTCTGATACCGCCTCACCACAAAAAAAGCCCAGCGCAGTGCCCTGGGCTTTTTTGTTGAAAAAACCAGATCATCTAATCATCATGCCGCCATCGGCCACAATGGTTTGACCCGTGATGTACTTGCCGGCGGCGCTGGCCAATAGAACCGCAATACCGCCAATGTCATCTGGCTCGCCAATTCGGCGCAAGGGTGTTTCATTTTCGACCATGCCCGCTTTGACAGGATCGTCCGTGAGGGCCTTGGCAAAGGCTGTACGAATGAGGCCGGGTGCGATGCAATTGACGCGGATGTTGTCGGGACCCCATTCAACCGCCAAGTTGCGTGCCAATTGCATGTCGGCGGCTTTGGAAATGTTGTACGCGCCTATGACCGCTGAGCCATGTAAGCCGCCCACCGATGAGACCAACACAATGGCGCCATCCTTTTTAGCTTTCATGTCCGGATAGACCATGGTGCAAAGCCACGAGCTAGACAAGACGTTGTTGTGCATGACCTTGTTGAAGATTTCATCGCTCATGCCCGTGGTGGGGCCGTAGTAAGGGTTGCTGGCAGCATTGCAAACCAAAATATCAATGGGGCCCCAAGCATCGCGGGTTTTTTGCACCAAGTTCTGCAGTTGTTCTTTGATGGCAATGCTGGCGCTGATGGCCATGGCCGTGCCGCCTTCCGCTTGAATTTCCTGGACCACGGCCTCACAGGCTTCTTGCTTTCGGCTTGAGATCACGACCTTGGCGCCGGCGCGAGCCAATTGAAAGGCGATAGATCGGCCTATGCCTCGACTTGCGCCTGTGACAATGGCCACTTTGTTGTGTAAGTTGAACAGCTTCATGGGTCTCCTTGGTGGATGGGCTTGATTTTTTAAAAAAAGTAGTTTGCCTGTAAGAATCCATTTGAACTGTCGTGCGTGTGTCAGCGAGAATAGGGCATGGATCGAATTCAAACCGTTGTTTTAGGGGCCGGCGTGGTTGGCTTGGCCGTGGCACGTCAGTTGGCACTGGAAGGCCGTGAGGTGTTGCTCTTGGAGGCGGCAGACGCTTTTGGAACAGGCACCAGCTCTCGCAACAGCGAAGTCATTCACGCAGGCATTTATTACCCAGCGGGTTCTTTGAAAGCCAAGCTTTGCGTCCAAGGCCGAAAATTGCTGTACGGCTATTGCCAAGAGCGCCACATACCCCACAAACAGTGCGGTAAATTGATCGTGGCCACCTCTGCATCCCAAGTTGCCCAATTGGCTTCCATTCAAGCCAAGGCCGATGCCAATGGCGTTTTGGGTGCCGATCAATTGAGCTTGTTGACGGCAACCCAAGCCCAGGCCATGGAGCCCTCCTTGCAATGTGAGGCCGCGTTGTGGTCTCCTGGCACAGGCATTATTGACAGTCATGCCTTGATGCTGAGTTACTTGGGCGATTTTGAAAATGCAGGCGGCATGTTGGCGCTCAATTCTCAATTTTTGTCAGCCCAGGTTGTGCACGAGGCGGGGCAAACGCAGTTCATCGTTCGCACTGCGGATGGCACTGAACTTTTAGCCGACCAAGTGATTAATTCAACAGGCCTGATAGCCCCCCAGGTCGCGCGTCAGTTTGCGGGATCCAATTTGGCGCAACTGCCACTGGCTTATTACGCCAAGGGCAACTACTTCAGCCTCACGGGAAGATCGCCCTTTTCAAGATTGATTTACCCGGTTCCTGAGGCGGCAGGTTTGGGGGTGCACTTAACTTTGGACATGGCAGGCCAAGCCAAGTTTGGACCCGACGTGGAGTGGGTCGAATCGCCCGATGATTTGGATGTCAACCCCAGCCGAGGTGATGCTTTTTATGCCGAGGTTCGCAAATATTGGCCAGGCCTCAAAGATGGCGCTCTGATGCCTTCTTATGCTGGCATTCGTCCCAAAATCAATGCGCCCCATGAGAAGGCTGCCGACTTTTGCATCATGGGGCCAGCGTCACATGGCGTGCCGGGTTTGGTTCACTTGCTGGGCATTGAATCTCCGGGTCTGACCAGTTCATTGGCCATTGCCCATGAAGTTTCGCAGGCCCTGAAACACTGAGTTTGCCCGGTCCTTAATTGTGAGAGGTCTGCTTCAGGGCCTTGGCCACTTCATGAACCAAAGCAGGTCCTTTGTAAATGAGGCCTGTGTAAATTTGCACGACATCAGCGCCCGCTTCAATTTTGCTGACGGCATCGTAGCCACTCAAAATGCCGCCCACGCCAATGATGGGAAACTGTGTGCCTAGGTGCTGACGCAACAAGCGAATGACGCGGTTGCTTCCTGCCAAAACAGGCGAGCCCGACAAGCCACCTGCTTCATCACAGTGCGGCATGCCTTTCACAGCATCTCTAGACAAAGTGGTGTTGGTTGCAATCACGCCATCCATTTGGTGTTTGACAAGACTTTGGGCAATGACGGCCACCTGCGCATCGTCTAAGTCGGGGGCTATTTTGAGAAAGACAGGCACGCGTTTTTGATGGGTGTCTGCTAAGGCCATTTTGCGTTCGTTCAAGGCTGACAAGAGTTGATCCAGCGCTTCATCGGTTTGCAAGGAGCGCAGGTTTTTGGTGTTGGGGCTTGAGATGTTCACTGTCACATAATCGGCATGCTCGTACACACCACTCAATCCAATGAGATAGTCGTCGGTGGCTCGCTCAATGGGGGTGCTTGCATTCTTGCCAATGTTCAAGCCCAGCAATCGACCTTGACTTCTGAACTTAGACTTTTTCACATTGGCCACAAACGCTTCTAGCCCTTGGTTGTTAAAACCCAGTCGGTTGATCAAAGCCTTGGCTTCGGGCAGTCTGAACATGCGGGGTTTCTCGTTACCGGGTTGCGGCAAAGGCGTGACTGTGCCCACCTCAACAAAACCAAAGCCCATGGCACCCAGACCATCAATGCACCTTGCATTTTTATCAAGTCCTGCCGCCATGCCAACGCGATTGGGAAAAGTCAGGCCAGCCAATTGAATGGGGTCGGCAATCCAAGGCTGTCGGTAGGCCCTGTCCAGAAATGTATTCTGCGTTTGTGCCAACTGATTCAAGGTGAGATCGTGGGCAGTCTCAGGATCTAAGTTGAATAAAAAGGTGCGCGCCAGTGGGTAAAGGTTCAGGGACATTGGATAATCTCATTCAATTCAAGCATTGTCTCAAATAAACCCTATGAATCAAGACGAACTCAAAGCCCTGGTCGGTCAGGCTGCGCTTCAATATGTCGTGCCCGACCAAATTGTGGGCGTTGGCACAGGCTCTACTGTGAATAAATTCATCGAGGCATTGGCTTCGATGAAAGATCAAATCAAAGGGGCCGTGTCCAGTTCTGAAGCTTCCACAGCGCGTTTAAAGGCCTTGGGCATTCCCGTTTTGGACAGCAATGAGGTGGTCGAGTTGGCTGTCTACATTGATGGCGCCGATGAAATCAATGGCCAAGGTCATATGGTGAAGGGCGGCGGCGCGGCGCTCACGCGTGAAAAAATTGTTGCGGCGCAGTCTAAGGTATTTGTTTGCATTGCCGACGAATCTAAACTGGTTTCAGTGTTGGGCGCTTTTCCTCTGCCTGTAGAGGTCATCCCCATGTCCAGCGCTCGCATCATCGCGCAGTTTGCAAGCATGGGAGGGCAAGCTCAAGTGCGCACGAAGGACGGACAGGCATTGGTCACAGACAATGGACAACACATCTTGGATGTGAAGGGCCTGCAAATCACTGATCCTGTGGCTTTTGAAGCCGAAGTAAGCCAATGGCCTGGGGTGGTCACTGTGGGCGTTTTTGCATACCAAAAAGCCCACGTTTGTTTGTTGGGTACTTCAGCGGGCGTGAAGACGCTGAAGTTTTAAGTCATCCTTTGGCGGCCATGCCTTGGTGCCTAAGCAAGGCATTGATGGAGGGCTCACGACCTCTAAAAGCAATGAATGATTCCAAAGCAGGGCGACTACCACCGGCCTCCAAAATAGCCTGTCTGTAGCGTCTCCCTGTTTCTAGGCTGGGGGAGCCATCTGACTGAGCGGTTTCTTCAAAGGCAGCGTAGGCATCGGCAGACAAGACTTCAGCCCACTTGTAGCTGTAATAACCCGCGGCATAGCCGCCTGCAAAGATGTGGCTGAAGGTGTGTGCCCAGCGGTTGAAGGCAGGGGCCTGAATGACGGCAACTTCAGCCCGGACTTTTTCCAAAACGGTCATGAATGTTTCTGCGGGCTTGTGTTCACTGTGCAGCAACATGTCAAGCAAAGCCAGCTCAATTTGCCGCAGTGTTTGCAAGCCGCTTTGGAAGTTTTTGGCAGCCACCATTTTGTCAAACAATTCGCGCGGCAAGGGTGCGCCTGTTGTGACATGAGAGGTCATGTGCTTTAACACAGACCACTCCCAACAAAAGTTTTCCATGAATTGGCTGGGTAACTCAACGGCATCCCATTCCACACCACTGATACCCGACACATCGCGCTCATTCACTTGTGTCAGCATGTGATGCAGGCCATGTCCAAATTCATGGAACAGGGTAATGACATCGTCGTGCGTCAGCAAGGCGGGGTTGCCATCGACACCTTCTGCAAAATTGCAGACCAAGTGGGCCACTGGGGTTTGCAGTTGCCCGTTGTCTGGTCTTAGCCAACGTGCGCGAACATCATCCATCCATGCGCCACCGCGTTTGCCTGCACGTGCGGGCTGGTCAAGGTAGAACTGACCCACCAATTGACCATTTCTCTCGATGCGGTAGAAACTGACAGCCGGGTGCCACACAGGGGCTTTGTCTACTTGGATGCTGACCTCAAACAAGGTTTCAATGATCTTGAACAGGCCTTGCAAAACTTTAGGCGCTGTGAAATATTGCTTCACTTCTTGTTCGCTGAAGCTGTATCGGGCTTCCTTCAGTTTTTCGCCAATGTAGGGCCAATCCCAAGCTTGTGGATTCTGTAAATTCAAATGTTCGCTTGCGAATTGCCGCATGTCTGCCAAGTCTTTCTCTGCAAACGGGCGGGCTCTTTGGGACAAATCTCGAAGAAAAGAAATGACCTTGGCAGGCGAGTCAGCCATCTTGGTGGCCACTGAAACTTCAGCATAATTTTGATAGCCCAGTATCAGTGCTTCTTCTTGGCGAAGCTGCAATATTTCTTGGATCAGTTCGCTGTTGTCTAGGCTTGCAAATTCGGCATCGGTTTGATCGGAAGCACGCGTGACGTAGGCCCGGTAAAGTTTTTGTCTTAAATCACTGCTTGTTGCAAACTGCATTACAGGCAAGTAGCAGGGCATTTTCAAGCTGAGTTTGTAGCCTTCTTGACCGTCTTTCTCGGCAGCTGTACGCGCTGTCTGTATGACGTCCTGTGGCACACCTGCCAGATCTGCTTCTGAGACAAAAAGTGAAAACCGATCTGTTGCATCCAAGGCGTTCTCGCTGAATTTCTGACTCAGCTCGGCCATTCGTTCTTGAATAGCGGAATAACGTGTTTTGGCTTCGCCTTGAAGATCAGCGCCACCAAGCACAAAGTTGCGAAGTGCATTTTTCAAAGCCTGCTTTTGGGATGCATCGAGTTGCTCTGCATTGACAGCTTTGTATTTGGCATAAAGCCTTTCGTCAGAACCCAATCGCGTCAAGAATTCTGTGACCTTTGGAAGCGCATCGTTGTACGCTGCTCGCAACTCTGGCGTGTCTGCCACATGGTTCAAATGACTGACAGCGCCCCACGACGTGCTTAATTTTTCGATGCAAACATCAAGGACTTTCGAAATGGCATGCCAGTCCGAGGGAAAGTCAGATGCAGTCACAAGCTCTAATGCTTTTGAACTTGAAATCAGCAGCTCATCTAGGGCCTGATTGACGTGCTCAGGTTTGATCTGATCAAACAAGGGCAAGCCACCTGTTTGAAGCAAGGGGTTGGGCAATGAAGTGTTCATGATTCAGGGTCTGATTAAATCTTAAAAAGAAAAGTCGGTGGCTTAAATGCGCTCGGCGGCTTCTAGTGTGTTGATCAACAGCATGGTAATGGTCATAGGGCCAACACCGCCCGGCACGGGTGTGATGAAGCCCGCCACTTGTTCAACACCGACAAAATCTACATCACCGCAAAGCTTGCCTTCTTCATTGCGGTTCATGCCTACATCTAGCACTACGGCGCCTGGCTTAACCATGTCCGCCGTTAGGATGTTTCGTTTGCCAACGGCCGCCACAATGACATCGGCCTGTAGCGTGATGGCTTTCAAATCTTGGGTTGCGCTGTGACAGATGGTGACAGTGGCATTCTTTTGCAAAAGCATCAAGGCCATGGGCTTGCCAACAATGTTGCTTCGGCCAATCACGACGGCATGCTTGCCTTTCAGTTCATACCCAATGCTCTCCAGCATCTTCATGCAGCCAGAGGGCGTGCATGGCCAAAAACCAGGCATGCCCGTCATCAACGCGCCTGCGCTTGCAATGTGAAAGCCATCGACATCTTTGGCGGGCGATATGGCTTCGATCACTTTTTGTGCATCAATGTGCTCTGGTAAGGGCAGTTGTACCAAGATGCCGTGAATGCTTGTGTCTTGATTAAGTGCTTTGATTCGATTTAGCAATGCAGCCTCTGTCAGGGAGGCAGGATGCTTTTCTAAGATGGAGTGCAGGCCACTGTCTTCGCAGGCCTTCACCTTGTTGCGCACATAGACTTGGCTGGCTGGGTTTTCGCCAACCAAAATAACGGCCAAGCCAGGGGTGATGCCCTTCGCTTTGAGGGCCGTGGTTCGCAGAGTGACTTCTGCTCGCAACTTTTGGGAGAGGGCATTGCCGTCTATTTTTTGGGCTGTCATGGGTTGCTAGGTTTCAAAGTCATTGAAATGATATCTTCAAGTAAAAACGCCCGCGAGTTGGTGTGTCACGGGCGTTCAGAGGGACCTGGTAAAGGCTAAACTGTTTTTAGCTCTTGGGGGCGGTTTGTCCCAAAGCAATTTTCAGCAAATCGGCAACGGTGTTGGCGTTGAGCTTTTCCATGATGTTGGCACGGTGGGCTTCAACGGTTTTGATGCTGATGCCCAGATCGTCGGCAATTTGTTTGTTCAAACGGCCGGCCACGATGCGCTCAAGCACTTGCGCTTCACGGCCTGTAAGTTTGGAGAGCAGGGCATCGCGATTGGCAGCATTTTGGTGATCAGAAAAAGACTCGCGAGCGCTGTCTAGCATGCGCTCAACCAAGTTGACCAAATCATCTTCCTTGAAGGGCTTCTGGATAAAGTCCATAGCGCCTTTTTTCATGGTGTCAACGGCCATAGGCACATCACCGTGGCCAGTGATGAAGACAATAGGAAGAGGTGAGCGGCGCTCAACCAATTTGTCCTGAAGTTCTAGGCCTGTCATACCGCCCATCCGGATATCGACGATCAGGCAAGCCACCTCACGAGGGTCGTAACGGCTGAGAAATGACTCTGCTGAGTCAAAACACCTGACGCGGTAATCTTTGCCCTCTAAGAGCCACTGCAGAGAGTCGCGAACTGCTTCATCGTCATCGACAACATAAACAGTTCCTTTTTTGGGTATCAAACTCATGGTGGTTCCCAGTTTTACTTGCTAATTCAATGTTTCAGTTGGCCGTCACAGGTATCCAGAAGGAGAAGCAACAACCAACAACTTCGTCGGCATTGTAGAGGTTCTCAGCCGTGATTCTGCCCAAGTGCGATTCGACAATCGTTCGGCACAGGTTGAGTCCAATGCCCATGCCCTCGTCTTTGGTGGAAAAGAAAGCCTCGTAAAGGCGTTCCATGACCTGTGGCGGCAAGCCTTTTCCAGTGTCACTGACCGAGAAATGGACAATATTTTGCGTGTCCAAGACCTTGGGAACGACCCTTAATTCCACATGTCGACGGCCAATTGGGCGTTCCGCGTTGTCAATTGACTCTGCCGCGTTTTTCATCAAATTGATTAAAACTTGTTCAATCAAGATAGGATCCACGCTAAGTTGAGGCAAACGTGCTGCAACGTAATGCGACAAACGAACATTGCGGCGGCGAAGTTCAATTTCTGCCAATTCAACCGCTTCATTGACCATGTTGACGACAGAGGAAGGGGTTCGATTGGGCTCACTTCTTTTCACAAAGGAGCGAATTCGGTGAATGATTTGACCTGCGCGCTGGGCTTGGTGAGAGGTTTTTTCTAAGGCCCAAATCAGATCGGCTTCTTCAATTTGCTTTCCTTTGATTCGGGACAATAAGCCGTTGCAATAGTTGGTAATGGCAGTCAGTGGTTGGTTGAGTTCGTGAGCCACGCTCGATGCCATTTCGCCCATGGTGATAAGTCGACTGGCGTTTTGCGCTCGTTCTGCTTGTTGGGATGACAACTCTTCAGCCTGCCTGCGAGCTGTGATGTCTGTGGCAATGACCAATTGGGCAAGTCGACCATCGGCCCAGTTGATATAACGGGTGCGGATTTCTAGCCATTTGGCCAGATGCACCAAATAAATCTCAGCGCGTTCAGCAGGTGCCACCGTGAGACTTTCTGTAGGCAAGCCCGCCAAAGCATCGACATCGTCCATTTCGGTTTCTGAGTTTCTGATGTCCAGCATGCCAGCTGTTTCAACCAAATTCAAATGGCCCATAGTGTCCGTGCCAAACCATTGTCGATACAACTTGTTGGCAAACAGTAATTCTGCGCTGCCAAGGGGCGCTACTGAAACAGATGCGTCCAGGGCTTCCAGCACGATGGTGAAACGTTCATAGGAGGCCGCCAATTGTTCCCTGACGCGATTGGGCTCTGTGATGTCCGTCATCGAGGTCATCCAGCCAGTTTGTTTGCCATTGGCATCGATCAGGGGAGAGACGTAAAGTCGGGCGTCAAAAATGCTGCCGTTTTTGCGTTTGACCCTGACTTGGAAGCCACCAGCGGTTTGTTTGCCGCTAAGCTCTTCCTCCAAGCGTGCCATCAAGAATTCTTTGTCTTCATCTGGCCAGTAAGGGTATGGTGCAACAGACCCTATCAATTCTTGTTCTTGCCAACCGGTCATTTGGCAGAACGCTAAATTGACATAACTGATTCGACCTTCCAAGTCCAGGGCCCGCATGCCAGTCAGGATGGAGTTTTCCATGGCGCGCCGAAAATTGGTTTCGGCAATCAACTCTTTTTGAGTTTGTTGTCGCTTGCGAGTGTGACGCCAGTTGGCAATCAGCATCCATGCGGTGAGCAAACTGAGGGAACCGATGACCCAAAAAAATCCGTTACCAACCAGGTCTTGAGAAGTACGCCAAGCCTGAGCTCTCAGAATGAGTCCATTACCGACAGGCGATACGGGCACTTCGAATTCATTGTTTTGCATCGAAAAGCCAGGAATCAGACCTCTTAGGCTATTTCGTTTAGGAATTGACTGACCCGCAACCAGATTGCCATCACTGTCTAGCAATGAAACCGCATACTTGGCAGATATCTCGCTTGGGACGCCGTATCGCAACAAGCTTTCGACCGCATATTCAGCCATGATCACGCCATTGAAACGCCCCTGCGCATTGGTCAGGGGTGTATGGAGTTGGAGGACAACGTTTTTGGCGTAATTTTCTTGACCTGTTGAGTTGTTGCCAATTGAGAGACCCCCATCATCTTCTTGAGAATAAATGGGTTGCATCAAGTCTCGAGCGAGGGTGTAGCTATTTTCAGATTCTCCCCACTTTAAAACCTCGCCAACGCGCCATTTTTGACTGATCAGGACACTCGGGGCAGTTTCGCTGGCCAAAACTTTGCGGCGATCATCGATCCATGCGATGGTTTTAACTTCTGGATTTTTGAGGACCAATGCTTCAGCACGTCGCGAGAACTCTTTCAGGTCAACGTCTTTGTTGGAGACATCACGTGCCAAGCGCATGATTTGTTCTTGTCGCTCCAACAACCTTAGCCTTAACCTTTGCTGGCTGTATTCGACATCTCGCTTGACGGCTTCTTGTTCTCGATCGGCTTCTTCGATTTTTAAGTACCAGAATGAGAAAGAAATGGCGCTGAAAAACAACAACACAGCAGCAATCGGGGCGAGTGTTGCAAACCTGTCTTGTTTGATTGGGTTTTGACGTTTCCACCAACGTCGCCACAAAGATACCGGCTTAATGGCTTTAATTACTTTTGTAACATTTTGGGGCTTCATAGCCGTAAGTTTAGGGTAAACACCTTACTTTAAATTTCGTAATATGAAATCAATAATCGCCATTTGAAATAATGTGAATATTGTGAGAGAATTTGGGAAAGTAGAGTCATCATGGCCTTCATAGGAGACAAACATGTCAGCTTTTCAGCCTAATCACATCCTCTCAGACTTGGATGCCATCGAAACCCGCGAATGGATGGACGCACTGTCCGCCGTGATCGAAAAAGAAGGTGGAGAACGCGCGCACTTCTTGTTAGAACAACTTTTAGAGCACGCTCGTCAGAGCAGCATTGACCTGCCGTTTTCCGCCAACACAGGTTATGTGAACACCATCGAACCTGATCAGGAAGTTCATTGCCCTGGCAACATTGAAATAGAAGAGCGGCTTCGCTCTTACATGCGATGGAATGCCATGGCCATGGTGGTCAAGGCCAACCGCCACAATCCTGAAGACGGTGGTGATTTGGGCGGTCACATTGGCTCCTTTGCCTCATTGGCGCACATGTTTGGCGCTGGTTTCAATCATTTCTGGCATGCCGAAAGTGAAAATCACGGAGGTGACTGCTTGTACATCCAAGGTCACGTCTCGCCCGGTGTTTACGCTCGTGCCTACCTTGAAGGCAGACTGACAGAAGAGCAGTTGCTCAACTTCCGCCAAGAAGTTGATGGCAAAGGATTGTCCAGTTATCCGCACCCCAAATTAATGCCTGAGTTTTGGCAGTTCCCTACAGTCTCCATGGGCCTTGGCCCTTTGATGGCCATTTACCAAGCGCGCTTCTTAAAGTACTTGCATGCTCGGGGCATTGCCAACACCGAAAACCGCAAAGTCTGGGTTTTCTGCGGTGATGGCGAAATGGACGAAGTGGAATCTTTGGGTGCTATCGGATTGGCCGCTCGTGAGAATCTTGACAACTTGATCTTTGTCGTGAACTGTAACCTGCAGCGTTTGGATGGACCGGTCCGTGGCAACGGCAAGATTGTTCAAGAACTTGAAAGTGAATTCCGCGGTTCTGGTTGGAACGTCATCAAGCTGTTATGGGGCAGCGAGTGGGACAAGCTCTTGGCTCGCGACAAAGACGGTGCCCTGCGCAAGATCATGATGGACACGTTGGACGGCGACTTCCAAGCTTTCAAAGCCAATGATGGTGCCTACGTTCGCAAACATTTCTTCGGTCGTGATCCACGTACCCTTGAGATGGTGTCACACATGAGCGACGAGGAAATTTGGTCTTTAAAACGCGGCGGTCACGATCCCCAAAAAGTGTACGCGGCATACCACCAAGCTGTAAACACCAAAAACCAACCTACGGTATTGCTCATCAAAACTGTCAAAGGTTTTGGCATGGGCAAAGTGGGTGAGGGCAAAAATAACGTTCACCAAACCAAGAAGCTGTCAGACGAAGATGTTCGCTACATGCGCGATCGCTTTAACATTCCTGTGCCCGACAGTGAGTTGGCCAACGTGCCTTTCTATAAGCCAGCGGACGACACGCCAGAGATGCGTTACCTGCATGAGCGCCGCAAGGCCTTGGGTGGTTACTTGCCGCACCGCCGCACCAAAGCCGATGAAAGTTTTACTGTGCCTTCGTTGGACGTGTTTAAGTCTGTGATGGAGCCCACGGCTGAAGGCCGTGAAATCTCCACCACACAAGCTTACGTGCGTTTTCTCACACAACTTTTGCGTGACCAAGCCTTAGGCCCCCGCGTCGTGCCTATTTTGGTAGACGAAGCGCGTACTTTTGGTATGGAAGGTTTGTTTCGCCAAGTCGGAATTTACAACCCTGCGGGTCAACAATACACACCGGTCGACAAAGACCAAGTGATGTATTACAAAGAGGACAAAGCGGGTCAGATTTTGCAAGAGGGCATTAACGAAGCCGGCGGTATGTCCAGCTGGATTGCAGCAGCCACCAGCTATTCCACCAGCAACCGCATCATGGTGCCTTTCTATGTGTACTACTCCATGTTTGGTTTTCAGCGCATAGGCGATTTGGCTTGGGCTGCGGGCGACATGCAGGCGCGCGGCTTCTTGTTAGGTGGTACTTCTGGCCGCACCACATTGAACGGCGAAGGCTTGCAGCATGAAGATGGTCACAGCCATATTTTGGCGGGCACCATTCCAAACTGCATCAGCTACGACCCCACTTTTGCACACGAAGTAGGCGTCATCTTGCACCACGGCTTAAAACGCATGGTGGAGAAACAAGACAATGTGTATTACTACATCACCTTGTTAAATGAAAACTACCCCATGCCAGGCTTAACAGCCGGCACGGAAGAACAAATCATCAAGGGCATGTACTTGTGCAAGGCCGGTGGTAAAAACAAAACGCGCGTTCAACTCATGGGCTCTGGCACCATTCTGCGAGAGTCTTTGGCTGCGCAGGAGTTGCTCGCCAAAGACTGGGGCATTGCAGCCGATGTCTGGAGTTGCCCAAGTTTCAACGAACTGACCCGCGACGGCCAAGACGCCGAGCGCTTCAATATGTTGCACCCCTTGGAGGTGCCGCGCGTGCCGTTTGTGGCTCAGCAATTGGCCAAATTCGATGGCCCCGTCATTGCATCCACCGACTACATGAAAAACTACGCAGAACAAATTCGCTCCTTCATTCCAAAAGGCCGCACTTTCAAGGTGTTAGGGACCGATGGTTTTGGTCGAAGCGATTTCCGCAGCAAATTACGCGAGCACTTTGAAATCAACCGCCATTACATCGTTGTGGCTGCCCTCAAAGCATTGAGCGAAGAGGGCGCCGTGCCTGTGGCCAAAGTCGCTGAGGCTTTGAAGCAATACGGCATCAAGACCGACAAGGTCAATCCTTTGTACGCTTGATCAAAAGAATTGGAGACACACATGGCATTGGTAGAAGTCAAAGTTCCAGACATCGGTGATTTCGATGAAGTCACCGTGATTGAATTGATGGTCAAGGTGGGTGACACCATCAAAGGCGAGCAATCATTGATCACAGTTGAGTCGGACAAAGCATCGATGGAAATTCCCTCGTCAACAGCTGGCGTGGTGAAAGAGCTGCGTGTGAAGTTGGGTGACAAAGTTAAACAGGGTTCGGTGGTGTTGGTGTTGGAAGCCAGTGGGGCTGTATCTGCTCCTGCTGAGG
>JAJTDK010000002.1:14411-73225 GCA_021300495.1 Limnohabitans sp. | reverse complement strand
GACTCTGTTAAAAACGAAGTCACGCGCGTTTTGATGAACGTGAAAATTGAATCCAGCGAGCAAATTGGCGAAGCGGCGCAAGTCTTGGAAGAGCGCGCAGAAAATATCAGCAACGTGACTTACACCGCGCCAGATGAGCAAGGTCAGCAACAAACGCAGCCAGAACCTGAAAGCAAATTGTTTGCGCCTGTGGGTCGCAACGAAGCTTGCCCTTGCGGCAGCGGTAAGAAATACAAGTTTTGCCACGGTAAGTTGGCATAAGAGGTTTTCATGACAGTGAATCTTCAAGCTCCCAACCCCGACCAGGTCTTGGCTGTTCCGGGTGTCCGCTTAGGCATTGCAGAGGCGGGCGTTCGCAAAGTGGGGCGCAAAGACCTCACTGTCATTTTGTTGGATGAGGGCAGCGCTGTTTCCGGTGTCTTCACTCAAAACCGATTTTGCGCTGCCCCTGTTCAAGTTTGCCGTGATCACTTGCAGCAAGTGAAGGCGACAGAAGCTGGCACACACGTTCGAGCTTTGATCATCAACACGGGAAACGCCAACGCGGGCACCGGTGCCAAAGGATTGGCCGACGCGCGCACCACTGCTGAAGCCCTCGCCGCAATTCTCAAAATTAAACCCCAACAAGTCTTGCCCTTCTCAACGGGCGTCATCATGGAAAACTTGCCTGTCGATCGCATTGTGGCGGGCATGCCTGCTGCCATTGCCGATGCGCAAGCAAAGCACTGGGCTAAGGCGGCTGAAGGCATCATGACCACCGACACCGTACCCAAGGCTTTCAGCGCGCAAGTGGTGCTGTCTGGTCAGACGGTCACCATCACTGGCATTAGCAAAGGGGCTGGCATGATTCGGCCCAACATGGCCACCATGCTGGGTTTCTTGGCCACCGACGCCAACATCGATCCGGCCTTGTTGCCTGCCTTGGCCACTGACTTGGCCAATGCCTCTTTCAATCGCATCACCATTGATGGTGACACCTCGACCAACGACTCCTTCATCGTCATGGCCACGCGCAAATCGGCCCACCCAGTTATTTCAAATTGGGATTCGGCTGATGGCAAAGCTTTTCGCCATGCCATGATGGCTGTGGCCCAAAAGCTGGCGCACGCCATTGTGCGTGATGGCGAAGGCGCCACCAAATTCATCACCGTGCGCGTGGAAGGTGGCAAGACCACTGAAGAGTGTCTTTTGGCCGCTTACGCCATTGCCCATTCGCCCTTGGTTAAAACAGCCTTCTTTGCCAGTGACCCCAACCTTGGCCGCATCTTGGCCGCAGTCGGTTACGCAGGCATCCACGATCTCAATCAAGACCTGATTGGTCTTTACCTTGACGATGTGTGTGTGGTGCAAAACGGAGGTCGTAATCCGGCCTATCAAGAAGCCGATGGCCAACGTGTCATGAAGCAAAGTGAAATCACCATCAAAGTGGTGTTGGGACGCGGCCAGGCGGTAGACACCGTTTGGACCTGTGATTTAAGCCACGACTATGTTTCCATTAATGCAGACTACCGATCATGAGCGACGCCATAGAAAAACTTTTAGAACGCGCTGTGCTCATGATGGAGCGCATTGAACGCGTTTTGCCCCAGCCTTTAAGTGAGCCCAATTGGACTGAAGCCATTGCCTGGCGCTATCGCAAGCGTGCCTCTGGTCATGGTGTCTTAGAGGCTGTGCGCCATGTGTCAGACATGAACCTGGCTGACTTGCAGGAAATTGATGGACAGAAAGAAAAGTTGCAACAAAACACTTTGCAATTTGTACAAGGTTTGCCTGCCAACAATGTGCTCCTAACAGGTTCACGGGGCACCGGCAAATCTTCTTTGATCAAAGCTTGTTTGAATGCCTACGCGTCAAAAGGTTTGCGCCTCATTGAAGTTGACAAAGAAGACCTGACCGATTTACCCGACATTGTCGATGTAGTTGCTGGTAGGCCAGAAAAGTTCATCATCTTTTGCGATGACCTGAGCTTTGAAGATGGCGAAGGTGGCTACAAAGCTTTGAAATCCATTCTCGACGGTTCTGTGGCGGCATCCACACCCAATGTGCTCATCTACGCCACCAGCAACCGTCGCCATTTATTGCCAGAGCACATGAAGGACAACCTGACCTACACCCACACCGAAGACGGTGAGGTGCATCCGGGTGAAGTCATTGAAGAAAAAATTTCTTTGTCAGAGCGCTTTGGTTTGTGGATCAGCTTTTACCCCTTCTCGCAAGACGAATACCTTGCCATCGTGGCGCAATGGTTGCGGTCATTGGGTGCCAGCGAAGCCGTCATTCAAGCCTGCGGTCCTGAAGCGCTGGTCTGGGCCCTTGAACGTGGTTCGCGCAGTGGCCGAGTGGCCTATCAGTTTGCGCGTGATTGTGTAGGGCGCATGGGACAGGGCGCTTCGACTCAGCGATCACTGTGAGTACAAGCTCTGCACCTGCCCAGTCTTTGCTGGTGGCGGATGCGCATCTTCAACGCGACGGCGGGCAACATCGCAAGACAGTCGATGTGGCGGTGGGTATTTTGATCAATGCGCAAAATCAATTCTTGCTCACCTCAAGACCGCCAGGCAAAGTGTACGAAGCTTACTGGGAGTTTCCGGGAGGCAAGCTAGAGGCCCATGAAACCGTAGAACAGGCTTTAACGCGAGAACTTGAAGAAGAGCTTGGTTTGAAGATTGGTGACGTGCAAATTTGGCGACAACAGTTGGTGGACTATCCGCATGCTTTGGTCAGGCTGAACTTTTGCAAGGTTCTCAGTTGGCAAGGCAACTTGGAAATGCGAGAAGGTCAACAGTTTGCTTGGCAAAGCTTGCCCGTTCAAGTGATGCCTGTATTGCCTGGCACCGTGCCTGTTCTAACTTGGTTGGCCGAAGAAAGTGGCTTTGTGGGTGACACGCATCAGGCTGCAAGCTAAGCCCTTGTTACTGCAACTTAGGGTCGCCATAATTTTCTTGATCGGGGGGCGTGTCTTCTGGCACTCTGAAGCTCTCATTGGCCCAAGCACCCAAGTCAATCCCTTTGCATCTTGCGCTGCAAAAGGGACGGTAGGTGTTTTGTGGGCTGAAAAGACTGGGGCCGCCACAGGTGGGGCACTTCACTTGTTTGGGCTTGGCGGATGGCTCACTCATCTGTCTCAGGAGGTTCTCATGGCCTGCGCTTTAAGCGCAAAGCGTCATTTCAAAGGGGGTGTCTTCTTTGTTGGCAATCAGCTTGCCGTCGGCTTGTTGTTGCATGAGCCGAATGACGACCAGCAGCCTGTTACAGCTGATCTCGGGTGTGAGGTTTAAACTTTCGTCAATTCGCAAACGAAGCAATTGAAAATTGCGACCCTGCGGTAAATTTTGTTGAAGCTGGCCACCCGTTGCCATGACTTTTTGGTTGCTGCCTGATTCGCGCATCATTTTGAGAATGAGTTGAATGGCTTTGGCCAAAGGCGCAAAGTGTTGCGACCAATCGAACAAATTGGCTTGCCTGGCGGCGGGCTCATGGTGTTGCCATGCGTGGTAAGCAGGCAAGTCAAATTCGCATGTTCCGCCAGGAATGGCTGAACGGCTTCGAATGCTGTTGAGAAATTCGCTTTCGCCCAAAGCACTGCCTATTTTGCCAATCGTGCTGTTCAGCGCTTCGAAGCGTTGGTCGAGTTGTTCAATGACCAGATCAAGGGCTTGCTCTGAAATGGAGGGGTTGCCACGGTAGCTATTGAGTTGCTGTTTGTGGCGTTCAATGTCTTTGAGAATTTCTGATTTCAATTCAGAGCGGGAAGCCACTTCCATGATTTCAAACATCGTGGTGAGCGCGTAATGGTGATCAAGTGCTTCAGAACGCTGGCTCAACTGGTTGAAACGCGCAAACAAATGTTGCAGACGCAAATAGGTCCGAGTTCGTTCGTTGAGGGGGTATTCGTAAAGTATCACGCTGCGTCTTTCTGTGCCAAGATCATAGCCCGAAGCGGGCCATCATTTCATGCACCAGTTGCTTCAAATGCGCTAAATCGATGCCTTCATTGAAAATGACCGCATCGGCACAGCCCAATCGCTGTTGCCGACTGGCTTGCTGAGAAATGATTCGCTCGATTTCTGTCCGGCCCAGCTGGTTTCTGCTCATCACCCTTTGAATTTGAGTTTCCACCTCACAGTCGACCACGCAAACCAAGTCGACTTGGCGTCGCCAGCGTTCGCCAGACTCTACCAACAAGGGGACGTCATAGACTAAGCAGGCATGGCCTGCCGCAATGGCGGCAACACTTTCTTCTTGAAGGACTTGCCCCACCAATGGGTGAATGATGGCCTCAAGCTGTCGCTTGCTCTCGGGGTTGGAAAAGACCAGTGCTCGCATGGCGTCTCTGTTCATGGCGCCATCGGAGGCAATTAATTGCTCGCCAAATTCAGCCAATATGGCAGAAATGGCTCTCCCTCCGGGCATGGTGAGTGACCTAGAAATTGCATCCGCATCCATGACCGCCGCACCCGAGCTGGCCATGATGCTGGCCACCGTGCTCTTGCCGCTGCCAATGCCGCCCGTCAGCCCCAGTCGAAGTGGCTTGCGGCTCAACGGGTTAAGCCCCCATGGAAATGCCTAAAAAGAAACATGCGAATCCAGAAAAGGCTAAAAAAGGTCCAAAAGCGAAGTGTCCATTGTGACCCAGTTGCCCCCTCATTTTTTGGATGACCCCAAAAATCAGCCCAGAAACAGAGGCCAACAAGAGCAAAGGCAAAAGGCTCCAAACCCCCACCCAAGCGCCAAGGCCGGCCAGCAGTTTGAGATCGCCCTGCCCCATACCCTCTTTGCCCGCCACTTTCTCAAAGCCCCAGCTGACCAGCCAAAGAAGCCCATAGCCCAGAACTGCACCAGACAATGAATGCATGAGTGGGGTGGGGGTGAGCGACATGGCGCTGCCAATGAGGCCCACCCACAGCAAGGCTTGGGTCAGAACATCTGGGAGGAGGAATGTTTCGGCATCAATCCAGGCCAAGGCCAAAAGGGCAGCGCAGAAGAAACCACCTAGCAAGGCTGTATAGCCAAAACCAAACTTCAGGAGTGACATGCAAAACAAAACAGCGGTGAGGAGTTCAACCCCTGGGTAGCGAAAGGAAATGGCCTCATTGCAATGTTTGCAGCGTCCAAAGCACCCAACAAAAGACAAAACCGGAATGAGCTCATACCAACTCAGTGTGTGGTGGCAGTGAGGGCAGTGTGATCGGGGGGTTGATAAATTGAGGCCAATGGGACCACTTTCGTCAGCCCTCAAAATCATTTGCGGTATACGGTGAATGAGCACGTTGACAAAGCTGCCGATGACCAAGCCAATGGCAGCCATCAAAATGATGTGCGCCCAACTGACTTCTACAAAATGGGGCATGACCCAGCCCATGCTGCCTGGTGGCAGCCACAATTGAGGCCATGCAGTGAGGGTGATCAAAAGACTTGTCCTAAGTTGAAGATGGGCATGTACAAGGCCAACAAAATGCCGCCTATGAGCGTGCCCAGCACGACCATGATGACGGGCTCTAGGAGCGTGGACAGATTGCCAATTTGTTGATTCAGATCGGACTCCATGAGTTTGGCTGTGCGTTCAAGCATGGTATCAAGTGATCCCGTTTCTTCGCCTATGGCGCACATCTGAATGGTCATGGCAGAGAATAAGTTGGATTTTGACATGGCCTTGCTCAAACTGTGGCCCTCTTGAATGCTTTGCACCATAGCCAGCGTGGCTTGTGCCAAATTGGGCGACACAGTTGCGGCTGAAGCGGGTGCCAGTGCTTCGGCCAAAGGTATGCCGGCCTGAAGCAAGGCCGACAAGGTTTGTGCCCATTTGACGATCATGGCGGCTTGCAAAAGCGGCCCCACAACAGGACATTGAAATGTCATTTTTTCAAAAATGATTTGGAGCTTCAAGGACCTGTGGTGCACCCCATGCAGCAATGCGATGAGTGCCAAAAGCGATCCTGAAAGCACGCCAGCCCATTGCCCCACCCAAAAGCTCATGTTGATCAATTGCTGTGTTGCCCAAGGCAATGACGCGCCCATGCTCTTGAAAACATCTTCAAAGACAGGCACCACCCACAACAAGATGACCACCATCACAATGACGGCGATGACCAAGATGCTTGCTGGGTAAATGAGCGCATTTTTGAGTTTGGCTTTCAGGGCGGCATGGGCTTCAAGGGTATCTGCCAAGCGGCTCAATATGCTGTCCAAAATACCAGCTGACTCGCCTGCGTGCAACAAACTGCAGTAATGTTGATTGAAAACTTGCGGATGCTTTTGAAAAGCAGTGTGCAGTGACTGGCCTGCATTGACCTCGTTGCGAAGTGTTTGCAGTGTGTTGCCAAAGGCCTTCTGAGTAGAACGATTGCCCACAATGCTTTGACTGAGTAATTCAAAAGCCTGCGACAGTGGAATACCTGCACTCATGAGCGCAGACCACTGCCGCGTGAAAACGCTCAGTGTTTTGGCCGGCACAGCCTTGCTTTTCAGCCTGCGAAGGGGCGCAGCCTGCCGCCTGGCGACTGCACGTGAGAGGGCCGCATCAAGTGACATCGGTATGCGCCAGTACTTCGGACAAAGAGGTGGTGCCCATGGAGGCTTGTAGAAGTCCTGCATGTCGCAGCGTGTTGATGCCCTCTTTTTCGGCTTGTGCTGTCAGTTCATGGCCACTGGCATTGTGCAAAATCAAATGCTGCAATGCCGCTGTAATCGGCATGACTTGGAACAAACCAATTCGCCCCCAATAGCCCTTGTGGCACTGTGAACAGCCTTGTGCAGAATAAAAATGATGCTGTGGTGCGGCTTGGTGGGTGAAAGACTGGAAACCTAATTCTTTCAGTGATTGAGAAGACACACTGATGGGCGTTCGACAGTGCACGCACAAGCGGCGAACCAAGCGCTGTGCAGAAATGAGGCTGATGCTAGAGGCTAAGTTGTAGGCTGCAACGCCCATGTTGCGCAGGCGAACCAAAGCGCTGGGTGCGTCTTGTGTGTGCAAAGTGGACAGCACCAAATGACCTGTTTGCGAAGCCTTCATGACAATGTCTGCCGTTTCATGGTCTCTGATTTCTCCCACCATGAGGATGTCGGGGTCTTGGCGTAAAAAGGCGCGAAGTGATGTGGCGAAATTCAGGCCAATTTTTTCTTTCACATTGACTTGGTTGATGCCTGGCAACTGAATTTCAGAGGGGTCTTCTACGCTGGCAATATTGACTTCAACCCGGTTCAGTAAGTTCAAACAGGCATACAAAGATTGCGACTTGCCTGAACCCGTAGGCCCTGTGACCAAAACCATGCCATGTGGTTTTTGGATGGCGTCAAGCATTTTTTGTTTGTCGGCAAGGCCATAACCCAAGTGCTCTAAGTTGAGCTTTGCCAAATCGGTTGGCAATATGCGCACCACAATCTTTTCGCCAAAGAGTGTCGGCAATGTACTCACCCGTAAATTCAGGCGCTGTGTATTTTTGAGGCCAAGGTTCATGCGACCGTCTTGCGGTAAACGTTTTTCTGCAATGTCTAAGCGCGACAAAACTTTGATGCACGAAACGATTTGTTCTTTCAACTCAAATGGTGGCGGTGGTATTTCTTGCAGCACGCCATCGACACGCAAGCGGACACGAAAAAAATTCTCGAAAGGTTCGAAATGGATGTCAGAGGCTCGGTTCAAACTCGAAATGCAAGAATTTGTGCGGTAGTGTGGCAGCCTGCTTGTTCAAATTGAAAAATTGAATCAGAATGTCATGTGGTTCAATGCAGGGACTGCGAGGCACTATAAATTTTTATTTTTAGGGATCATCCTGTTGGCTTTCAATGCCAACGCAGCAGACCCACCCAAAGCGGATGATAAAAAGAAACCAGAACGGTCAGCAGTGCCTGAGCGCATTCCGCGTCCTAAACCAACAGCAGATTCATTGCCACAGCATGTTGAAAAGAACAGCAATCCCAGTGCATGTCCTAAATTTGAATACAAAGAAAAACCCGGCAAAATTGTCTGCTTAGAAAAAGCAACGGGCCCCGAAAAACCCAAGCCTGCAGCGAAATGATGCTTAATTGGCCAAGCCTACAAAAACGTTTTGAACGTCATCATTGCCATCAATGGCAGCCAAAAAGTTTTCTACTTCCTCAAGCTGCTCGGCGCTGAGGTTGGCAGGGTTAACGGGGTTTTTGGGTTTGTAGCCCAACTTGTTGGACAACACCGTGAAGCCATGCTCGGGCAAAGCCTTGCTGACCAAATCTAGATCTGTTGGGTCTGTGATGAACACCGTCACACCGTCTTCATCGGCGGCTTCAAAGTCTTGTGCACCAGCTTCAATGGCGGCCATCTCGGCATCTGCATCAGCTTTGGAAGCTTCTGCTTCAATCATGCCCACATGGTCAAAATCCCAAGACACAGAACCTGAAGAGCCCAGTTGTCCTTTGCGGAAAAGCACGCGAACTTCAGAGGCGGTCCGGTTGAGGTTATCGGTAAGTGCCTCGACCATCAAAGGCACCTGATGGGGCGCAAAACCTTCGTAAATAACGCGTTCAAAATTAACGGGGTCGCCCAACAAGCCGGCGCCTTTTTTGATGGCGCGCTCTAGCGTGTCTTTGGGCATAGAGACCTTGCGAGCTTGCTCTACGACCAAGCGCAGGCGAGAGTTGGCGGCGGGATCGGCCCCACTCTTGGCGGCCACCATGATGTCTTTGGCCAAGCGCCCAAAGAGTTTGCCTCTAGCGTCTGCGGCTTGTGCCTTGCCTTTTGCTTTCCACTGGGCGCCCATGGGGTCTACTTTCTGTGTGAAGATTTAAGGGGTCATTTTAAGTCATGCGCCCCCTTTAAAACTTAGACCGTGATGTCGACGTTGCCGCCTTTGGGCTTGTCATTTGATCTGACCTCTTGCCGAACTACTTCGCGTTGAGGCTCCATTTTTGGCGGTGGATCATTTTTGACCTTTTGCTCCGTTTTGACGGGCCGTTCTTGTTGTACTCGAGGCGGTTCTGGCCTTTGGCTGGCAGGGCGAATTTCTGACATGGTGAAATCTCCATCAAATGGACATGTGAAAGGATGGCACGTTGCCACCGCACATTGTCAAGCAAAACGGCGCAATACTTTCCACCGCTGAATATCGAAATTTACAGTCTAAGTAAATTCTTATCAAAATAAAAAGTATTAACTATAATCATGTGATGCTAAATTATTAACTTCTTTGTACTTAATGAACATTCTGACGGATGCAGAAAACCAAATCGTCGATGAATTGCGTTTGGCTTTCTATGAGCATGTGCCCGCTGAACTAAGAACTTATTGTTCATTGACTTCTCGCATTTCTCAAGAAGTATTGAATAAGTTTGCCATTCGCAACGAGTTGATGCCCTGCCAACTTTGGTACAGTGATCAGACTCGCAATTTTGTGGTTGGCTTTCTAAGCAATCAACAAGCTTCCCCCGAGTGGAACGGGCATGTGGCTTGCCGTGCGGGCAATGTCATCATTGACGCTGCCACACAAAATTTAGAAGTTAAACTAGGCGTTGTGGTGCCTTGGGTTGTCGTTGCTAGACGTTTCTTGGTGACATCTCAATTGATTGCCAGAGCCAGACTTGCAGACAGCGCCATGTTGGAGTGGTTTTACCCTCCAGCCAGTGCCCTGGTCCAGCCGCCAGAGGAGCCACAAAACATCATCGATCAGTATGCCGCTTTGCTGGTTGAAAGAATTTCAAAAAACGTCACATGAAATCGCTGAACAAACTCTTGATCATTGTGCTTTCTGCGTCTGTTTATTACCTAGCGCTTTATACAAACGAATGGCTCTTGGGCGATTCTGAGTTTTCATTCGATGTGCACTGGGTGTTTTTTCCAAGTGGTTTCAGGTTCATCTTGGTTCTACTGGCATTGGAATGGGGTGCTTTGGGGATCGCATTAGGTGGCATGCTTTGGAACTATCAAGTTCACCCTGATTTGGGCCTAGAATTTGCGTTCATCACCGGTTGCGTTGCAGGCTTCTCACCTTGGTTGGCACGCAAGCTGAGTGTGAGATTTCTTGGTTTGGACCCTGAATTTAAAGTGGTCTCACCGCTCGCCTTGTTGAAAATTTCATTGCTTTTCGCTACGCTCAGCGCACTGCTTCATCAAGTTTGGTTTTTTTCACAAGGCCTTACTGAAAACTTGTTGAATAGTTTCAGTGTCATGGCTTTGAGCAACTGGGCGGGTACTCTAATGGTTTTAATGGCTTTCAAATTCTTGATTCAACGATCGCAACCGTCAGCCAACGAGCCCAGAAATCCTGGTAATTAAATTCCCCATCAGACAAACCTTCATGAAACAAATTTACTTGCGATATTTGGTGCTCGCAGAAGCCTTGCGTCAATCCCACATTGACTTCTCTGGCATTGATGAGATTGGGAAAAAGTTGCTTGAGACCATTGCGATTAAGAACGCTCAAGGCCACCCCATGGTAGTGACAGAAACCATGGATTTAAGTGAGATTGCCAGCCCAGCCACCATCCACCGGCGCATTGAGGTGCTGAAAAAAGCTGGCTTGATTCAAGTTTTTCAGACTGAGAAAAATCACAAGATCAAATATTTAGTGCCTACCCAAGCCAGCATTGATTATTTTGAAAAGCTTGGCAAACTCATGACTTCTGCCATCCGTCGCTAAAGCATCGCACCGCTCATGCTTCCCTCTTTGCCCACCTTTGACGATGTTTTGGCCGCGGCTGCACGGCTTGAGGGGGTTGCGCACAAGACGCCTGTGATGCAGTCGACTTCCTTGAATCAGCAACTGCAGGCAAAAGTTTATGTGAAATGTGAAAACTTTCAACGCATGGGTGCATTCAAGTTCAGAGGCGGGTTCAATGCTTTGGCCAAATTGAACGATGCGCAAAGGCGGGCAGGGGTGGTGGCTTATTCTTCGGGTAACCATGCGCAAGCCGTGGCCTTGTCGGCGCGTATTCTTCAAATTCCCGCCACCATTTTCATGCCGCACGATGCCGCGCCCGCTAAGTTGGCGGCCACACAAGGCTACGGCGCAAAGGTCATCGGCTATGACCGATATTCTGAGGACGCAAGTGCCCTGGCTACAGACTTGGCCAATTCTCAGGGTCTGACTTTCGTCCCTCCCTTTGATCATCCTGATGTTTTATCCGGTCAAGGAACTGCCGCGTTGGAGTTGTTCAAAGAAGTGGGTGAGTTGGATGTTCTCTTTGTTTGTTTGGGCGGCGGCGGGCTTTTAAGTGGCAGTGCAATGGCCGCCAAGGCGCTCTCACCCTATTGTCAAATCGTGGGCGTAGAGCCCGAGGCGGGCAACGATGTTCAGCAATCATTTAGAAAAGGTGAACGGGTCAAAATTGCAACCCCCGTGACCATTGCCGATGGTGCACAAACGCCCATGGTGGGCGCCATCACTTTTGAAATTATCAAAGCTTTGGTGGACGACATTCACACCGTGACAGATGCGCAACTGGTCCAATGCATGCGCTTTTATGCCGAGCGCATGAAAATGATTGTCGAACCCACGGGCTGCCTTTCATTGGCAGCTGCCATGCAAGCGAGCGAATCGTTGAAGGGGCAAAAAGTAGGCGTGGTTGTCAGTGGCGGCAACATTGACATGGCGAGGTTTTCGCAATTAGTGGCTGCTTACCCCTAAGGGCTCTAAGTACGGCGTTCTAACAATTGGGACGCCAAAGCCACCAAAGCATCTTTGTATTCGCCATCAGGCAGGCGCTGCGCCGCATCTACGGCACGCTGAGCTTCTGACACAGCCGCTTTGCGGCTGGCTTCAAGAGCACCCGTATCGCGGACGATGGCAATCACACTGCTTAGTTGGTCAACAGAGCCTGTTTCGATGGCCTTTTGAATCAGATCTCGCTGCGTTGGCGTACCTCGTTGCATGGCCAAAATGAGGGGCAGGGTGGCTTTGCCTTCGCGCAAATCATCGCCAAGGTTCTTGCCCATTTCAGCGGCATTGCCCTCGTAATCCAAAACATCGTCAATCACTTGAAATGCAGTGCCCAAGGCTTGGCCATAGTTTGCGCAGGCCGCTTCCAATTCAGGTGAGGTTTTGGCCAAGATGGCTGCCAAACGAGCACTGGCCTCAAACAATTTGGCTGTTTTAGACCGAATGACGTGTAAATAGGCCTCTTCGTCCAAAGAAGCGTCGTGCATGTTCATGAGTTGCAGAACTTCACCCTCTGCAATGATGTTGGTGGCATCGGCCAAGACTTGCATGATGCGCATGCTGCCAGCATCCACCATCATTTGGAAAGCGCGGGAATACAGAAAGTCGCCTACCAACACGCTGGCTGGATTGCCAAAATTTTCGTTGGCAGTAGGGCGGCCACGCCGCAGTGTCGACTCGTCCACCACATCGTCGTGCAGCAATGTGGCCGTATGAATGAACTCCACTACAGCGGCCATGCTGTATTTGTGCGCTTCTTGGTAGCCCAAAGCTCCGCAGGTGAGCAATAAAATGACAGGCCTCAGCCGCTTGCCGCCTGCTGAAATGATGTACTGGGCAACTTGGCCGACCAGGGGCACCCCCGAACTCAAGCGCTTTGCGATGACCTCGTCGACCTGGGCCAAATCCCTGGCCACCAGAGCCAAGGCCGAGGCTGGGGAGGCTTGAAAGGATGGCGCGGAGGTAGACAAAATGGCTTTTAAAACTGGATTTGTGGGCAGAACCGCCTGAAAACTTGGGTTTTCGATGGGGTTTCTGTTTATTGGCATGATTATAGAGAGCGAAAACGACAATGGGGGGCTGCAATGAATTGTGCGTCAGGGGCTTGTCAAGTCTCAAAAGTACGTGCTAAAATCCGCGGTTCCTTAGGGTTCGTCCTAGGAATTCCATGAAGAGGTCATTATGTACGCGGTCATAAAAACCGGTGGCAAACAGTATCGTGTTGCTGCTGGTGAAAAAATTAAAGTAGAACAGATTGCTGCGGACGTGGGCCAGGAAATCGTATTCGACCAGGTTCTGGCAGTCGGCAACGGCGCAGATCTGAAAGTTGGTACGCCCCTGGTGTCCGGCGCAACTGTTACTGTCACAGTGTTGGCACACGGCAAGCACGACAAAGTGCACATCTTCAAGATGCGCCGTCGCAAGCACTATCAAAAACGTCAAGGTCATCGCCAGCAGTACACAGAACTGCAAATTGGCGCGATTGCCGGCTAAGGAGCACAGGTCATGGCACAGAAAAAAGGCGGCGGCTCTACGCGAAACGGGCGCGATTCGCAGCCCAAAATGCTCGGTGTAAAAGCTTTCGGTGGTGAACTCATCACTGCAGGCGCCATCATTGTTCGTCAGCGTGGTACCAAGTTCCACCCCGGCAACAATGTGGGCATTGGCAAAGACCACACATTGTTCGCTTTGATCGACGGCCACGTGTCGTTCGGCTTCAAAGGTGCTCTGAAAAAGCAAATGGTGAACGTGACTGCTGCTTAAACAGCGTCAGCCATTGCGCAAAGAGCCCCGCCGAGTCGGGGCTTTTTTGTTCCAGAGCTCAAAATTAAAATAGACAAACTGGAATAGAAACTGGAAACATCATGAAATTCGTTGACGAAGCCTATATTGACATCGCCGCAGGCGATGGCGGGAACGGCTGCGTCTCGTTCCGGCATGAGAAGTACAAAGAATTTGGCGGTCCCAACGGCGGCGATGGTGGCCGCGGTGGCCATGTGTTTGCAGTGGCCGACCCTAACCTCAATACCTTGGTTGATTTCCGTTACTCTCGCAGGCACGAGGCCAAGCGCGGCCAGCACGGCATGGGCTCCGACATGTTTGGCGCCATGGGCGACGATATCACTTTGAAAATGCCTGTAGGCACCATCATCACCGACGCCGAAACGGGCGAGGTCTTGTATGAGCTGTTACAACCCGGCGAGGTTCTCATGATTGCCAAGGGCGGCGATGGTGGTTTTGGCAATATGCGCTTTAAGAGCGCCATCAATCGTGCGCCGCGTCAAAAAACACCCGGCTGGCCGGGCGAGAAAAAAGAACTCAAGCTCGAGTTGAAGGTCTTGGCCGATGTGGGATTGTTGGGCATGCCCAATGCAGGCAAGTCCACACTGATTGCCGCCATTTCCAACGCTCGCCCCAAAATTGCAGACTACCCGTTCACCACTTTGCACCCCAATTTGGGCGTGGTGCGCGTCGGCCCTGAGCAAAGCTTTGTGGTGGCCGATGTGCCAGGCCTCATTGAGGGCGCTTCTGATGGCGCTGGTTTGGGCCATTTGTTCTTGCGGCATTTGCAGCGCACGCGCTTGTTGTTGCACATGATTGACTTTGCACCCTTTGATGAAACAGTCGATCCTGTGGCGCAAGCCAAAGCCATCGTGGGCGAGCTCAAAAAGTACGACAAAGCTTTGTACGACAAGCCGCGTTGGTTGGTGCTCAACAAACTTGACATGGTGCCGGTTGAAGAGCGCGAAGCCCGTGTCAAAGACTTCATCAAGCGCTTCAAATACAAAGGCCCTGTGTTTGAAATTTCTGCGCTCACCCGTGAAGGTTGTGAGACTTTGATCAAGACGATTTTTCAGCACATCAAAGCGCAGCAAATTCAAGAGCAAGAACCGGTCTACATTGATCCACGGTTTGTTGAGGAACCTCCCCTCTAATTGATTCGGCAACTTGAATCTTCTGCATTTGCGATACATTGAGCACCATGAGCCAGCCTTTTACGTCCACTGTTTTGCGCGATGCGCGGCGCATCGTGGTCAAGGTCGGCTCCAGTTTGGTCACCAACGAAGGACGCGGTCTAGACGAAGCGGCCATCGGTGAATGGTGCCGCCAGATGGCACTCATGGCCAAAGACGGTCGCGAGGTCATCATGGTGTCCAGTGGGGCCATTGCCGAAGGCATGAAGCGTTTGGGTTGGGCCACACGCCCCCAAGAAATTCATGCTTTGCAAGCTGCCGCTGCGGTGGGCCAAATGGGTTTGGCGCAAATGTACGAAACCAAATTGCGTGAAAACGGTTTGGGCAGTGCGCAGGTGCTTCTGACGCATGCCGACCTGGCTGATCGCGAACGTTATTTAAACGCCCGGTCTACCTTGCTCACTTTGTTGCAACACAAAGTGCTTCCCGTTATCAACGAAAACGATACGGTGGTGAACGATGAAATTAAGTTTGGCGACAACGACACCTTAGGTGCCTTGGTAGCCAACTTGGTGGAAGCCGATGCCTTAGTGATCTTGACCGATCAAAAAGGTTTGTACACCGCAGATCCTCGCAAAAACCCTGCTGCCGAATTTGTGCACGAAGCCCGTGCCGGAGATCCAGCTTTAGAGGCCATGGCCGGTGGCGTGGGCTCTAGTATTGGCAGTGGCGGCATGATCACCAAAATTTTGGCGGCCAAGCGTGCCGCCGGTTCAGGCGCATCCACTGTCATTGCTTGGGGCCGTGAACCCGACGCCCTCATTCGCTTGTGCAAAGGCGAGCCCATTGGCACCTTGCTGGTCGCCCAAACGCAAAAACAACAAGCGCGCAAACAGTGGATGGCCGATCATTTACAACTGCGCGGTGCGGTCACAGTCGATCCTGGGGCTGCTTCTAAATTACAAGCCGAAGGTAAGAGCTTGCTTGCGATTGGCATGACGCATGTCGAGGGCGATTTTTCTCGAGGCGATGTGATCGCTATACGCGATGTGAACGGACTGGAAATTGCGCGTGGCTTGGCCAATTACGCCAGTACCGAAGCCAGACTCATTTGCCGCAAACCCTCTTCAGAGTTTGAGGGCTTGTTGGGCTATGTGGCTGAGTCAGAATTTGTGCATCGCGACAACTTGATCTTGACGCGCTGATCCATCACTTCTTCAAGTCAAAAGGGGCATTCAAAGCCCCTTTTTCAAGGATCTTCGGGTTTTGGCTTTTCTAAACTGTTCTGAGGATCTGGGTCAAAACTGCCACCCGGTGGCAACTCCATGCGGATTTGAGTGTGCATGAAACCAAACTGCACCGTCATTGAAACTTCAGAGCCTTGTGGTTCACAGTTTTCGCCTTCGCCTTCGTTGATGTTGTTTCGAGGCCGCGGCGCGCCGCGGTAACCTCGTCCTCGGCTGTCATAGCGGGGCAAGTATCTGGACAACTCAGTGAGCGCCATTTCGTAGACGCCTCGTTTGAATTCCACCACCACATCGAGCGGCACCCAAAAGTCGTTCCAGCGCCAAGCGTCAAACTCGGGGTGGCTGGTGGCGCGCAGGTTGATGTTCCAGTCGGGCTCGACCAGTTGAAGCAAATACCATATTTGCTTTTGGCCCTTGTAATGGCCCCTAGCGTCTCTTCTGATGAAACGATCAGGCACTTCATAGCGCAACCAATCTCGGGTTCGGGCCACGATGCGCACATGCTCCGGCAGGAGCCCCACTTCTTCGTGCAGTTCTCGGAACATGGCCTGTTCAGGGCTTTCGCCCCGGTCAATGCCGCCCTGCGGAAACTGCCAACTGTGGGTTCGGATGCGCTTGCCCCAAAACACCTGATTTTTCTGGTTGAGCAGAATGATGCCGACGTTAGGCCGAAAGCCTTCGCGGTCAAGCATAATCAAATCCCAAATTTTTAAACTGTGTCCATTATGCACGGACGGTTCTGTGCAACATTAGGACTCACCCTGAGTACGCTTGGAATTAGCCCATGAAAGCCAGTCAATTTTTAATTTCCACCCTCAAAGAAGCGCCAGCAGACGCCGAGGTGGTGAGCCACCAACTCATGATGCGCGCCGGCATGATTAAGCGCTTGGGCGCTGGCATCTACAACTACATGCCCATGGGACTGCGCGTGATTCGCAAAGTGGAAGCCATCGTGCGCGAAGAAATGAACCGCGCTGGCGCCATTGAAATGACCATGCCAGTGGTTCAACCCGCTGAGTTGTGGCAAGAGACCGGACGCTTTGAAAAGATGGGCCCTGAGCTGTTACGCATCAAGGACCGCCATGGCCGTGATTTTGTGGTGCAGCCCACCAGCGAAGAAGTGATCACGGATGTAGCGCGGCAAGAGTTGCGCAGCTACAAACAGTTACCGAAAAACTTTTACCAAATTCAAACCAAATTCCGTGACGAGCGTCGTCCCCGCTTTGGCTTGATGCGCGGTCGTGAGTTCATCATGAAAGACGCTTACAGCTTTGATCGCGACCAAGTTTCGGCCAAACAAAGCTACAAGATCATGGCCGATGCGTACCGCAAAATTTTCGATCGTTTTGGTTTGAGCTACCGCGCAGTGGCCGCCGACAGCGGTGCCATTGGTGGTGATTTGAGCGAAGAATTCCAAGTGATTGCGGCCACCGGCGAAGACGCCATCGTGTATTGCCCTCAAAGCGATTACGCGGCCAACATGGAAAAGGCAGAGGCATTGGCACCTGCGCAGGCACGGCCTTCCGCTGGCAAACCCCAAACCTTGACGCCAACCCCTGGCAAGAGCACTTGCGAAGATGTTGCAGCCTTGTTGGGCGTGCCTTTGTCGACCACTGTGAAATCTTTGGTCTTGGCCACCGATGAAACGGACGAGCAGGGCAACATCAAAGCTGCCAAGGTTTGGCTGCTGTTGCTTCGTGGCGACCATGACATGAACGAAGTCAAAGTGGGCAAGTTGCCAGGCTTGAATGTAGGCTTCCGTTTTGCCACATTGACAGAAATTGACGAGCACTTTGGCTGCAAGCCTGGCTACCTTGGGCCTTTGAATTTGAAGAAGCCTTTGAACGTGGTGGCCGACCGTGAAGTGGCTGTCATGGCCGACTGGATTTGCGGCGCCAATCAACCCGACCACCACATCACAGGTGTGAATTGGGGGCGTGATTTGCCCGAGCCCATGATGGTGGCCGATTTGCGCAATGTGGTCGATGGCGATATGTCGCCTGATGGCAAGGGCGCCTTGGCCATTGAACGCGGCATTGAAGTAGGCCATGTGTTTTATTTGGGCACCAAGTACAGCCAAGCCATGAACGCCACTTTCTTGGATGAAAACGGCAAACCCCAATTTTTAGAAATGGGTTGCTACGGCATTGGTGTCACGCGCTTGCCCGCTGCAGCCATTGAGCAAAACCACGATGCCAAGGGCATCATTTGGCCCGATGCCATTGCGCCTTTCACTGTGGTCATTTGTCCCATTGGTGCCGATCGCAGCCCCGATGTCAAAGCCGCATCTGAAAAGCTCTATGCCGATCTCATGGCAGCGGGTGTGGACGTCTTGCTAGACGACCGGGGCGAGCGCCCTGGTGCCATGTTCGCCGATTGGGAACTCATTGGCGTGCCACACCGCGTGACGTTGGGCGATCGTGGCCTGAAAGAAGGCAAGGTGGAATACCAACACCGCCGCGACGAAGCGGCCACGGCTGTGGCGCTTGCTGACATTGCCGCCTTTGTCTTCAGCAAAGTGGCGCAGGCCCACTGAAAGACAAGCGCATGAATTTGCATCGGCGCAAATTTTTGCGCCAAGCTATTCGGGGCGGAGGGCGTGGATTTGTTTCAAGCCTCGTTACACCCTCTTTGCTGTTGACTCATGCATTCACTCAATCCGCTTGGGCGGGCAACCAAGCCGAAGAGGTACTCTCAGATTCAATTCGAACTGCACTCAGTCAGGCGGTTTTACAGAGCGGCCCACCCGTGCCAGTTCTCAATACAGAGCTTGAGAAGAAGCAGTTCAATGAGTGGACAAACAAAGCCTCGCATCGCTTAAGCCAATGGATGAAACATCCAGACGATCGTTCTGAGTTTTTGCACACAGTTTGGTATGAGGCCAGGCGTGCCGGTTTGTCTTTGTCCTTGGTGTTGGGCTTGATTGAAGTTGAGAGTGCCTTTAGAAAATACGCCATCTCAAGCGCTGGTGCCAGGGGTTATATGCAGGTCATGCCCTTTTGGACGCGCAGCATTGGCGATGGCAACGAAAGTGTTTTGTTTCATACCCAAACGCAGCTTCGTTTTGGTTGTGTCATCTTGCGCCACATGCTAGAGCGAGAAAAGGGTGACCTGTTTTACGCGCTCGGCCGTTACAACGGCAGCCGTGGGCAATCTGCTTATCCCCAATCTGTCTTGGCAGCTCAAAAAAAATGGCTTCAGCCAGTAGACTGAAACCATTTTATGTTTCAAGCTTCCATGTAGAAGCTGAAACTCACACTGCTAGAGTGCTTATTCTTTGGGCGTGGTGCCCAGCACTTGTATCAGTTCACCCGACTCGTACATTTCCATCATGATGTCGGAGCCGCCCACAAATTCGCCCTTCACATACAACTGAGGAATGGTAGGCCAGTTGCTGTATTCCTTAATGCCATTGCGAATTTCAGCGTCGTCCAACACATTGACTGTTTTAACAGCCTTCGGATCAACGCCGCAAGCCTTCAAAATTTGAATGGCACGACCAGAGAAGCCGCACATGGGAAAGCTGGCGCTGCCTTTCATGAAAAGCAGTACTTCGTTTTGTTTGACCAAATCATCAATGCGGGCTTGGGTATCGCTCATGGGAAATCCTCTTTAACTGTCAATGGGTTGATTATTTCATGTTGGCGGGGTATTTGCAGGCAAGGGTCTATTTTTGGCCCCCGGAGCAACGCTCAATGCCTGCCAAGTCTAACTTGGACTGGACATGCTTGAATCCGGCTTTCTTAAGCAGGCCTCTAACCGCTGTCGCTTGCTTCCAACCATGCTCTAGGAGCAGCCAACCACCCGCTTCCAAGTGATTTGGGGCGTTTTGAACGATTTTCTTGATGTCCTCCAAGCCATCAGGGCCACTTGCCAAGGCTTGAAGGGGTTCGTGGGTCAGCATTGCCAAGTGGCCGTCATGGTCTTCAATGTAGGGGGGATTGGACACCAGCACATTGAATTTACCTTGAACTTGAGAGAACCAGTTGCTTTGGAGGAAGTTAACATTCAGTGCCAAATTGTGGGCATTGTGGGCAGCAAGGCTCAAAGCCTCTGCGCTGTTGTCCACGGCCAGAACTTCGGCCTCTGAAAGTTGAGATTTGAGTGCCAATGCGATAGCGCCACTGCCTGTCCCTAAATCAAGGTATCGGGGGCGCTCTAAGCCTACACCGCATGCCAAGGCCCAATCCACCAACACTTCGGTGTCAGCCCTGGGGTCAAGCACACGCTTGTCGATGACCAAGTTAAGTCCAAAAAACTCTTTTTGCCCCACGATGTAGGCCACGGGTTCATGTTGCAGTCGGCGCTGTGCCAGTGCTTCAAAGGCTGCCATGTGTTCAGGCAATACCTCATCGGTATCGTGCGCCAACAGCCATGCGCGGTCGTGCAGCGATCTGCCTGCGGCATGCAAGAACAAAATTTGGGCTTCCAGTCGGGGCAGTCCCAACACTTGGCCACGGGTTAAACATTGCGCCACGTTCATGATGGCAGGCTTGATTCCAAATCAGCCAATTGCTCGGCCTGCCTGGCATTCTGAAGTGACTGTGTCACTTCTTCCAAGTCACCTTCCATGATGAAACTTAGCTTGTACAAGGTGAGGTTGATGCGGTGATCTGTGAGGCGTCCTTGCGGAAAGTTGTAGGTGCGAATTCGGTCTGACCGGTCGCCACTGCCAATGAGCCCTTTGCGCAATGCCGCATCTTTGGCGGCACGCTCGTTGCGATCTTTTTCTTGAATGCGTGCCGATAAAACCTGCATGGCTTTTGCTTTGTTGCGGTGTTGGCTGCGATCGTCTTGGCACTCCGCCACTATGCCCGTAGGAATATGCGTGATGCGCACTGCAGAGTCTGTTTTGTTGATGTGCTGACCACCCGCTCCGCTGGCGCGGTAGGTGTCAATGCGCAAATCGGCAGGGTTGATGGTCACAGCTTGGGCTTCGTCGGGCTCTGCGAGAACGGCTACGGTGCATGCGCTGGTGTGAATACGGCCTTGTGTTTCGGTGGTCGGCACGCGTTGGACACGGTGGCCACCCGATTCAAAGCGCAGGGTGCCAAACACGTTGTCACCTTCGATGCGAATGACCACCTCTTTGTAGCCACCTAGCTCACTGGCAGACTCCGACATGATTTCGGCACGCCAGCCTTTGCGCTCACAAAACTTGGTGTACATGCGAAGCAAGTCGCCAGCAAAAAGCGCTGACTCGTCGCCGCCTGTTCCTGCGCGAATTTCCAAAAAAGCAGGTCGTGCATCGTCGGGGTCTTTGGGCAGCAACATGCGCTGCAACTCAGCTTCCAAATCGCTCATTTCTAGGGAGGCACTTTGTATTTCCTCGTGGGCCATGGCTTGCATGTCGATGTCTTCGCTGCTGGTTTCTAGCATGGCATGGGCTGCTTCTAAATCGCTGCTGCGTTCTAAATACCGTGCATAACGTTTGGCCAAAGCACTCACCTCAGCATGCTCGCGTGACAGTTTTAAAAACTGATTCATGTCGGCCATGATGTCTTCGCGCGACAGCAAAAAGTCCAGCTCTTCTAGACGCTGGGCATACCGCTCAAGCTGGTGACGTAAAAAGGGTTTCATGAGTCTTTGCGAAAAATTGGAGGAGGCATTGAGTCAATCTCAATGCGGCGCAGGCTTGGGCGATGGTCGCTAGCGTTCTTTGCGCAAGAAAAGACGTTGAACGGCATGAGTGGCTTGGGCCGCGTGTTCGGGATCTGCTTCTCTCAGTTCTGCCATAGCGCCATGCAGCATCTTTTGAGTCAAGCCACGTGAAAGTGCCTCCAGCACTTTTTCTGGGTCCTCACCCTTCGCCAACAATTTGCGGGCACGGGCCATTTCAGCTTCGCGCCATTCATCGGCTTGCGCATTGAGTTGCTGAATGAGTGGCACGCTGCCACGTTGGTGCATCCAGTGCATAAAGCTCTGGACACCTGCGTCAATGATCACCTCTGCTTCGGCCACTGCAGCTTGCCGATGTGCTTGGCCTGTTTGAATGACACTGGCCAAGTCGTCAACGGTATAGAGGTAAACGTCTTCTAAGGACTTAACTTCGGGTTCGATGTCGCGCGGCACCGCCAAATCCACCATGAACATGGGCCGATTGCGGCGTTTTTTCAAAGCGCGCTCTACAGCACCCAAGCCAATCAAGGGCAAAGTGCTGGCTGTGCAACTGATGACGGCATCAAACTCATGCAGTCGATCGGGCAGTTCAGACAGGCGCATGACCTCGGCTCCAAATCGATCGGCGAGTTTTTCACCGCGATCCATACTGCGATTTGCAATGGCCATGCTGTGAGGGTTTTTGGCAGCAAAGTGGGTGACCACCAACTCAATCATTTCGCCCGCACCCACAAACAAAACTTTGATTTTGCTGAGGTCTTCAAAAATTTGGCCCGCCAAGCGAACTGCTGCTGCTGACATGCTGATGGAGTGGGAACCAATTTCAGTGGTAGAACGAACTTCTTTGGCCACTGCAAAACTGCGTTGGAACAATTGGTTCAGGGTACTGCCCAAGGCGCCGGCCTCTTCAGCGGCTCTGACGGCATCTTTGAGTTGACCCAGAATTTGAGCTTCTCCCAAGACCATGGAATCGAGACCGCTGGCCACTCTGAAGGCATGCCTGGCCACATGGCCTTCTTCAAGCATGTAAGTGTGGGCGCGCAGCTCATGGGCAGAGACACCACCTGTTTGCGCTAGCCAATTCAGAGTTTCATCAACCACAAGCTGATCTGCGGCACAATAAATTTCTGTGCGGTTGCAAGTTGAGAGAATGGCGGCTTCAGGTTGGCGCGCTGTATGCGAGGCCAAGTTGCCCCTGAGTTGCTTCAAAGTAGGTGGCAATTGGTCCAAGGCAAAGGCAAACCGCCCGCGCAAATCGAGCGGAGCTGTTGTGTGGTTTAACCCCAATGCCCAGACTGCCATGTTTCAGATTATAAAACCTGTACCAACAGAGAAGGAAATGAATGACTTGGGATGACGTATTTTGGCATTTGGCGAATTTCGGCTTGCCTGCGCTGGTACTTTCCTTGGGGATCACGCTCTGGAGCTCGTTCCAGTTCAGGCGTCAGTCTCAAATCAAGTGGCTTTGGCGGTGGCTGCTGAATGCCGTTTGTGGCTTGGCCGTGCTGGTAGTGGGTCTGGTGATAACGGGGAACGACGGCAAAATGGCGACCTATGGCGCGCTTGTTTTGGTTTGTGCCACCTTAGAGTGGGCTTTGCAAATGCGTTTCAAGTTGCGGGGCTGAAAGCATCGACCCGGTCAGTGATGATGCCGTCTGTTCCCAATGCCATCAGATGTTGGGTAGCCCATTCGTCGTTGACGGTGTAGCTTAAACAACGCATGCCAGCGGCATGAACAGCAGCCACCATACTGGGTGTCCACAAGGCATATTGGCAGACGACGGCGCTGCAATCCAAGGTCTTGGCAGTTTCTAGCCAAGCATCAGGCAGGTTGTGCAGCAACAAACCTCTGGGCAATTGCGGTGCGGCTTGCTGAGCCCCTTTTAAAGATTCCACCTGAAAAGAGCTTAAAAGTGGTGGTACTTCTTCGTGCTGCCAAAGAAGAGCCGCTTGTTGAGCCACGACCTCACCTGTTTTGAATTCAACACCAGGTGTCGGTTTGATTTCAATGTTCAAAAAATAGCGATTGCGAATGCAATAGTTCGCAAGATTGGCCAGCGTGGGCAAAGGCTCGCCACTGAAGTGTCTGGAATGCCAACTGCCTGCGTCTAACTGCGACAGTTGAAGCCAACTTTGCTCACCGCCAACTCCATGGCCATTGGTGGTTCGATTCAGTGTGGCGTCATGCATCAAAAACACCACATCGTCTGCGCTGAGTTTGGCGTCGCATTCAAACATGCGGTAACCGTACTCGGCGCCTTTTCGAAATGCGGACAAGGTGTTTTCGGGAGCCAAAGTACCTGCGCCTCGATGGGCAATCCATCTTGGATAGGGCCAAGACTTGGGTGGCTTAGCAGTATTCTGGGTCACAGGCGTTTTCCTGTTTCAGCATTGAAATGATGAGTGCAGCCCTCTTTGGGCTTGGCATGGAAAAGCTCGCCGACCTTGGGTGCACTCATGCTGGCATCGAGCCTGAGTGTGAGCGTTTCATTGCCCAAGTGAGCATGCACCAAGCGCTCAGCGCCAAGCAGTTCAACGGTGTCTACTTTCAATTCCCAGCCGTCGGTAGCCAGATCGAGGTGCTCGGGTCGAATGCCCAAAATTTGGCCAGCTGGTAAACCTGGTGCTTGATGGAGCAAGTTCATGGGCGGTGACCCAATGAAGCTGGCAACAAAGGTGCTAGCAGGGCGGTTGTAGACTTCTTCAGGCGTGCCAAATTGTTCCATCACGCCGGCATTCATGACAATCATGCGCTGCGCCAAGGTCATGGCTTCTACTTGATCGTGCGTCACGAACAAAGAAGTGATGCCCAATTCGCGGTGCAGCTTTTGAATTTCCAAACGGGTTTGGGCGCGCAGCTTGGCGTCCAAGTTGGACAAGGGTTCGTCAAACAAAAACACCTGAGGCTGTCTCACGATGGCTCTGCCCATGGCCACACGCTGGCGCTGGCCGCCTGACAATTCTCTGGGCTTGCGCTGAAGCAAGTTGCGTAACTCCAAAATACCTGCCGCTTTGTCAACCCGGGTTTGAATGTCTGCCATGGAAACTTTGGCAATTTTCAAGCCATATGCCATGTTGTCAAACACGCTCATGTGTGGGTACAGCGCGTAGTTTTGAAACACCATGGCAATGTCGCGCTCTGCGGGCTCTAGGTCGTTCACGATGCGGTTGCCAATTGAAATGTGACCACCCGTAATTTCTTCAAGACCTGCCACCATGCGCAGCAAGGTGGACTTGCCGCAACCCGAAGGGCCAACGATCACAACGAACTCACCATCGTTGATTTGAGCGTTCAAATTGTGAATGACAGGAACTGTCTTCGCACCCGTGCCGTATTCTTTGAAAATATTTTGAAGTGTGATGGAAGCCATTATTTTTCAGTATCAACCAGGCCCTTGACGAACCATTTTTGCATCAAGATCACCACGAGGGCGGGAGGGAGCATTGCCAAAATGGCGGTGGCCATGACAACATTCCATTCGGTGTATGCCTCGCCAGCCAACATGCGCTTGATTCCCATCACGATGGGGTACATGTCCTCGTTGGTGGTGACAAGCAGAGGCCACAAGTATTGATTCCAACCGTAAATGAATTGAATCACAAACAACGCGGCAATGTTGGTGGCTGACAAAGGCAGCAAAATGTCTTTGAAGAATCGCATCGGCCCCGCGCCATCCATGCGTGCAGCCTCCACCAGCTCATCGGGCACGGTTAAGAAGAATTGGCGCAATAAAAATGTGGCGGTGGCCGAAGCAATGAGAGGCACCGTGAGGCCAGCGTAGGTATTGAGCATGCCCAGGTTGGAGACCACTTCATAGGTGGGACTGATGCGCACCTCAACAGGCAGCATGAGCGTGATAAAAATCATCCAAAAGAAAAAATGCCTGAACGGAAAACGAAAATAGACCAAGGCAAATGCAGACAGCAAGGAAATGGCAATTTTGCCGATGGAGATGACCAGTGCGCTGATCAAACTGGTCTGCATCATGGGCCAAACCGCGGGCACTTTGCTGCCTAAAGATGTTTCGCCACCAAACAATGCCAGGCGATAAGTCTCCCAAAAATGACTGCCGGGCACCATGGACATGGGAATGCTTCTGGAAATTTGCTCAGCGGTTTGGGTTGAGGCGACAAAAGTGAGGTACAGCGGGAAAGCCACGATGCTTACACCGAGCAGCAAAATCAGGTGCGACAGCAAGTCAAGACCTGGGCGTCGTTCAATCATGTCAGTACTGCACTTTCTTTTCGACGAAGCGGAATTGAATGACGGTGAGCGCCACCACAATGAACATCAAAATCACGGACTGAGCGGCTGAACCGCCCATGTCGAGGGCTTTGAAGCCATCGTAGTAAACCTTGTAAACCAAAATGGCTGTTTCTTTGCCAGGCCCGCCGTGCGTGGTAGCGTCGATGATGGCAAAGGTGTCAAAGAAGGCGTACACCACATTGATGACCAAAAGAAAAAATGTGGTGGGAGAAAGTAAAGGAAAAACAATGGTCCAAAAGCGATGCCAAGGCGATGCGCCATCGATGGCGGCCGCTTCAATCAAGGATTTAGGGATGGACTGAAGCCCTGCCAAAAAAAACAAAAAGTTATAGGAGATTTGTTTCCAGACGGCGGCCATCACAATCAAGGCCATGGCATGGTTGCCATTGAGCAAGTGGTTCCATTCAAAACCCATGCTGCGAATAAAAAAGGCGACCACGCCCATGGGCGATGCAAACATAAAGAGCCACAAGACGCCGGCCACCACGGGGGCTACAGCGTAGGGCCAAATGAGCAATGTTTTGTAGATGCCAGCGCCGCGCACCAAGCGGTTGGCCATGACTGCCAACAGCAAAGACACTGACAAACCTGTGCCAGCAACCAAGATGGAAAAGAAGGCGGTGGTTTTGAACGAGTTGAGGTAGCTGTCGTCGCTGAACAGTCGATCAAAGTTTTCCATGCCGACATACTGAACAGAGCCCCCAAATGCGTCTTGGGTCAGCACACTTTGGTAAAGGGCTTGACCCGCGGGCCAAAAGAAAAAAACCAACACAACCACCATTTGCGGTGCGATGAGCACCCATGGCAACCATGCTGATTTGAAACGTACGCGCTTTTCCATGAGTTTTTAAAACAATTTGATGCCAAGTAAAAGGACAAAAGCAGAGAATCTCTTCTCTGCTTTTTGCTAGCTGGCATGCATCATTGCAGATTCATGCTGGCGTTTGATCCGTGTGAGTTTACTTGTTGGCTTTTTCAAAACGCTCAAGTTGTTCATTGCCGCGCTTGATGGCCAAGTCCAAAGCTTCTTTGGGCTGCTTTTTGCCACTCCAGACGCCTTCGAGTTCCTCATCAATGATGGTGCGGATTTGAACAAAGTTGCCCAAACGCACGCCACGTGATTTGTCGGTGGTTTTGCGGATCATTTGCGTCACAGACACATCGGTGCCTGGGTTCTTTTTGTAGAAGCCAGATTTGTCTGTCAACTCAAAAGATGCCTTCGTGACGGGCAAGTAGCCTGTGCGCTGGTGGCTCTTGGCTGCTATGTCGGGCTGAGACAGGAAGGCAAAAAATTGGCCAACGCCTTTGTATTCTTCTGCTTTCTTGCCGCTCATCACCCACAAACTGGCGCCGCCGATAACGGTGTTTTGAGGTGCGCCATTCACATCAGGGTAGTAAGGCAGGGTGCCAATGCCGTATGCAAACTTACCATTGCGTGTCACGTTGCCATAGAGGGCAGAAGAGCCAGTGGCCATGGCGCATTCGCCTGAGACAAAAGTGGCGTCAGCCGCGTTGTTGCGGCCTTTGTAAATGAACAAGCCGCTCTTGGCCATGTTGGCCAAGTTCTCAATGTGGCGAACATGCAAAGGGGAGTTGAAAGACAGTCGAGCATCCATGCCGCGCATGCCGTTGCCCTTGGTGGCGAATTCAGTGTTGTGCCAAGCGGAGAAGCTCTCGAGCTGAGTCCAGCTGATCCAGCTGGTGGTGAATGGGCACTTGTGGCCACTGGCTTTCAATTTGGCAGCTGCCAAAGCCACTTCAGGCCAGGTGGTTGGGGGCTTCTCTGGGTCCATTCCCGCTGCCTTGAAGGCGTCTTTGTTGTAGTGGAAGACAGGGGTGGAGCTGTTGAAGGGGAAGCTCAGCATTTGACCATTGGGCGCTGTGTAATAGCCGGCCACAGCTGGCACATAAGCTTCTGGGTCAAATTTCAAACCTGCGTCTTGCATGACTTTGCCAACAGGAACGATGGCGCCTTTGCTGGCCATCATGGTGGCGGTGCCTACCTCAAAGACTTGCAGGATGTGGGGGGCATTGCCAGACCGGAAGGCCGCAATGGCAGCCGTCATGGATTCGTCGTAGCCGCCTTTGAAGGTGGGCACAATTTTGTAATCTTTTTGGCTGGCATTGAAGTCTTTGGCTTGGTCGTTGACCCACTCGCCCAAAGCGCCACCCATAGAGTGCCACCATTGAATTTCAGTTTGAGCTTGTGCGCCAACGCTAAATGCAGCGATTGCCAAAGCAGCCAGGGATTTTTTGTAGTTCATAAGTTCTCTCTTAATGGTTGTGTCAGCTAATAGCTTATAGGCATGATATGCAAATGGTATTACATCTAGATGAAGAAAAAATGACAACCCGGGGTTTCCATGACTTTGAATGACCCTTGTCAAAAAATAATCGATTGATTGACAGGGCTGGCTTGGAGTCCCCACCACCTGCGCGTGATTGCACCCCTGCAGTAAAATCACGACCAAATCTCATGAACGCTCCAACCACGCTCCAACACCTCCTGCAGGCTGACGATTCGTCACCCCGTTTGCGCGAAATTCCCTACAACTACACAAGTTTCTCCGATCGAGAAATTGTGATTCGTTTGTTGGGAAATCGTGCCTGGGACCTCCTCAATCAACTTCGAGACGAGCGCCGCACAGGCAGGTCTGCTCGCATGCTTTACGAGGTTTTGGGTGATATTTGGGTGGTTCAGCGCAATCCCTATTTGCAGGACGACTTGCTGGACAACCCAGGCCGCCGAAAGCAGTTGGTAGAGGCTTTGCAACACCGCTTGGGTGAAGTTCAAAAACGACGCACACCCGAAGCAGATGCTTTGCGAGACGGTTTGGTGGGTGAGTTGTTGGTGTTGGCGGGCCATGCGGTCAAATTGTTTGATCAAACTTTTACGGCCATGGCCCAGTTGCGCCGAAAGACGCAAAAAGGACTCGGCAAGCACACAGCCAAAGACAACATCAAATTTGATGCCTTGTCTCGCGTGAGCCATGTCACAGATGCCACTGACTGGCGTGTTGAATATCCTTTCGTGGTTCTAACGCCTGACACAGAAGCCGAGATGGCCAATTTGGTGAAAGCTTGCTTCACCTTGGGCTTGACCATCATTCCGCGGGGCGGCGGCACAGGCTACACCGGCGGTGCAGTGCCGCTGACTTGGAACAGTGCTGTCATCAATACCGAAAAGCTCGAGGCCATGTCTGGCGTTGAGATGCTTCAGTTACCCGGCCTCGACAAACAAGTGCCCACCTTGTGGACCGAAGTGGGCGTGGTCACGCAGCGCGTGGCCGATGCCGCAGAACGCGCCGGTTGGGTGTTTGCAGTTGATCCGACGTCTGCTGAGGCCAGTTGCATTGGCGGCAACATTGCCATGAATGCCGGTGGTAAAAAGGCCGTGTTGTGGGGCACCGCACTCGACAATTTGGCCAGCTGGCGCATGGTCACGCCAGATGCCCAGTGGCTCGAGGTGACCCGCTTGAACCACAATCTCGGCAAGATTCACGATGCTGAAATGGCCAGCTTTGAATTGAAATATTTTGAAGCCAATGGCACAAGCTTGGTTCGCGAAGAAAGACTCGATATTCCTGGCTCGACCTTCCGCAAAGAAGGCCTGGGCAAGGATGTGACCGACAAATTTTTAGCCGGATTGCCAGGGATCCAAAAAGAAGGTTGTGATGGCTTGATCACCAGCGCACGCTGGATATTGCACCGCATGCCCGACCACACACGTACGGTTTGCATGGAGTTCTTTGGCAACGCCAAAGACGCTGTGCCGAGCATTGTCGAAATCAAAGACTTCATGTTTGCCGAACAAAAACGCTCTGGCGTGTTGCTGGCGGGCTTAGAGCACTTGGACGATCGTTATTTGCGGGCGGTGGGCTACACCACCAAGTCCAAACGCGGCGGTCTGCCCAAAATGGTATTGGTGGGCGACATTGCAGGCGACAACGCCGATGACGTGGCCAAAGTTACATCTGAAGTGGTGCGAATTGCCAACTCACGCAGTGGAGAGGGCTTCATTGCTGTAAGCCCTGAAGCGCGCAAAAAGTTTTGGTTAGATCGGAAAAAAACAGCGGCCATTAGCAAACATACCAACGCCTTTAAGATCAATGAAGACGTTGTGATTCCCTTGCCTCGCATGGCCGAATATACCGATGGCATTGAGCGCATCAACATTGAATTGTCCTTGCGCAACAAAATCAAGTTGTGCAATGAGTTGGAACTCTTCTTAAGCAAGGGCAATTTGCCTTTAGGCAAAGACGGTGAAACAAATGAAATTGCTTCTGCAGAGTTGCTAGAAGAGCGCGTTTCGCAAGCTTTGGCGGTGGTGCGGGATGTGCGTGACCTGTGGCAAGGCTGGTTACACGGCGTGGAAACTTTATTGCCTCAATTGCAAGACCACAGCTTGCGTGCCAGTTGGAAAACGCAAATCAAGGCAAGCTTGCAGACCATCTTCACGGGCGCCGCCTTCCAGCCTATTTTGGACGAGTGTGTGGCCATTCACAAACGCGTCCTTAAAGGCCGTGTGTGGGTGGCTTTGCACATGCACGCTGGTGATGGCAATGTGCACACCAACATCCCAGTCAACTCTGACGACTACGACATGCTGCAAACCGCGCACGAAGCGGTAGCTCGAATCATGGTCCTAGCGCGAAGCCTCGATGGTGTCATTTCAGGTGAACACGGTATTGGCATTACGAAGCTAGAGTTTTTAAGCGATGCCGAACTTAAGCCGTTTGCCGATTACAAGCAGCGCATTGACCCAGAAGGGCGCTTCAACAAAGGCAAGTTGATGCGCCGAGTGCAGGGCCCTGAGGGCATGGACATTCAAGCCGATTTGACCAATGCCTACACCCCCAGCTTTGGTTTGATGGGTCACGAGTCGCTCATCATGCAACAGTCAGACATTGGCGCCATTGCCGACAGTGTGAAAGATTGCTTGCGTTGCGGCAAATGCAAACCCGTGTGCGCCACACATGTGCCGCGCGCTAATTTGCTGTACAGCCCTCGAAACAAAATTTTGGCCACGTCACTGTTGGTCGAAGCCTTCTTGTACGAAGAGCAAACACGCCGCGGTGTGTCCATCAAACACTGGCAAGAGTTTGAAGATGTGGCCGACCACTGCACCGTGTGCCATAAGTGCCTCTCACCTTGCCCCGTTAAAATTGACTTTGGCGATGTGTCTATGCACATGCGCAATTTGTTGCGCAAGATGGGTCAAAAAACATTCCGTCCTGGCAATGCTGCGGCCATGTTCATGTTGAACGCCACCAACCCTGACACCATTAAGCTGGCGCGTGCTGGCATGGTGGGGGTGGGCATGAAGGTGCAGCGCATTGCCCACGACTTGCTCAAAACCTTTGCTCGCAAGCAAACCAAAGCGCCGCCAGCCAGCATTGGTGCAGCGCCCATCAAAGAGCAAATCATTCACTTCATCAACAAGAAGATGCCAGGTGGCTTGCCCAAGAAAACGGCGCGTGCTTTGCTGGACATTGAAGATCAAGATTACGTGCCCATCATTCGAAATCCGAAGACCACCACGTCCGAGACAGAAGCCGTGTTTTACTTCCCAGGTTGTGGCTCTGAACGCCTGTTCAGCCAAGTGGGATTGGCCACACAGGCCATGCTCTGGCATACCGGTGTTCAAACGGTTTTGCCGCCTGGTTATTTGTGCTGCGGTTACCCCCAAAAGGGCAGTGGTCAGTTTGACAAGGCCGAAAAAATTATCACGGACAACCGGGTCTTGTTCCACCGCGTGGCCAACACCCTGAACTACTTGGACATCAAAACGGTGGTGGTCAGTTGCGGCACCTGCTATGACCAGTTGCAGGGCTATGAGTTTGACAAAATTTTCCCAGGTTGCCGCATCATTGACATCCACGAGTACTTGCTTGAAAAAGGCATGGCACTCAACAACAACGGCGCCTACCTGTACCACGACCCTTGCCACAGCCCCATGAAGTTGCAAGACCCGATGAAGACCGTCAAGTCTTTGTTGGGCCCACAGGTTTTGAAGTCCGATCGCTGCTGCGGCGAGTCAGGTACTTTGGGTGTCACCCGCCCCGACATCGCCACGCAAGTGCGTTTCCGCAAGGAAGAAGAAATACTTCAAGGTGAAGCGCAAATGCGTGCCAGCGGCATGGTGAGCGAAAAAGAAAACATCAAGGTCTTGACCAGTTGCCCAAGCTGCTTGCAAGGCTTGACGCGCTTTGGTGACGATTTGAAAACTGGCTTGTTGGAAGCCGATTACATCGTGGTGGAAATGGCCAAGCACATTTTGGGCGAGCAATGGATGCCCGAGTATGTGGCCGCTGCCAACGCAGGCGGCATAGAGCGCGTTTTGGTTTAACGACAATATCACGAAAGAACGCCTTATGGCCGGATTGACAGCAGGTGCACCCACACCACAAGCCTTGACCCTTCATGGGCAGAGTCGTGCTTTAGAGGTCAGTTTTTCGGATGGTCAAACTTTCCGAATTCCCTTTGAACTCATGCGCGTTTACTCGCCTTCTGCAGAAGTGCAAGGCCACGGTCCTGGGCAAGAGGTGTTGCAAACAGGCAAGCGAGAAGTAGACATTGTTGAACTTTCGCAGGTTGGCAATTACGCGGTTCAGCCTACTTTTTCAGATGGCCACAACAGCGGTATTTTTTCATGGGACTATTTGTACCATTTAGGTTCAGAGCAAGACGGTCTTTGGTCCCAATACAACGAACGTTTGCAAAAGGCGGGTGCGCAACGTGACGATCCCATGCCGGGTGCCGCAGGTCCCTCATGCGGCCACTCGCACTGATTGGAGTCTGACAATGAGTTCAACCCATTTCGGTTTCAAAACTGTCGATGAGCAAGAAAAAGCCAAGCATGTGAGGGGCGTTTTTGATTCTGTGGCGTCCAAATACGACATCATGAACGACCTGATGTCTGCGGGCTTGCACCGTGTTTGGAAAGCCTACACACTGCAGGTGGCCAACCTCAAAGAAGGCGACCAAGTGCTCGACATTGCAGGCGGCACGGGCGATTTGTCTTTGGCATTCTCAAAAAAGGTGGGTGCAACGGGTCGAGTGGTTCACACCGACATCAACGAAGCCATGCTGCGAACAGGCCGTGATCGATTGGTGAACGAAGGCGTGATCTTGCCCACGCTGGTGTGTGATGCTGAAAAACTGCCTTTTCCCAACGATCATTTCAATCTGGTCAGCGTGGCTTTTGGCCTTCGCAACATGACGCACAAAGATTTGGCTTTGAAGGAAATGTGCCGAGTTTTAAAGCCAGGTGGGAAACTTCTGGTTTTGGAGTTCTCTAAAGTAGCCAAGCCCCTTGAAAAGGCCTATGACTGGTACTCCTTCAACATCTTGCCCCAATTGGGCAAGTGGGTTGCCGGAGACGATGCCAGCTACAGGTATTTGGCAGAATCAATTCGCATGCACCCCGGCCAGGAAGAGCTGAAAGCCCTTATGAAAAATGCCGGATTTGGGCATGCTGAATTTCACAACTTGAGTGCTGGGGTGGTAGCCTTACACATCGGCATTAAATGTTGATCGTTCTTTTCTGAATTTTTCGGAGTTTATTGTGAACAAACTTTTCGGCTTAATCTTGACCATGCTCTTGGCCCTCAGCACCTTGAATGCAGAGGCTGCACGTCGCATGGGCGGCGGTAAATCTACGGGCCAACAGTCCAGCAATGTCACACAACGTGAAGCGGCTAAACCTGCAGCGCCTAGCCAAGCGGCGGCGGCTAAACCAGCCACCCCTGCGGCGGCACCAGCGGCGCCTGCTAAACGCCCATGGGGTGCCATGCTCGGTGGCTTGGCCGCTGGTTTGGGACTGGCTTGGTTGGCCAGTAGCCTTGGCTTGGGTGAAGCTTTTGGCAACATGCTCATGTTTGCATTGCTGGCCATGGTGGCAGTGGCTGTGATTGGTTACTTCTTACGCTCACGCAAAGGCGGTGCTGCTCAGCAGCAGGGCGGCCTTGCTTACCAAGGCGCAGGTCAAACCGCCGACGCGCCCGCAAGCTTGCCCCAGTACAACCCAGAAAAAGTCGGTAACGATGCTTCAGCCCGGCCTTGGGAATCACAAAACACGCGTTTTGATCCAACGCCTGCTGCCAATAGCCCGAGCCCAGCGCATGCGGGCGGCTCCATGATTGGCTCTGCCATTGGTGGCTCACAGCCCACAGCGTTTCAGAGTTCACAAACTTGGGGTGTGCCTGAGGGCTTTGACACCGACAGCTTTGTCGAGGCGGCCAAGCGCAACTTCATTACTTTGCAAGAAGCCTGGGACCGTGCCGACATGGACTCACTCAAGGCCATGATGACCGATGGCATGCTGTCTGAAATCAAGAGCCAGCTTGCAGAGCGGGAAGCCAATTTCCCTGGCCAACCTAACAAAACTGAAGTTGTTAAGTTGGATGCGCAGTTGTTGGGCATTGAAGAGTTGCCCGAGGTTTACATGGCCAGCGTTGAATTCAACGGCGTCATTCGTGAAGAAGCTGAATCTGCGCCTAGCCCTTTCCGCGAAGTTTGGAACATGACCAAACCCAGAAACGGCAACAGTGGCTGGTTGGTTGCTGGCGTACAAGCCCTGCAATAATTTAAAGACATTCTGAGCGTAGGGCTGGCACTGGCCAGTCTTTCGGGAATAATTGGGGACTATGGCAACACAGTCCCCTTTTTCTTTCGTAGGCGAAGCAATTGAGCAGTTCGTCACTCACGCGCAGCCCCCCGCTTGGGTGATGGACGAGTCCATCAATCGTTTGGTTTTGTTTTTGAATCACGTCATTGGCGCTGAACCTGAAGCGCAAAGCAGGCTCAAGCGTCAAAAGGGTCGGTGCATTCAATTGCAATGGCAAGACAAAGTCATTCAGCTCGCCCCCACAGCCGCAGGTTTGTTAGAGCGTGTAAGCCAGCCAAAATTTGACCTTAAATTAAGCTTAACGGATGCATCGCCTTGGGTCATGGCCTCGGCCGTTATGAAAGGTGAAAAGCCGGGCGTTCACATTGAGGGTGACGTTCAGTTGGCGGCCGAAGTCAATTGGTTAATTGACCATGTCCGATGGGATGTCGAGGAAGACTTGTCTAAATTGATGGGCGATGCCGCTGCCAGTACCCTGGTCTCAATGGGCAGGCAAGCCTTTCAGGCCATGCAGCAATTTATTCGCAAACCTGCACCTGGCTCTGACTTACACAGGTCTGCTCTATGAACCGAATGTTTCGGGGCATTTTCATTGTTTGGACTGTTTGGCGGTTTGGCCTGCATGAGTTGATGCTGTCTAACTTCAAGCAGCCTGTGTTGAAAATTTTGTCACAGATCCTCACTTTGGGTCGTGTTTACAAACTCTCGCGCGGCGAGCGTTTGCGTTTGTCGCTGGAACAACTCGGGCCTATTTTTGTGAAGTTTGGACAAGTCATGTCGACTCGCAGAGATTTATTGCCTGACGACATTGCCGTTGAATTGGCCAAGCTTCAAGACAGAGTGCCACCCTTCAGTTCAGACATTGCCGTGGCTACCATTGAGCGAGCTTTTGGTCGGCCGGTGTCTGAAATTTTTGAGTCCTTTGACCATGTCCCAGTGGCCAGCGCGTCCATTGCGCAGGTCCATTTTGCTTTGTGGAAAAACAAACAGGGTGTGGTGCAAGAGGTGGCGGTCAAAGTGTTGCGCCCCAACATGCTGCAGGCCATTGAAAAAGATTTGAACCTCATGCGCATGATGGCCGGCTGGCTTGAAAAAATCAGTGCAGATGGCAAGCGCCTCAAACCCCGCGAGGTGGTGGCTGAGTTCGACAAGCATTTGCACGATGAGTTGGATTTGGTTCGAGAGGCCGCCAATGGTGCCCAGCTGCGCCGAAACATGCAAAGTTTGAATTTGGTTTTAATTCCAGAGATGTATTGGGATTACTGCCACCCTGAAGTCATCGTCATGGAGCGCATGAAGGGCTTGCCCATCAGTCAGGTGGATGCATTGCGCGCCGCGGGTGTCGACATTCCGCAGTTGGCCAAAGATGGTGTGACGCTCTTTTTCACGCAAGTATTCCGCGATGGCTTTTTTCATGCGGACATGCACCCTGGCAATATACAAGTCAGCATTGAACCTGAAACAATGGGCCGCTACATTTCCCTTGACTTTGGCATTGTGGGCACGCTCACTGAATACGACAAAGAGTATTTGGCGCAAAACTTCAGTGCTTTTTTCAGGCGCGACTACAAGCGCGTGGCTGAGTTGCACATTGAGTCGGGTTGGGTGCCCAGCCATACCCGAGTCGACGAATTGGAGTCGGCCATTCGCTCAGTGTGCGAGCCTTACTTTGACCGGCCGCTGAAAGAAATTTCCTTGGGCATGGTGCTCTTGCGTTTGTTCCAAACTTCACGCCGTTTCAACGTGGAAGTCCAGCCTCAGTTGGTATTGCTGCAAAAAACCTTGCTCAATATTGAGGGATTGGGTCGTCAGTTAGACCCAGAACTCGATTTGTGGAATACAGCCAAGCCCTTCCTAGAGCAGTGGATGATTGACCAAGTAGGACCTAAAAGATTTTTCCAACAGTTGCGTGAACAGGCGCCACAATACGCCAAAATAATGCCTCAGCTACCCCGTTTGATGCACGACTTTTTGAAGCATTCAACAACTGGTTCGAAAGACCAAAATCAACTCAATGCTTTGTTAGCAGAGCAACAACGAACCAACAGGTTGTTGCAGGCCATTGTCTATGCGGTCATCGGGTTTGTATCGACCCTCATCTTTCTACAAGTGTTCGAAAGATTTCATCAAATCTAAGGAGTCTTATTGTGTTATTGACATTGGTCATCGCCTATTTACTCGTCACCATTGCCATTGGTTTGGTTGCTGCGAAACGCGTTAAAACCTCAGCAGACTTTGCCATTGCTGGCAGGCATTTGCCGCTGGCCATGATTGTGACCACCACCTTTGCCACATGGTTTGGCGCTGAAACAGTCTTGGGTATTCCTGCCAAATTTGTGAACAGTGGTTTGAACGGCGTGGTAGAAGATCCGTTCGGTGCGGGCGGTTGTTTGATTTTGGTGGGTCTGTTTTTTGCAGGCAAGTTGTACCGCATGAATTTGCTGACCATCAGCGATTACTACCGTGAGCGTTATGGCCGTTCGGTTGAAATCTTTTGCTCCATCATCATCATGGTGAGCTATTTGGGCTGGGTTTCGGCCCAAGTCACAGCGCTGGGCTTGGTGTTCAATTTGTTGTCAGGTGGCGTCATCAGCATGCCATGGGGAATGACCATTGGCGTGGTTTCGGTGTTGGCCTACACTTTGTTTGGCGGCATGTGGTCCGTGGCCGTCACTGACTTCATTCAAATGATTATTCTGGTTGTAGGCTTGGCGATTCTGGCGGTGTATGCGGGCGACCAAGCCGGTGGTGCAGACAAAGTGATCGCCTTGGCCGTTAGCCAAGACCTGTTCAAGTTTTTGCCAGAGCCCAACATGAAAGACATTTTGTTTTTCCTGGCAGCCGCAATGACCATCATGTTTGGCTCCATTCCACAACAAGACGTTTTTCAGCGTGTCATGTCTGCCAACAGTTTGAATGCCGCCACCAAGGGCCCCATCATTGGCGGCATTTGCTACATTTTGTTTGCCTTTGTGCCCATGTTTTTGGTGGTCAGTGCCTTGATCATCATGCCCGAGCAGGCCGCCCAGCTCATTGAAGAAGATCCTCAAAAGGTTTTGCCCACATTGGTCATGACGCAAATGCCATTTGTCATGCAGGTGCTGTTTTTTGGCGCTTTGTTATCGGCCATCAAGTCGTGTGCATCTGCCACTTTGCTGGCGCCCAGCGTCACATTCACTGAAAACATTTGGCGACAGTTTTTCCCGCACCAGGGCGACAAACAGTCCTTGTTGGCCATGCGCGTCACGGTCTTGGTGTTCAGCGCCTTGGTCTTGTTGTATGCCATTCAAATGCAAGGCAGCTCCATTTATGAAATGGTTTCTGGCGCTTACCAAGTGACCTTGGTCGGCGCCTTCATACCCTTGCTCTTTGGTCTCTATTGGGCAAAAGCCACCACCCAAGGTGCCATTTTGTCTATCGCATTCGGATTGTCGACATGGCTTTTATTGCTCATGACACCCGCAGGTGAAGAATTTCCTGCCCAGTTGGCGGGTGTTTTGGCCAGTTTGGCGGGCATGCTCATAGGCTCCTTGGCCCCGCAAGTATTGAAAAACAAGCACGGTGCCCACCATGTTTTGCAAGGGACCCACCTATAATTGAAGGTTTTGTGATTGCCAAGCGAGAACCTCCAACATGCCCATCTACGCCTACAAGTGTGAATCCTGTGGCCATGCCAAGGATGTTTTGCAAAAGATGTCAGATGACCCCCTGACAAAATGCCCTTCCTGTGGTTCGCCAACTTTCAATAAACAACTGACAGCCGCTGGTTTCCAGCTCAAAGGCTCAGGTTGGTACGCCACTGATTTCAAAGGTGGGTCGTCCGGCACTTCCGCGCCAGCTACTGCAGACGCAGTCAGTGCAAGTCCTGCTGACGCTGGCGCTGCCAAGCCTTCAGATACCGGCGGTGCTCAGCCAGCCGGTGAGTCAAGTACCCCATCAGCGGCTACTGCATGTGCCGCTTCATGCGCTTGCCACTGAGGTTTCCAAGATGAATTTCAAAATTCGCCATTACTTGTTGACTGGCCTTCTGGTGTGGTTGCCTATGGGTGTTACGGTGTGGTTGCTAACCTGGCTGGTGGGCACCATGGATGGCATTTTCTTGGCCGTTTTAGGCGCCCTCGATGCCCTGATTCCCGGCATGCACAGCGTCGCCGAGTCATTGCGACACATGCCTGGCCTGGGGGTCATCTTGGTTGCCTTGGTCATTTACTTCACGGGTTTGTTTGTGACCAATATTTTTGGTCAATGGTTGCTGCGCCAATGGTCCAAAGTCATTACTCGAATTCCAGTGGTGAACAGCATTTATTCCAGCGTGAAGCAAGTGGCAGACACTTTGTTTTCAGGCAGTGGCAATGCTTTTTCTAAAGCCCTCTTGGTTCAATACCCTCATCAAGGCTCTTGGACCATCGCATTTCTAACGGGTGCGCCAAGTGGCCAAGTGGCCCGTCACCTGCCCAGCGATTGCGTCAGCGTGTATGTGCCCACCACGCCCAACCCAACCTCTGGCTTCTTTCTCATCATGCCCAAAGCCAATGTGGTTGAGTTGGATATGACGGTTGACGATGCGCTTAAGTACATCATCTCAATGGGTGTGGTGGTGCCTGGCGGCCCCGATGCCTTGCCAGTCAAAGCAGAAACCTCCCCATCAGTTTGAATTGGCTTAAAGCCAACTGACTCTTTTCTATTGAAAGAACTTTTCCCATGTCTATGCGTTCACACTACTGCGGTCTTGTTACCGAAGCCCTGATGGGCCAAACCGTCAGCTTGTGCGGCTGGGTTAATCGCCGTCGTGACCACGGTGGCGTTATTTTCGTTGACGTTCGTGATCGCGAAGGCTATGTGCAAGTGGTGTGCGACCCCGACCGCGCCGACATGTTCAAAACTGCTGAAGGTTTGCGCAATGAGTTTTGCATCCAGATCAAAGGCTTGGTGCGTGCTCGCCCAGAAGGCACCACCAACGACGGCCTCAAAAGCGGCAAGATTGAAATTTTGTGCCACGAACTCACGGTTCTGAACCCCTCAGTCACGCCCCCTTTCTTGCTCGACGACGATAACCTGTCAGAAACCACGCGCCTGACTCACCGCGTGCTCGATCTGCGCCGTCCTTACATGCAAAACAACCTCATGCTGCGCTACAAGGTGGCCATGGAAACCCGTAAGTTTTTGGATGAGCATGGGTTCATTGACATTGAAACGCCCATGCTGACCAAGAGCACTCCAGAAGGTGCGCGCGATTACTTGGTGCCCAGTCGTGTGCACGATGGCCATTTCTTTGCGCTGCCACAGTCGCCCCAGTTGTTCAAGCAATTGCTCATGGTGGCCGGCTACGACCGCTACTACCAAATCACCAAGTGCTTCCGCGACGAAGACTTGCGCGCTGACCGCCAGCCAGAATTTACCCAGATTGACATTGAAACGTCTTTCTTGGGCGAACAAGAAATTCGGGACATGTTCCAGGAAATGATCAAGCATATTTTTTCCAAAGTCTTGAACATTGACTTGGGAAATTTCCCCGTCATGGCCTACTCAGAGGCCATGCACCGCTTCGGCTCCGACAAGCCCGACTTGCGTGTGAAACTCGAATTCACTGAACTGACCGACATCATGGGCGATGTCGACTTCAAAGTGTTCAGCACCCCCGCCACTACCCCAGGAGGCCGCGTGGTGGCATTGCGCGTTCCAGGTGGCTCCGAAATCAGTCGTGGTGAAATCGATGGCTACACCGAGTTCGTCAAAATCTACGGTGCCAAAGGCTTGGCCTGGATCAAGGTCAATGAAGTGGCCAAAGGCCGCGACGGTTTGCAAAGCCCCATCGTGAAAAACTTGCACGATGCCGCCATTGCCGAAATTCTGAAACGCACCAACGCCCAAGACGGCGACATTTTGTTTTTCGGTGCCGACAAAGCCAAAGTGGTCAACGATGGCATTGGCGCATTGCGCCTCAAAATTGGCCACAGCGAATTTGCCAAAAAATCAGGCTTGTTCGAAAACCGTTGGGCACCGATGTGGGTGGTTGACTTTCCCATGTTCGAGTTCGACGAAGAATCACAGCGCTATACCGCCGTGCACCATCCGTTTACCGCACCCAAAGACGGTCACGAAGACTGGATGGTCACAGCCCCCGAGAAGTGCATTGCCAAAGGCTATGACATGGTCTTGAATGGCTGGGAAATTGGCGGTGGTTCTGTGCGTATTCACCGCGCAGACGTTCAGCAAAAAGTATTTGATGCCTTGAAAATCACGCCGGATGAAGCCCAACTCAAATTTGGATTCTTGCTTGATGCGCTGCAGTATGGCGCGCCACCGCACGGTGGTTTGGCTTTCGGCTTAGACCGCATCATCACTCTGATGACAGGCGCAGACTCTATTCGAGATGTGATTGCTTTCCCCAAAACACAACGCGCTCAGTGCTTGCTCACACAAGCGCCAAGCCCCGTGGACGAAAAGCAATTGCGCGAACTGCACATTCGGGTGCGCAACCCAGATGTCGTGAAGGCCTAAACCTACCAAAAAAAGCCGCTTTAGCGGCTTTTTTCACATCAGGCTGCGCTTAAGCGCCACAAAGAAGTTAACTCTGCAGCCCGTGCTGCATGCAAGGGGTCTGTTTCGTCTTGAGCTTTTTTGTGCTCGGCTTTGATGTCTGTTTTACTGATGACTTTCAAGCCACCGGCTGCAATCCATTCATCCAGTTCTGCGCGAGTGCGCAGGCCCAAGTGTTCTGCCAAGTCTGACAAGATCAACCAGCCTTCACCTTTGGGCGCTAGGTGAGCGGCCAAGCCTGCCAGAAAGCCCTTGAGCATGCCACTGTTCTCGTCGTAAATGGCCCGCTCGATAGGCGCGCTGGCGCGTGCAGGCAGCCAAGGTGGGTTGCACACGATCAGAGGCGCTTTGCCTTCAGGAAAGAGATCTGTTTGAGTTAACTCGACTTTGCTGTTGAGACCCAGACGCTGAATGTTTTCTTTGGCACAAGCCATGGCACGTGGGTCAAGGTCGGTGCCAACAACACGTTTGACACCCCGCTTGGCCAACACGGCAGACAACACGCCCGTTCCCACGCCAATGTCAAAAGCCAGCTCTGTACTTGGCAACGGCGCATCGGCTACCAGTTGGATGTATTCGCCCCGCACCGGCGAGAACACGCCATAACTAGGGTAGATGCGGTTGTTGGGAGCGCTGCCAAGCGCCGAAATTTCCATGCCTTTTTGATGCCACTCATGCGCGCCCACCAAGCCCAGCAATTCCCGCAGAGAGGTCACACAGCCTGTTGTGCCTGCAGGTCCCCAAACCTCGTTCATGGCGCCGCGCCAATCGGGTGCTCGCCGAAGGCTGATCTGCCGGTCTGGATTGACTTGAATCAAGATCATGCTCAATGTGCGGGCACGCTGTGATTGCGCCTGACGGTGCAGGTGGAAATTTTCTTCTGGGGTGTGACTGACCTCAGGATGTGTTTTGGAGGTTCGGCGGATTTTTTTGGGCGCATCGCAGCGTCTGGCCAAGGCTTGTAACAACAGCCTCGCATTTTGGAAATCACCCCGCCACAGCATGCCGGTGCCCGCACATGCCAATCGGTAGGCGCTGTCAGCGCTGAGGGTGTCGTCTGCTAAAACAACCCGCTTGGGGGCTAGCGCGCCGCGCTCGCTGCGCCACTCGTCCTCACAGGGATGGCCATTTTCTTGCCATGCGATGGTCGTCGCAACGGATTTCAACGAAGCGTCATGAAGGTTCAGAGGGTCAATACTTTGCATGGCTTGATCATAGGTGCTTCTGGGACAATTGCCGAACAATTCCAAGAGAGAGGCAAAGTTCATGCAGAATGAACAGGCAATGGACAGTCCTGCTTACAAAATTCCAGAATCGGTTTTGGTTGTGATTTACACAACCGAAGCCGAGGTTCTGCTCATTCGCAGAGCCGATGCAGGCACTTGGCAGTCCGTGACGGGCAGCAAAGATTTTGAAGCGGAGACCTGGCATCAGACCGCTTGCCGCGAGGTCATGGAAGAAACCGGCTTGCTTGCCACGCATTCTGAACATGAATTGGCCGATTGGGCGCTTGAGAATATTTACGAAATCTACCCTGGGTGGCGTTATCGTTATGCGCCTCATGTAAGGCACAACAAAGAACGTGTTTTTGGCTTGAAATTACCCAGTCAAAGGCCGATTCAACTCAGCCCCGCAGAACACACAGCGTACAAATGGCTACCTTGGAAAGAGGCTGCCGACGCTTGTTTTTCTCCCTCCAACGCAGAGGCCATCTTGATGCTGCCCAATTGGCTTGAAGGCTTGAGATGAAAACAGAAAAGTCTGCTTTTTTAAAAGTGGCTACTTACAACATTCACAAAGGTGTGCAAGGTTTCGGCCCTGCACGTCGCTTGGAAATTCACAATTTAGGTTTGGCCATTGAGCAGTTGGATGCGGACATTGTGTGTTTGCAAGAGGTGCGAAAAGTGCATCGACGCGAAGAAAAATACTTCAGGCATTGGCCAGAGCTGCCGCAGGCAGAATTTTTAGCACCGCCTGGCTATGAGTCTATTTACAAAACCAATGCCTACACGCGGCACGGTGAACACGGCAATGCGTTGTTGTCGCGCTGGCCTGTCATGTCGCATCATCATTTCGACATTTCAGATCACCGGTTTGAGCAGCGCGGTCTGTTGCATGTTGAAATTCAGGTGGGAGAGGAGCGGTTGAAGTCTGAACTGACGGCTCAATCTGAAGGCCGCTTGCCGCTGAATGTGCATGTGATTGTGGTGCATTTAGGCTTAATTCCGGCCAGCAGAGTGCGTCAAATTGAAAAGTTGCAACGCTACATCGAGCGCGAGGTTCCTGTCCACGCCCCCTTGCTCGTGGCAGGCGATTTCAATGACTGGGGAACGCGCATTACCAACATGATGCGCAACCAACATTTGAATGAATTCGAAGGTGCTAAACATCCCACCTATCCGTCTAGATTGCCCATCGCTCAACTCGATCATGTTTATGCCAAAGGCTTAACGCCTGTCAGCCAAATGGTGCCGCACGGCAAAATTTGGCGCCGCATGTCTGACCATCTGCCTTTGGTCGCGCAGTTTGATTTATGAAAGGTCATCATATTCTTCGCGATGGTCACCAGATTAAACTTCTGAAGGGCGGCGCAGAGTTTTTTCCAGAGTTGATTCGTGCATTGGAAGCGGCTCGATCGCACGTCCAACTTGAAACCTATATCTTTGATTTTCATGGCGATGGCGCCCAAGTGGCCGCAGCCTTAGAACGGGCGGGTCGCCGAGGTGTTCGAGTGTGGGTGGTGGTCGATGGTGTGGGTACACCCAAACTCAGCGAAGACTGGCGGGTACGGTTTGATCAGGCCGGCGTTGAGTGGCGAGTTTATTCACCCTTGGGTGCAATGGGCCTTCTCATTCCAAGCCGTTGGCGCAGGTTGCACCGCAAGCTTTGTGTAGTTGACGGTCAGTTGGCTTTTTGTGGTGGCATCAACATCTTGGATGACTTGCACGATCCAAAACACGGCGCCTTAAAATCCCCCCGATTGGATTACGCCGTCTGCGCAAAAGGTGCGTTGGTGCAACAGGTTCAAGAGACTGCAACGCAATTGTGGTGGCGCATGCAAGCAGTGCGAAATGTAAGGCAGCAAAATTTTCCAGAGGCCTACAGCGCCTTCATGGCTGCAGGCATGCACTTGCCTTGGATTCACGATGCACAGCACGCACAGGGCGACACTTGGGTGGCACGTGCGGGCTTGCTTCTGCGTGACAATTTGCTCAATCGGGGACAAATTGAAAAAGCGTATCGACGTGCCATTGGTTTGGCACGCCATGACATCGTGATTGCAAACGCTTATTTTTTGCCGGGACGCAAATTGCGGCAAGCATTGATTCATGCTGCTCAAAGAGGTGTTCGCGTTCGCTTGCTCTTACAAGGACGTTATGAATACTTCATGCAGTACCATGCGGCCCGACCTGTGTACCGGCAACTTTTGGAAGCGGGTGTTGAAATTTACGAATACTCAGAAAGCTTTCTGCACGCCAAGGTGGCCGTCATCGATGCCAGCCATGAAAGACCATGGGCCACCGTAGGGTCATCGAACTTGGACCCCTTCAGTTTGCTTTTGGCCAGAGAGGCCAATGTGGTGGTAGCCGATGCTTACTTTGCAAAACGCTTGCAGGAAGGCCTGGATCAGGCCATGACCTTCAAGAGCCAACGAATCATGCCCCAGACCTTGCTTCAACGCTCTCAATTTCAAAGAGGCATGGACTGGGTTGCATTTGGTTTAATGCGCTTTGCCATTTGGCTGACCGGCCACCGATATTGACCAAGGGGTGTGCAAATTTGCCACATGCCCATATGCTATAAAGTGGCTTCAATCACTGGTAGGATCTGGCTTTGACATTTCTTCATCAGATGCTTATGAATGCTCCCGTCAACCTGCCCTCTGAAGATATCGGAACGCCTGTCTCCGTGAAGATTCGCGAGCGTGTCTTGGCAGCCCGCAAACGCTTCCATGCCAACGACAACATTGCTGAATTTATTCAGCCCGGTGAACTTGATCACTTACTCGACGAAGTCACTGAGAAAATGCAAACTGTTTTGGACAGCATGGTGATCGATACTGAAAACGATCACAACACCCAAGACACGGCAAGGCGTGTGGCCAAAATGTATTTGAAGGAAGTCTTCAAAGGCCGCTACACAGAAAGCCCCGAAGTCACAGAATTTCCTAACGCCGAGCACCTCAATGAACTCATGATTGTGGGTCCTATCACGGTGCGCAGTGCTTGCAGCCACCACCTGTGCCCTGTCATTGGTCAAATCTGGATTGGCGTCTTGCCCAATGAGCACACCAACGTCATTGGTCTTTCCAAATATGCTCGGCTTGCCGAATGGATCATGGGGCGGCCCCAAATTCAAGAAGAAGCAGTTGTGCAGTTGGCCGATTTGATTCAGCGTAAAACACAACCCGATGGTTTGGCCATTGTCATGGAAGCCAGTCATTTTTGCATGGGCTGGCGCGGTGTCAAAGACATGGACAGCAAAATGATCAACTCCGTGATGCGCGGTGTGTTCTTAAAAGATGCTAACTTGCGCCGCGAGTTCTTGGCGTTAATTCCTAGAAAGGCCTGATCATGTTGGTTCGATTACTTTATGCCAGCCGCGTGGTAGATCCTCAGCCCGATGTCATTGAATCTATCTTGGCGCAATCCAGACAATTCAACCCCAGCACAGGCATTACCGGTATTTTGGTTTACAGCGGTGATATCTTTTTACAGGCCATCGAAGGCGGGCGTCAAGCTGTTAGCGAACTTTATGGCCACATTCAAAAAGACGCACGTCACAAGGAAGTTGTGCTTTTGCACTACGAAGAAATTTTGCAACGCCGTTTCAGTGGTTGGACCATGGGCCAAGTCGATGTGTCTCGTGTCAATACCAGCATCTTGCTGAAATACTCCGAGCGTGCCGTGCTTGATCCTTACAGCGTATCGGGTGTGGTGTCTTTGGCTTTGCTTGAAGAACTCATGGCCACAGCTTCCATCATTGGACGTGCTTGATGTTTGTTTAATCGGCTGCGACTTTTCCAGTAGCCCGAACAAGCGCAAGCCCATTGTGGTGGCGCTGGGTGCCATGCAAAGTGGTGTAGTCAAGTTAGAGCGTTTGGAAAAATTTGAATCCCTTGATGCTTTCCAAGTTTTTTTAAAACAGCCACTTCCTTCTGAAGTGAAGTGTGTGGGCGGATTTGACTTGCCGTTTGGCTTGCCTCGCGAATGGGTTGAATACATGCAATGGCCATTGACATGGCCAGAGGCCATGACACTCTATGCCACTTATTCACGCGAAGAATTGCGCCAATTTTTCAAACAATTTTGTGACAGCAGGCCCGCAGGCGCCAAGTTCGCGCACCGTGCAACTGACTTGCCTGCTGGCTCTAGCCCCTCCATGAAATGGGTGAATCCACCGGTTGCATGGATGATGCATGCGGGCGTTCCCTTGTTGCGTGCTGCCCAATGGACTTTGCCTGGCATGTGCGAAGGCCGTGCTGACCGCGTGGCTCTAGAGGCCTATCCGGGTTTACTGGCCAGAGAAATTGTGAAGCATCGCAGTTACAAAAGCGATGACAAAGCCAAACAAACCCCAGACAGGTGGTTGGCACGCAAAGACATCCTTCATGCCCTCGATTTAGGGCAAACCCGATTAGGCTTGCGTTTGAAACTCAGCGCTGCGCAACACGACAGCCTGTTGCTTGATGGTTCCGGCGATTCTTTGGATGCGGTGCTGTGCATGGTGCAAGCAGCATGGGCCCATCAACAACAGGAAAAAGGGACGGCAAGTGGCTCTTATGGTTTGCCTGAGTTTGACGCCTTAGAGGGTTGGATTGTGAGTGCCCTCAAGGCATGAAGGGCCTCAATGTCAGTTCGGTACAAAATCACGTGACTTTCAAGTCCTAACTCGCCTGCCAATTTGAGGGCATTTTCAACGGGCAGCTTGATACCACTGATGTGGAGTTGAATGCGCCTTCGCTGTAAATAATGGCGCAGTTGCTGAAGTGTTTCAACCCCTGTCGCATCGATGCGGTTGATGGGTTGTGCAAACAAACACACATGCTCAATCTGAGCTTGATCGCTTAGTTGTTCTGTGATGTATTTTTCAAAGCTGCTGGCAGCAGCAAAGTCCAATTCTGCATCCATTCGAATGGCAAACACATTGGCGGCAAGGGGTGGCAAGTGCCACAAATGACGATCTCGCAAACTACCGTCTTCATGCAAGCCGACTTCAATGATGCGAGGGTGCAAGCGGGTGTACAAAAAGTGGCTCAAGCCCAAGAGAACACCCGCCAGCACGCCCCAATAAATGCGCGGCGCGCTGAGCAGTGTGATGCCAAAAGTCATGCCTGCTGTGATGGCTTCAATGCGTGCAATGCGCCACAACTTGACAAAGGCCATGGGTTGAATGAGGCTGGAAACCGCCAAGATCACAACGGCGGCCAACACGGCACGCGGCACGTGAAAAAGCGCTGGTGATGCGAAGACAGCCAGAAGCACAAAGGACGTGGTGCCTACAACAGCCCAACCTGTTTTGGCGCCCGAAGCTAAATTGATGGCAGACCTTGAGAACGATGTGCTGGTGGCGAAACTACCACTTAAACCTGACACAATTTTGGCCAATCCTTGCCCCATCAAGTCTTGGTTCTCTTGCCACACTGTGCCTTCTTTTTGGTTCTCTGTTTTGGCACAAGACGCGGCCTCTAAAAAACTGACCAACGCAATCAATACAGCAGGGCCAGCCAGAAACATCAGTTCTTCCAAAGTAAGCAGTTGCGGCAAGCCTAGACTGGGCAGCGATGCTGGCAAAGCGCCAATCACGGCGCCCCCATTGGCTGCATAACCCATCGCATAACTGACGGCAGCACTGGCTGCGACCACCAACATGATGCTGGGAGATTTAGGCGCCCATTTTTTGGCCAAAAACAAAGCTGCCAAACTGGCTGCACCAAACCCGATATCGGTCCACTGAAAAGAGCCGCCTGTTTGCCAGCCTGTGAGTGCTGGCAACTGAGACGCCATGATCAAGAGGCCTGCCGCTTGAGTAAAACCCATCATGACGGGGGAGCTGATAAGGTTCAGGAGCCAACCATAACGAAGCACGCCCATGAGCAATTGCAAAGTACCTGCCAACAATGCCAACCAAATGGCCAAGTTGACCCATTGCGCACTGCTGGGCTGAGCCAAGCCAGTGAGTGAAGCGCTAATCAGGATGCAAGTAAGGGCAGAGGGGCCAATTGACAGACGCGTAGAGCCACCCCACATCACGCCTACCAAGGCAGGTAAAAGCGCTGCGTAAAGACCTGTGACCAACGGCATGCCTGCCAATGCGGCATAAGCCACCGACTGCGGCACCATGAGCAAGGCCACAGAAAAGCCGGCGGCCCATTCTTGGCGAAAGAGTGCTGGCGTTAAGCGCGGCCATCTTAAGAAGGGGAACCAAGCGTGAAGAGATTTCATGCAGTGATGATAGTGTCAATGGGCCAGAGAGTGGCACGGAGGGCTATGACTTAGCGCGAAACGGACTGCACACTGAGCACTTCAAGTTTCTGGCGGTGCTCACGGTTTGCCATTCCATGTGCTGTGCGTTGAACATCATGAGCTTGCCTTGAAGGCTGCTGCCCATGCCGCTTAATAATTTAAGGGCTTCTGTGGCTTGCATGCTGCCGATCACACCTACCAAGGGTGCCAGTACACCCATGGTGGCGCAGCGCTCTTCTTCAAAGCTTTGTGTGGGAGGAAATACACAGGCATAGCAGGGCGCATCGGCTTGGCGTGTGTCGTACACCGCCACCTGGCCATCAAATCGCAAAGCAGAGCCCGATACCAAAGGCTTGGCGTATTGGGCACAGGCTTGGTTGATGAGTTGACGTGTTTCAAAATTATCGGTGCAGTCCAACACCACATCGACACTGGGCAGGCAAACAGCCAGCAAAGCAGCATCTGCTTTTTGCGAATAGCAACTCACTTGCACCTCGGGATTGATGGCTTGCATGGCAGCCTGCAGTGAAGCTACTTTGAACTGGCCCACACGCGCTTGAGAATGGGCAATTTGCCGTTGCAGGTTGGTGACATCGACATGGTCATGATCGATCAGGCTAATATGCCCAACACCTGCGCTGGCCAAGTAAAGGGCCGCAGGTGAACCCAAGCCGCCAGCGCCAACAATGAGCGCATGCGATTGAGAGACGCGCTCTTGGCCCCTGATGCCCCATTCATCTAGAAGAATGTGACGTGAATAACGCAGTAGCTGGTCGTCCCTCATGGGGGATTACTTGTCTTTTTTCTCTACTTTTCGCTCAGCCAATGTGACACTGACTTTGACGGGCAAGCCTTTCAGTTGGTTGAGGGCTTGGTTCAGTTGGAAGTCTTTGGCAGAACCAAACTCGGGTGGACGTCTTTCGGATTCTGGTTTCTTGGCGTCGGCTTCCAATTTCTTCATGGCTTCTTCGCGTGCTTTTTGACGCTCTTCATTTTTCTTTTCGGCTTCTTGGCCGTTGCCCAAATGTTTTTCCAAGTCGGCCTCGCGTGTGCGCAATGCTGCAAATACATTGCCGTTTTCAGTTTCATCGAGCAAGACATCGGGCAAGATGCCTTTCGCTTGAATCGACTTGCCGTTAGGCGTGTAATAGCGCGCTGTGGTGAGTTTCAAGGCCGTGTCAGGACCCAATTGGCGAACTGTTTGAACCGAGCCTTTGCCAAAGGTTTGACTGCCCATGATGGTAGCGCGCTTGTGGTCTTGCAAAGCTCCTGCCACAATTTCACTGGCTGAGGCGGAGCCTTCATTGACCAACACCACCAAGGGGATTTTTTTCAATTGCCCTTGGGTATTTTGAGTCAGGCGCTGAATGGGGTCGTTATCAGCGTTGCGGCGCCAAAACTGGGGGGCTGCCTTGTAAACAAATTTACTCTCTGCAAGCTGGCCATTGGTGGACACCACTGTGACGTTTTCGGGCAAGAAGGCAGCAGACAAGGCAATCGATGCATCGAGTAAGCCACCTGGGTCGTTGCGTAAATCGAGCACCAAGCCTTTCAGCTTGGGGTCTTGTTTGAACATGTCTTCTAGCTTCTTGGAGAAATCTTCTACGGTTCTCTCTTGAAATTGAGACACGCGAATCCAGCCAAAACCTGGTTCAACCACTTTGGCTTTAACGGACTGGGTTTTAATTTCTTCACGAACGATGGTGATCGTGAAGGTGCGGCTTTCGTCCTTGCGAAACACAGTCAGAACCACTTTGGTATTGGGTTCTCCGCGCATGCGCTTAACCGCTTCGTTCATTGACAAGCCCTTAACAAAGGCGTCGTCAATTTTGGTAATCAGGTCATTTGTTTTAAGTCCAGCGCGGTCGGCAGGTGAGCCTTCAATGGGCGATACGACTTTGACAATACCTTCTTCTTGGGTGATCTCAATGCCCACGCCTACAAAGCGACCGGAGGTGCCTTCGCTGAATTCTTTGAAGCTCTTTTTGTCAAAGTACTGAGAGTGGGGGTCAAGGCTTGAGACCATGCCAGAGATGGCTTCGGTGATGAGTTTTTTCTCATCGACGGTTTCAACATAGTCGCTTTTGACCATGCCAAAAACTGCGGCCAGTTGCTGGAGTTCTTCAAGCGGTAAAGGTGCAAAGGCACCTCTGGCCGTGGTTTGAAGCGAAATGGTGGTGAGGGCGCCTGCTAAAGCGCCTACGCTAAGCCAACCGACAATTTTCAATTTCTGTCCCATGTGCATTGACCCAGAGGGCCTCCTTTAAAGCCAATATACACCTTGAATGCTGTCTTTGTGCAAGTCAGGAAATGCCCACCGGCTAAATTAAGCCTTGCCCTGGTTGGCCACAGCGGCAGCGGCCTTGGCGGCTGCTTCTGCATCGCCCAAATAGTAGTGCTTGATGGGCTTCAAATTGGCATCGAGTTCGTACACCAAAGGAATGCCATTGGGGATGTTCAAGTTCACGATGTCGTCATCGGAAATGTTGTCCAAGTACTTGATCAAAGCCCGAATAGAGTTGCCGTGCGCTGCCACCACAATGTGTTTCCCCGCCTTGATGGCAGGCGCCATGGACTCGTTCCAAAAAGGAATGACGCGCTCCACGGTGTCTTTCAAGCATTCCGCGAGGGGAATGTCTTGGGGCTTCAATTTGGCGTAGCGCAAGTCGGCGCGTTCACACCGGGGGTCGGTGGCTTCGAGGGCAGGCGGGGGCGTGTCATAGCTGCGACGCCAGACCAAAACTTGCGCATCGCCAAACTTTTGAGCGGTTTCGGCTTTATTCAGGCCTTGAAGGGCGCCGTAATGGCGCTCGTTCAGGCGCCAACTGTTGTGCACGGGTAGCCACTGCCTGTCCATGGCATCAAGGGTGTGCCACAAAGTGTGAATGGCGCGTTTGAGGACACTGGTATAGGCCAAGTCAAACTCGTATCCTTCTGCTTTCAGTAAACGTCCGGCCGCTTGGGCTTGCTCGATTCCGGTGGGCGTGAGGTCGACATCGGCCCAGCCAGTGAAGCGATTTTCTAAATTCCAAATGGACTCGCCGTGGCGAATGAGAACGAATTTGTACATGGTGAAAGGTTTAATCGAGAAAGAAAAACAGGTTTACAGTCAGCATTTTAGAATTCGAATCTGGCAAGCAGTCTTGAAATAGACTGCAAATGAACTTTTTAAGGGTTTTTTGTGAATTTTTTGATTGAAAACTGGATGTTGGTTGCTGTGGCGGCGTCCTCCGCTTTGGCTTTATTTTGGCCAGCCATTACCAAAGGGGCAGCGGGCGGGGTTCAACCTTCCGAGGCAGTGATGCTCATTAACCGCGAAAAGGCGGTTTTGATTGATGTCTGCGAACCCGCAGAATTTGCACAGGGGCATGCTGTAGGCTCCAAAAATATTCCATTGAGTGAACTAGCCACCCAACTCCCCTTGATGGTCAAAAACAAGGGATTGCCTGTGATTTTGGTCTGCCAAGTAGGCGGCCGCGCAAGTCGTGCTGCAGCCCAGGCTCAAAAGTTGGGCTATGAACGCGCACAGGCCTTGGCCGGCGGTCTAAAGGCTTGGCGTGAAGCCAGCTTACCTGTTGAGAAAGCCTAATTGGGGCTGAAAAAAGTCCTTCTATTTTTGAGTTTTGATTGGAGTTGTCATGTCCCACGTGAAGATGTACACCACGGCTGTTTGCCCCTACTGTGTTCGCGCCAAGCAGATATTGAAGGCCAGGGGTGTCACTGAAATTGAAGAAATTCGAATAGACACCCAGCCCGAGGCCCGAGCGCACATGATGAACATCACAGGACGCAGAACGGTACCTCAAATTTTCATCGGTGAAACCCATGTCGGTGGTTGCGACGATTTGATAGCGCTTGATGCCAAGGGCGGCTTGGTCCCCCTCCTTGCATAGGCGATAATCAGCTTAGTCTCAGGGCAGGGGCTTTTTCAAGCGGCCTAGAGAAGATCACTTTCAAACAAGAGTTTTTATGTCAGAAGCAAGCACCCCTGTGTTCCAAATCCAGCGCGTTTACATGAAAGAGGCGTCTTTGGAGCAACCCAACTCACCTGGCATTTTGTTGGAACAACAACAACCTGCTGTGGATATTCAATTGGGTGTTGAGGCCAATCAAGCTGCAGAGGGTGTCTACGAAATTTGTGTCACTGCGACGGTGCACACCAAAATTGAAGATAAAACGGTGTTCTTGGTCGAGTGCAAGCAGGCGGGTATTTTTGAAATCCGCAATTTGCCAGAAGACCAAATGGGCCCCATCATGGGCATTGCTTGCCCGCAAATTGTTTACCCCTACTTGCGCGGCAACGTGGCCGACTTGGTCACCCGTGCAGGTTTCCCCCCTGTGCACTTGGCCGAAATTAATTTCCAAGCCATGTACGAGCAGCAGCAAGCTGAGGCCGCAGAAAAAGCTGCAGCTCCGCAAATTCAGTAATTTGCCGCGACGCCCCTCAATGAGCCTGAAGATTGCGGTCATTGGGGCAGGTGCTTGGGGCACAGCACTGGCCATCAGTGCCAGTCGGCACGCAGCAGGCCATCGAGTTCAACTGTGGACGCGTGATGCTGCTGCAGCCAAAGCCATGCAATCGCAACGCAGTAACCAGCGCTATCTGCCGGATGTTAATTTCCCTGATGCATTGCAATGCGCCAGTTCGCCTGATTCTGAATTGGCCTCATGGGCTGCCACGCAAGATTTGATTGTCATTGGCACGCCCATGTCGGCTTTGCGCGGCATGCTGATGAAATTGCAAGACATTCAAGTGCCAGTGGCTTGGCTCTGCAAAGGTTTCGAGGCAGCCTCTGAGGGTGTTGGGTCGGGCGCCATGCCGCATGAGGTGTGTCAGCAGGTAGCGCCAAACATAAAGTCGGGCGCACTGAGCGGCCCCAGTTTTGCATTGGAGGTGGCGCGCGCGCAACCGACAGCTTTGGTTGCAGCCAGTGCGCATGCCAGTGTGCAGCAAATGTTGGTGAATGCTTTTCACAGTCCCAGCTTGCGCGTTTACGCCAACGAAGACATTGTGGGCGTCGAGGTGGGAGGTGCGGTGAAAAATGTATTGGCCATTGCAACCGGATTGAGCGATGGTCTCAATTTAGGCTTAAATGCACGCGCAGCCTTGATCACCCGCGGTTTGTCAGAAATGACGCGGTTGGGGGTGGCCTTGGGTGCCAAGGCAGAGACTTTCATGGGTTTGTCTGGTTTGGGCGATTTGGTTCTCACCGCGACAGGCGATCTCAGCCGCAATCGCAAGGTGGGCTTGTTGCTAGCTCAGGGCATGGACTTGCAGCAGGCGGTTCAATCATTGGGCCATGTCGCAGAAGGTGTCTACAGTGCACGCACCGTGGTCATGCGAGCACAGGCCTTAGGTGTTGACATGCCCATTTCGCAGGGCGTGCTGGCTTTGTTGGAGGGCAAGTTAAAGCCCACTGAAGCCGTGGCCGCTTTAATGGGCCGAGGCGCTAAAGACGAGAATTAAACCGGCGTGAAAGCCAGCCGCACATAGATGGGTGCGAAGGCTTCAGCTTGTGTAATTTCTATCAGAGTTTCTTTGGCCAACTCAAGCAGTGCAATGAACGTGACCACCAAGACGGGTGTACCTTTGCTGGGGTCAAACAAGTTTTCAAATTCCACAAACTTTCGACCTTGAAGGTGCTTCAAGACAATGCTCATGTGCTCACGCACACTGAGTTCTTCGCGCGTGATTTTGTGGTGTTGAACCAGTTTGGCGCGCTTCAAAATATCGCGCCATGCTTCTTGCAGTTCAACCACGTGCACATCGGGAAAGCGCGGCTGCAAGCTTTGCTCGATGAAGACCTGCGCCTTTAAAAAGTCGCGACCATATTGCGGTAAGTTGCCCAATTGCATGGAAGCCATTTTCATTTGCTCGTACTCGAGCAAACGGCGGACCAACTCGGCGCGCGGATCTTCTGGCTCTTGGCCTTCAGCCACCCTTTTCGGCGGCAACAACATACGTGATTTGATTTCAATCAGCATGGCGGCCATGAGCAAATATTCAGCGGCCAACTCGAGGTTGTGCTGGCGAATTTCATCGACATAACTCAGGTACTGGCGCGTGACCGCGGCCATGGGAATGTCGAGGATGTTGAAGTTTTGCTTGCGAATGAGGTACAGCAACAAATCCAGCGGACCCTCGAAGGCCTCTAGGAAAACCTCTAAGGCATCTGGTGGGATGTAAAGGTCGTTGGGCATGGAAAACAAAGGCTCACCATACAGTCGCGCCACCGCCACATGGTCGATGACCTCCGGCTGACCGCTCGTGTTTTCAACGACGGGCAGAAGCTCTGTAGAAGCAGCAGTATTTTCCAAAAGACTCAGCCTTTGGTGTGATACACGTAAGGTTTTTGGTCCACGCGGCCTTCGTTGAATTCTTTCAACACATGGCGGTCGACAGAGGCATTCCACAACAGCGCGCGAGCTTCTTTTTGGGCAGCTTCAAGATGGGGTCGATCAATTTTGAGCTGGTCGATGAACTGTGTGGTGTCCGAACGGTAGTCGGGACGACGAAAAAAATGCAGGAGCGACATGGCAAAGCGCTTTCTAAGGAACTAGGGTGTATTTTAGCGGGGCTGAGTTAGGATTTATCTGACAAAACCGCTGTTTCAAGGGCGCTGGCCCAATCAGGCCAAACAATGTTGCCCACTAAATTCAACAATCCTGTTCTTTTAGCAATGTCCATGGGTTGGTGATTCAGTCCGCAAATGATCAGTCTGACGTGTTTCTTTTGACAAACCTGCGCCAAGGCCACCAAAGCGTCTGCCCCCGAAGAATCGATGTAAATCAGGTTTTTCAGGTCTAAAACAACAGCTTTTTGGGGCAGTTCGTCTTCAATCGCTTCCACCATTTTGACGGCACCAAAGAACAAGGCACCATAAAAACGGTAAGCCCGTACTTGCCTCTGTTGATTTAAAAGCAAAGGGGAGTCGATGTCTTTCAGTTCTTCTACACGACTGAGGCTGGAAATTCGGTAGATGAAGGTGATGCAGGCCGCAAACAAGCCAAATTGAACGGCCACCGTGAGATCAACCATGACAGTGAGCAGAAACACGGCGAGCAAGGTAATGCGGTAAGGCGCGCGAAATTGTTTTAAATCTGTGAAGGCATGCCATTCGCCCATGTTCCACGCCACGAACATCAAGATGGCCGCCAAAGTGGCCAAGGGCACATGGTTGGCCAATGGGGCAGCCACCCAGACCACCAGCAACAAGACGAGCGCATGCACCATTCCCGCAACCGGTGAGCGTCCACCACTTTTCACGTTGGTCACCGTGCGTGCAATGGTGCCTGTGGCCGGCATGCCGCCAAAGAAAGGCGTGACAAAGTTGGCGACACCTTGCGCCATGAGTTCTTGATTGGGGTTGTGCCTATCGCCAATCAGGCCATCGGCAATGCGAGCACACAACAAAGACTCGATGGCACCCAGCAAAGTGAGGGTCATGATCGGCATGGTCAAGTCCTGCAGGTTGCCCCAGCTGAACTCAGGCCATACAAAACTTGGCAATTCTGAAGGAATGCCACCGAATTTGCTGCCAATGGTTTCAACCGGCAGATTCAATCCCAGTGCAATCAAGGTGGCTGCGATGAGGGCAACGATGGAACCAGGGACGACTTGCAACATGCGTCGAAGCCCCTTGGCGGAAGCTTGACCTTGCTGGGTCGAAAAGACACGCTGCCACAACACAATCAGTGCCAGTGAGCCACAGGCCAATGCAAATGCGGGGGCTTGAAGCGTGGGCAGGGCTTCATTCAGAGTGCGCAAAATACCAAAAAAATCTGCAGGCATGTTGTTGACCTTGAGCCCCAGAAAATCTTTGGCCTGCGACAACATGATCAGCACCGCGATGCCGTTGGTGAAACCAATGACCACCGCGACTGGAATGAATCTGATCAGGGTGCCCAATTTGAGCAGGCCCATGATGAACAACAACACGCCCGATGCCGCGGTGGCAAGAATGAGATTTGCCAAGCCGTAGCGTTCCAAGATGCCATACACAATGACAATGAAGGCACCCGCTGGGCCGCCAATTTGAACCTTGCTGCCGCCCAAAGCAGAAATGATGAAGCCGGCAATGATGGCAGAGAACAAGCCAGCTTCGGGCTTGAGTCCTGAGGCAATGGCAAAGGCCATGGCCAGGGGCAATGCCACCACACCCACTGTCAATCCCGCCCCGATATCGGTACCCAGTTGTTCTCGCGTGTAACCCTTTAACGAGTCAACGAGTTTGGGGCGAAAGAAAAATGCCATGCTTCAGTGTAGCGCTACCGGTGGTCTAGTGGATGAGTTTTTGGATGACCTGGGTCAGTGGATTCGCATGCCGGGCTTTGCACCTGGCCATGGGTTCAACACATAAATACCGGGTTCGGCTTTTTCATCTGCGTGGCTTGCGGCCAGAACCATGCCTTCGGACACCCCAAATTTCATTTTGCGAGGCGCCAAGTTGGCCACCATGACAGTGAGCTTGCCCACCAAATCTTCAGGCTTGTAAACACTTGCGATGCCGCTGAACACATTTCGGTGTTTGCCTTCGCCCACATCCAAAGTGAGACGCAAGAGCTTGGTGGAGCCTTCAACGGCTTCACATTGCACAATTTGAGCAATGCGCAAATCGATTTTGGCAAAGTCGTCAATCGAGATGGTGGGTGCGATAGCTTCGCCGCCAGGCAAGGGTGCGGCTTCGACCACAGGTTCTGGCGCTTCAAACAATGCATCGAGCATGGCCGCAATGATGGCAGCACAGGCTTGAGCATCAGGCTGAGCAAACGGAAGGCTTCGATGCAGGTGGTGCAAACGTCGTGCAGGCGTGCATCCATGCCTTCTTGTTTGGCCAATTCCCAAGGTTTGTTTTGGTCGACGTATTCGTTGACGCGATCGGCCAGTAACATGACTTCGCGCAAGGCCTTGGCAAAGTCGCGTTCGTCATACAGTTTGGCGATGGGCGCGACACCTTCGTGCAATTGCTTCAGCAAAGCTTCACCGTCGGCAGAAACAACGCCCAATTTGCCACCTAAACGTTTGGCAATGAAGCCTGCTGCGCGCGACGCAATATTGATGTATTTGCCCACCAAATCGGAATTGACCCGCGCCATAAAGTCTTCTGGGTTGAAGTCCACGTCTTCGTTGCGCCCATTGAGTTTGGCGGCAATGTAGTAACGCAACCACTCGGGATTCATGCCCAGTTTCAAATATTTGAGGGGGTCAAGACCGGTTCCGCGGCTCTTGCTCATCTTTTCGCCACTGACGGTTAAGAAGCCGTGCACATAAACTGCATTGGGCGTTTTGCGGCCGCTGAAGTGCAGCATGGCGGGCCAGAACAAAGTGTGGAAATACGTGATGTCTTTGCCGATGAAGTGGTATTGCTCTACGTTGGGGTTGTTGATGTAGGCGTTGTAGTCCACGCCAATCTTGCTCAAATAGTTTTTGAGCGAAGCCAAATAGCCAATGGGTGCATCGAGCCACACGTAAAAATATTTGCCAGGTGCATCGGGAATTTCAATGCCAAAATAAGGCGCATCGCGGCTGATGTCCCAATCGCCCAAGCCGCCTTGACCTTCTTCGTCTTTGGCAAACCACTCTTTGATTTTGTTCAGCACCTCAGGCTGCAAGCGACCTGTGTCGTGCGTCCACTTTTCAAGGAACTCAACGCAGCGGGGGTCGGACAGTTTGAAGAAGTAGTGTTCAGATTGTTTGAGGACGGGTGTTGCACCCGATAAAGCCGAGTAAGGGTTCTTCACTTCGGTGGGCGAGTACACCGCGCCACAAGATTCACAGCTGTCGCCATATTGGTCTTTGGCGCCGCACTTGGGGCATTCGCCTTTGATGAAGCGGTCGGGCAAGAACATTGACTTTTCAGGGTCAAAAAACTGTTCGATGGTTTTGGTGGCGATGAAGCCTGCTGCCTTGAGGTCGCGGTAAATTTGTTGGGCCAGTTCGTGGTTTTCGGGGCCGTCGGTGGAATGCCAGTTGTCAAAGCCGATGTGAAAACCATCGAGGTAGGGCTTGCGACCAGCCGCAATGTTGGCCACAAACTGCTGAGGCGTGATGCCTGCTTTTTCGGCGGCAATCATGATGGGCGCGCCATGGGCATCGTCGGCACACACAAAATGCACTTCATGACCTTGCATGCGCTGCGCACGAACCCAAGTGTCAGCCTGGATGTACTCCATGATGTGACCGATGTGGAAATTGCCATTGGCATAAGGCAAAGCGGTCGTGACAAAAATTTGTCGCTGGGCAGCAGTGAGGTTCGAAACGGACGAGGCAGACATGAGGGGTCAACTTGTAGGGGAATCCTCGATTTTATGGGCTTCGACCGCCCGATGTCGCTAAACTTCCCAGCATTCGCAGAAAGTTTCACATGTCGACCCCAGAACAACTCCAAAAAGCCCTCGAATCAGTCATCGACCCCAATACGGGCAAAGATTTTGTCTCCACCAAAGCCCTGAAAAATCTGGTGGTAGACGGCGGCAATGTCGCCTTTGATGTTGAATTGGG
>JAJTDK010000002.1:1295-14328 GCA_021300495.1 Limnohabitans sp. | reverse complement strand
ATTGAAGGTCGTCCTGAAAGCGAAGATGGCAAAACCATGGAGCCTATGGAAAACTACGGCGTTCAAGTGATGTCCATTGGCTTCTTGGTCAACCAAGATGAAGCCATGATTTGGCGCGGCCCTATGGCAACTCAAGCGCTAGAGCAGTTGCTGCGCCAAACCAACTGGAAAGAACTGGATTATCTGATCATCGACATGCCGCCTGGCACTGGCGATATTCAACTCACCCTGAGCCAACGCGTGCCCATGACCGGTGCGGTGATTGTGACCACGCCGCAAGACATTGCGTTGCTAGATGCCAAAAAGGGCATCAAGATGTTTGAAAAAGTGGGCGTGCCCATTTTGGGCATTGTGGAAAACATGGCGGTACACGTGTGTACCAACTGCGGCCATGTAGAGCATATCTTTGGCGCCGATGGTGGCAAGAAAATGGCCGAGAACTACCAGATGGACTACTTGGGTGCCTTGCCTTTGAACATGCAAATTAGATTGCAAGCCGACAACGGCAAACCTACTGTGGTGGCCGATCCTGATGGCGAAGTGGCCGGCATTTACAAATCGGTGGCGCGCCAAGTGGCCATCAAAATTGCAGCCAAGGCCAAAGACTTTTCAGCGAAGTTCCCAACCATCACGGTGTCCAAGAACACCTGAGTTTCTGAATGCTACCTGTTCTGATGGCAGGGTGCACGACTACAAAAGGCTTGAAAATCTCAAGCCTTTTTGTTTTCTAAATCACGCAAGCGAAAACGCTGAATTTTGCCAGTCGCTGTTTTGGGCAACTCGGTGATGAACTCTACAAAGCGCGGATATTTGTAAGGCGCCAATCGCTCTTTCACAAAGGCTTTGATTTCTTCTTCGGTCAGACTCTGTCCTGACTTCAAAACGATGAATGCTTTTGTTTTGGTCAAGCCATCTGCGTCAATTTTGCCTATGACTGCAGCTTCTAAAATGGCAGGGTGCTGAACCAAAGTGGATTCCACTTCAAATGGCGAAACATAGATGCCGCTCACTTTAAGCATGTCGTCGTTGCGTCCCGCGTACGTGTAATAGCCGTCTAAGTCGCGCGAGTATTTGTCGCCGCTTTTCGTCCATTCGCCCTGAAATGTATCGCGCGATTTTTCGCGGTTGTTCCAATACATCAAGGCGGCGCTCGGGCCTTTGATGTAAAGATCTCCAATCTCGTTATGGCCCGTGAGAATCTGTCCTTCTTCACCGCGCAATTGCACTTCATAGCCGGGCACAGGTTTGCCTGTGGTGCCGTAGCGCACATCACCGGGGGAATTGGACAAGAACACGTGCAGCATTTCTGTGGAGCCAATGCCGTCAATGATTTCGCAGTCAAAACGCTGGGTCCAACGTTCGCCAATGTCGGCCGGTAAAGCCTCACCAGCAGACGAACAAAGGCGCAAGGCCACCTGATCTTTGGTGGGTAAGTCAGGACTGGCTAACATGCCGCCATAGCCGGTGGGCGCGCCATAAAAAACGGTGGGTTTGTGGTCGATCAGGCGTTTGAAGGTGGCCTGAGGCGTGGGTCGTTCAGCCATCAAGACGACACTGGCCCCAACACTTAATGGGAAGGTGAGGGCGTTGCCCAGACCATAAGCGAAGAACAACTTGGCCGCCGAGAAAACCACATCGTTTGACGTGAGGGCCAGTAAGCCCTTGCCATAAAGTTGTGCGGTCCAATACAGGTTGCCCTGGGTGTGTACGGTGCCCTTGGGGTTGCCAGTAGAGCCCGATGAAAACAACCAGAAGGCGGGTTCGTCGGCATGTGTTTCGGCAGGCAAGCTAGGGCCTGCAGCAGAAGCCAACAAGTCTTTGAAGTGCAGGTTGGGCGCTGGCAAGTCCCCCTCATGTCGCGAGACCACCACGTGCTTGATGCTTTTGGTGCCTTGTGCCATGGCGGCATTCAGAGTGCCCAGCAATGAAGCGGAGACCAAGGCCGCTTGTGCGCGGCTGTTGTTGATCATGAAGGCATAGTCGTCTGCGGTTAACAGTGTGTTGACGGCAACTGGCACTACACCTGCATAGAGGGCTCCCAAAAATGACACCACCCAATCGGTGCTGTCTTGCATCAGCAAGAGCACGCGCTCTTCGCGCTTGAGTCCCAACTTGCGAAGACCCGCTGCACAGGCTCTGATCTGTTCACCCATTTCGCCGTAGGTGAGGCTGCCCACATCGTCGATGAGCGCTGTCTTGTCTTTGCGGCTGTTGTTGGCAGCAATCAAAAACTGCGCAAAGTTGAACTGCGCGGGTGGTGCTGAAGGCAGAGCCATGGCGATCTCCGTGATCTTGATCAAAAAATTGTGGGGTCTGCACTAAAACGCTTGGGCTTTAGCCCAACTCGCGGTATAAATGCACTATCTTGCTTGCAGGTGAGTATGCAATAAAGTGCATGTTTTGTCTGCATTCAAAATTCAGGGTTTTCCCTTGATTTTATAAAAATGGCATTGTCAACTCATTGTCTTTGGAGACTTCGGTGACCGAATCATCGACCGCATTTGTTGAATTGGGGGGCTCTTTAGAGCCCCTGCGCAGCCCATTCTTAATGGCGCTGGGTGATCGTGTGCGCAACTTGCGTTCTCGCAAAGGCATGACCCGAAAAGCTGTGGCTTTGGCAGCCGATGTGTCAGAGCGTCACTTGGCCAATTTGGAGTACGGCACAGGCAATGTGTCAGTGTTGGTGCTGTTGCAGGTCTCTCATGCCTTGCAATGCTCCTTGGCAGAATTGTTGGGTGACATCAGCACCAGTTCGCCCGAATGGTTGCTCATTCGTGAGTTGCTCAGCAAGCGAACAGAAGCAGATTTAAGGAGAGCACGCGTTCAACTGACGGAATTGTTTGGTGAAAGTGGTGACGCAACAGCACGTCGCACGCGCATTGCTCTGATTGGTTTGCGCGGTGCCGGCAAAACCACACTGGGCCAGCGTTTGGCCGATGATTTGGGATTTACCTTCATTGAACTTAGCCGCGAAATTGAAAAGTTTGCGGGCTGCCAAATCAGTGAAATCCACAACCTCTATGGCGCCAATGCATACCGTCGCTATGAGCGTCGTGCCTTAGAAGAAGCGATTCAAATTTACCCCGAGGTGGTGATTGCCACGCCGGGTGGTTTGGTGTCTGAATCCGCCAATTTCAACTTGCTGCTGACGCACTGCACCACCGTGTGGTTGCAAGCCAGTGCCAATGATCACATGTCGCGCGTGGCAGCTCAGGGCGACTTACGCCCGATGGCCGCCAGTCCCGAGGCCATGGAAGATTTGAAACGCATTTTGGAAGGGCGCTCTGCGTTCTATTCCAAAGCCGATCTCAGCATCGATACCAGTGCGCAAGATGCGGATGAGAGTTTCAAGCGTTTGAAAACGGAAGTTCGCAAAGTCATTCAATGGGTTGAGTAGGGTCAGAAAAAATTTCTCAAAACCTAGGGTAAATACTTAATAATTGCATTAAATTGCATGTTGAGTGTCTGAATCGAATGCAATAAACTGCATGTCAACTCGGTTCGACTGATTTCAAAGTCTCGAACCAGATATTCAGACCCTACAAAGACCTTCATTGGAGACCTTTATGAGCACAGCGCCCATCGTTAATTACCAAACCACCCCGGAAAACTACAAGCACATCAGCTTGGCCTTTGACGGTGCCGTGGCCACCTTATCGATCAACATCGACGAAAACGCAGGCATTCGCCCTGGCTACAAACTCAAGCTCAACTCTTATGACTTGGGTGTCGACATCGAATTGCACGATGCTTTGCAGCGCATTCGCTTTGAGCACCCCGAAATTCGATCCGTGGTGGTCACCAGTTTGAAAGACCGTGTGTTCTGCTCTGGCGCAAACATCTTCATGTTAGGCGTGTCCACACACGGCTGGAAAGTGAACTTCTGTAAGTTCACCAATGAAACACGCAACGGCATTGAAGACTCCAGCAAATATTCTGGCTTGAAATTTGTGGCCGCATTGAACGGCGCTTGCGCTGGCGGTGGTTACGAATTGGCTTTGGCCTGTGACGATATCGTTTTGGTTGATGACCGTTCCTCTTCAGTGTCCTTGCCCGAAGTGCCTTTGCTTGGCGTGTTGCCAGGAACGGGTGGCCTCACCCGCGTGACCGACAAGCGCCACGTCCGCCATGACTTGGCTGATATTTTCTGCACCAGCGTAGAAGGCGTGCGCGGTCAAAAAGCCGTTGACTGGCGCTTGGTTGATGCCATTGCCAAGCCCAACCAATTCCAGCAAGTGGTGCGCGAACGTGCAGATAAATTGGCTGCAAAAAGTGACCGCCCAGCTACAGAAAAAGGCGTGGCACTGACACCCATTCAGCGCATCATTGCGGCCGATCAAATTAGTTACAACAACGTGACCGTTGACATTGACCGCGCCAAGCGCTTGGCCACCTTCACCGTCAACGCGCCTACAACAGCACAACCCACCGACATCGCAGGCATCTTGGCTGCTGGCGCTCAGTGGTGGCCACTGCAAATGGTCCGTGAATTGGACGACGCCATTTTGCACATGCGCACCAACGAACTCGACATCGGCACTTGGTTGCTCAAAGCTGTTGGCGATGCCAAAGCTGTTTTGGCCAGCGACGCTACTTTGTTAGCTCACAAAGACCATTGGTTCGTGCGCGAAACCATTGGCCACTTGCGCCGCACCTTGGCACGTTTGGACGTGTCTTCACGCAGTATTTTTGCCATTGTCGAAGAGGGCACTTGCTTTGTCGGAACGTTTGCCGAATTGGCCTTCTGTGCAGACCGCACTTACATGTTGGCCTTGCCTGACGATGCAGACAAAGCCCCTACCCTTCAGTTGAACGAATTCAATTTTGGCTTCTACCCCATGGTGAACGACCAGTCTCGCTTGGCCCGTCGCTTCTACGAAGAAGTGCCGGCCATGGAAGCGGCTCGCGGTGCTATTGGCAAAGCCTTGGATGCCGACGCAGCCTTGGCCTTGGGATTGATCACTGCCGCACCCGACGACATCGACTGGGAAGACGAAATTCGCATGTGCTTGGAAGAGCGCGCAGCCATGTCACCCGACGCCCTCACAGGCCTCGAAGCCAACCTGCGTTTTGCCAGCCAAGAAAATATGTTGACCCGTATTTTTGGTCGCCTCACGGCCTGGCAAAACTGGATCTTCCAGCGCCCCAACGCCGTAGGTGAAAAAGGTGCCTTGAAGGTCTATGGCAAAGGCGAAAAAGTGCAGTTCGACATGAACCGCGTTTAAGCCTTTGAGTTAAAAAGTTTTTGAAAGTGTTGTGCAGCAAGGTTCCCGGTGGTCTTTGCTGCAACCCAAATTTGACCCCACCGTTGCTTTAATTTCTGGAGACTCTCATGTCCGGTATCAACTACAGCGAAAAGATTCCTAACAACGTCAACTTGTCTGAAGACCGCACTTTGCAACGTGCGCTTGAGCAATGGCAGCCCAACTTCATCAACTGGTGGGACGACATGGGCCCCGAAGGTTCTAGAGACATGGACGTGTACTTGCGTACAGCCGTCAGCGTTGACCCACAAGGTTGGGCACAGTTTGGTCACGTCAAAATGCGCGACTACCGTTGGGGTGTGTTTTTGAACCCAGGCGAGCAAGACCGTCAAATTCACTTCGGCGATCACAAGGGCGAGAAAGCTTGGCAAGACGTACCTGGCGAACACCGCGCCAACCTGCGCCGTATCATCGTGACGCAAGGCGATACCGAGCCTGCTTCTGTTGAGCAGCAACGTCATTTGGGTCTCACAGCGCCCAGCATGTACGACCTTCGCAACCTGTTCCAAATCAACGTGGAAGAAGGCCGCCACTTGTGGGCCATGGTTTATTTGTTGCACAAATACTTTGGCCGGGACGGCCGTGAAGAAGCCGATGCTTTGTTGCAACGCAACAGCGGCAACGAAGACAATCCCCGCATCTTGCAAGCCTTCAACGAGAAGACCCCTGACTGGTTGTCTTTCTTCATGTTCACCTACTTCACAGACCGTGACGGTAAGTTCCAATTGTGTGCTTTGGCCGAGTCTGCATTCGATCCGTTGGCACGCACCACCAAGTTCATGCTCACCGAAGAAGCGCACCACATGTTTGTGGGCGAGTCTGGCGTAAGCCGCACTATCCAGCGTACTGTGGACGTCATGAACCAACTCAAAACCGACGACGTGGCCAAGCTGCGCGCAGCCGGTGTGATTGATTTGCCCACCATCCAGCGCTACATCAACTTCCATTTCTCTGTCACCATTGATTTGTTCGGTGCCGATGAGTCATCCAATGCAGCCACTTTCTACAGCTCTGGCCTCAAGGGTCGCTACGAAGAAGGCAAGCGCGCCGATGACCACGTGCTGAAAGGCAACACCTACAAAATCTTGGCTGTTGAAAATGGCAAGTTGATTGAAAAAGAAGTGCCTATGCTCAACGCATTGAATGAAGTTCTGCGCGACGACTACATCACCGACTCCAAAGGCGGCATTGAGCGTTGGAACCGTGTGATTGAGAAGGCTGGCATCTCTTTCAAGCTCACAGCCCCTCACAAAGCTTTTCACCGCAACATCGGTTCTTTGTCTGGTTCCAAAATCACACCCGATGGCCGTGTGGTCACCAGCGAAGAGTGGATGTCCAAAGTGGGCGAGTGGTTGCCCACCAACGAAGACCGCGCTTATGTGGGCAGCCTGATGGGCCGTGTCACAGAGCCAGGTAAGTTTGCCAACTGGATTGCCCCTCCTGTCATGGGTATCAACCGTCAGCCTGTAGACTTCGACTACGTTCGTTTCAGCTGAGATCCCAAGCAGATCCATCACACTTGCCATGACCACAGAAGCCGTTTTAATTCAGCAACATCTGATTGACCCAGAGATCTGCATTCGTTGCAACACCTGCGAGGCCACCTGCCCTGTAGGCGCCATCACGCATGACTCTCGGAATTATGTGGTCGATGCTGACAAATGCAATCTGTGCATGGCCTGTGTACCGCCTTGCCCCACGGGCTCCATTGACAACTGGCGCAGCATGCCCAAGGTCAAGGTCTATTCCGTAGAAGAGCAACTGACATGGGATGATTTGCCTGCTGCTTTGAGCGAAGCCGAGCTTCAAGCCATGGGCATCAGCGGTGATGCCGTGTTAGCAGCGACTTCTGCAGAACCAGCACCTGCGCAAGCAGTGAATGTTTCTGGCGAAGCCGTGTTCAATTCAGCGGCTTATGGTGCCACGTTGCCACCCTGGTCTGCGGCCCACGCGTATACCAACTTGTATGGCCCTAAATCTCCCACCACAGCCACCGTGGTGGGTAATTTCAAAGTGAATGAAGCGGGGACCACCAACGAAACCCATCACATCGTGATTGATTTCGGCAGCATGCCTTTCCCAGTTTTAGAGGGCCAGTCTGTGGCCATCGTGCCGCCAGGTGTCGATGCATTAGGCAAACCTCACCATGCTCGCCAATACTCCATTGCCAGCCCACGCAACGGCGAGCGCGCCGGCTACAACAATGTGTCTTTGACGGTGAAGCGGGTGATCGAAGATCACGAAGGCAAACCCGTTCAAGGTGTGTGTTCCAACTATTTGTGCGATGTGAAAGTGGGCGACGCCATCCAAGTGATTGGCCCGTTTGGCAGCAGCTTCCTGATGCCCAACCACCCCAAGTCCAACATTGTGATGATTTGCACCGGTACAGGCAGCGCGCCGATGCGCGGTATGACTGAGTGGCGTCGCCGTTTGCGCCAAACGGGTAAGTTTGAGGGCGGCAAGTTGATGCTGTTCTTTGGTGCTCGCACACAACAAGAGTTACCTTACTTTGGCCCGCTGCAAAAGTTGCCCAAAGATTTCATTGACATCAACTTTGCCTTTTCACGCACGCCGGGGCAGCCTAAGCGTTATGTGCAAGACGCCATGCGCGAGCGCGCTGCCGACTTGGTGGCGCTCTTAAAAGACCCCAACACTTACTTCTATGTGTGTGGTTTGAAGAGCATGGAAGAGGGCGTGGTCTTGGCCTTGCACGATGTGGCAACACAAGCGGGCCTTGATTGGGAAGCATTGGGGTCTACCCTCAAAAAAGAAGGCCGATTGCACCTCGAAACTTATTGAGGTTTGAAACTGCCCTAAAGGCAGAGCTGAACCGATGACTCTCAATCATTGGTACTATCCGGCCATGAGTTACCGTCCCTTTATTGATGTTGCTGTTGTCATGCGCCGTGAGCGCGTGCAAGGTGACATGGCCAAATGGCAGACTTGGCGCTGGGTTTTAGACGACGTCACGCCCCAAGAAGAAAACTTTGGCCAGGTCCCAAAGTGTCTGCGTGAGGGCGATGATGGTGCGCTTTGGTTGTTCCCCAATTTCAAAGTCGAACTTTTCTCAGACGATGCAGAAGGCTATCTGCTCAACGTCACCTCGCCCGATCCTTGTTTCTTTGTCATGTGGCGCATGGAAGAGCGAGTCGCACTGAGTGAGGAATTGGTGGCTGTGCCCGAGCGCGTGTCGCTCAGTTATCACGATGCTGGCCGTTGGCTTGACGCGCAAGAAACCATTGAGCAAGTACCAGCCTCACCCGACATCGTTCAATGGGTGCGTGAATTTGCCAATGACCATTACACCCCCGAGGTGAAACGCCGTCAGCGGCCTCAAAGCTTTCAAGCCCTCACAGATCGTTTTGGTCAACCCGCCAAGGTGACTACCGGCGACCGATCAGGCCGGAAAGTGGACGGCGCATGAGCCAGCCAGGCAACAACGGAGACAGCGGCAACTTCTTCAGCCGTTGGTCGCAGCGCAAGCAAGCGGTGAAACAAGGCGCTCCTTTGGCTGAACCTTTGCCAAAGGCCAACGCCCAGCCACAGACAAACCCCTTACAAGCCACAACTCAAAATGCACCCGTGGCCACTCAGGCGGGTGCACTTCAAAAAAATACTGCGCCCAATTCGCAAAGCACAACAACAGAAGAGCCTGCCAAGCTTCTGACCCTGGAGGATGTCTCCAAACTCACGCCCGAATCTGATTTCACGTCCTACATGACGCAGGGTGTGTCGCCAGAAGTGCGCAACGCTGCCATGAAAAAACTCTTGGCCGACCCGCACTACAACATCATGGATGGCTTGGACATTTACATTGGCGACTACAACACCCCCGACCCATTGCCCGAGGGCATGTTGGCCAAAATGGTCGGCGCACAGTTCTTGGGCTTGGTGAAAGCACCTGAAGATGTGGCACAGTCTGCCCCAAGTGAAGCACAATCCCAAGAAGCCTCAGAAACACAAGAAAACTTGCCAGCCCCTGCCACAAGTTCAGCCACTTTAGAAAACGATCCGGCCCCCCATGACCACACTCATTTGCGATTGCAATCAGACGATGCCCCTGCAGACCCAGAAACTGGGTCAGGCACTGGGTGAGTCGCTGACGCTGCACAGCACCCTTTGCCGCAGAGAAGCGGGCGCTTTTCAAAAGGCCATTCAGTCGGGCCAAGAAGTGGTGGTGGCTTGCACACAAGAGAAAAAACTTTTTTCAGAACTGGCCGTTCAAACTGAAGGTGCCACTTCGCCCATCAAGTTCGTCAATATTCGAGAAATGGGTGGGTGGAGCCGAGATGCCCAAAACGCCAGCCCCAAGTTGGCTGCACTCTTGGCAGCAGCGCACTTGCCAGAACCAGATCCTGTGCCTGCAGTGCCTTTCAAAAGTGAAGGCCGATTACTGATCATTGGCCCCCTTGATCAAGCCGAAAAAGCGGCGGCCTTGGTGTCAGATGTTTTGCAGGTGGTGATCTTTTCTCAGGGTGCTGGTGAAGCCGGCGGCGCACAGACAAGACAATACCCCGTCATTGCAGGGCAGTTGCAAAAACTGACGGGATGGCTAGGCGCATTTAGTGTGTCTTGGACCGAAAACAATCCGATCAATTTGGATTTGTGCACCCGTTGCAATGCTTGCGTGGAGGCCTGCCCCGAAAACGCCATTGGCCTCGACTATCAAATTGACATGAACGCGTGCAATTCAAGCCGCGCATGCGTGAAAGTTTGCCAAGCGGCCGGCGCCATTGATTTCAATCGTGTGCCTGCAGAAGCCACAGAAAATTTTGATTTGATTTTGGACCTCAGAGGCGCTGGCGCAACAGGCCCTGGCTTTTTGCAACACGCGACGCCCCAAGGCTATTTCAAGTGGGATGGCCAAGATCTTTCTACCCTGCTCAAGTTGCGCGACATGGTGGGCGAGTTTGAAAAACCCAAGTTCTTCGCCTACAAGCAAAAGCTTTGCGCGCACAGCCGCAACGAAACCGTGGGTTGCAATGCGTGCGTTGACATTTGTTCAGCCGAGGCTATTTCAAGCGATAAATCGCGGCAACAAATTAAAGTCAATCCCAACCTTTGTGTGGGCTGCGGTGCGTGCACCACAGTGTGTCCTACAGGTGCACTGACCTTCGCATACCCCAAAGCACAAGAGCAAGGTTTGAAAATCAAAACCTTGTTGTCCACCTACCATGCTGCTGGCGGAAAAGATGCCACGCTCTTGCTCCATAGCCAAGAGGGGGGTCAAGCTTGCATCGAAGCATTGGGCCGCTCAGCCCAATTGAAATTGGCACAGGGCGTGCCGGCCAATGTGATTCCCATGTCTTTGTGGCACACCGCCAGCTTGGGCTTGGAAGTTTGGCTCACGGCCATTGCCTATGGTGCAAAGCAAGTTTTCGTGCTCAACACCCACGAAGAAGCACCCCAATATGTGGAGGGCTTAGAAGCGCAAATGGCGGTTGCCCAAAGTTTGTTGGCGGGCTTGGGCTACACCGGTGAGCATTTTCAAATCATCAAGGCCAAGAGTGCCATGGATTTGGATGCCAGTTTGCAGGCCAACTTGCAGGCGCAGAAACAAGCGTCTGCAAAGAACAACCATCAAGTACCCGCCGTGTTCGCCAAATATGCAGTAGCCCCAGAAAAGCGCGGCACGCTTGAACTGGCCTTGGACCATTTGAGCGAACACGCCCCTGCAGTTTTAAATGATGCCAACAAAGTCATCGACCTGCCTAAACCTGCACCTATGGGAAGTTTGAAAGTCAATGCCGACAAATGCACGCTGTGCTTAAGTTGCGTCAGTGCCTGCCCAGCCAGTGCGTTGCAAGACAACCCTGAGTTGCCGCAATTGCGCTTCATTGAGAAGAACTGCGTGCAATGTGGTCTCTGTGCCACTACATGCCCAGAGGACGCCATTGAGTTGGTACCGCGTTTCTTGCGCACCCCAGAGCGCAAGCAAGCGCAGGTGTTGAACCAATCGCAGCCCTACGGCTGTGTGAAATGCGGCAAACCCTTTGGCACCTTGAAGGCCATCGAAGCCATGTTGGGCAAATTGGCTGGCCACAGCATGTTTCAAGGCGCGGCCTTGGAGCGTCTCAAAATGTGTGGCGACTGCCGAGTGATTGACATTTATTCAAATGCTGACGAAGCCAAAATTGCGAATATTCCGCCCAAGGGCTGAAGCTATTTACGCCAGCCCAGAAATTTTTACCGAATTAAAACGCCATGACTTCTAACTTGCTATCTTCCTCAGCGCTAGACGAAGAAACCGCGCGCGCAGAAATTTATGGCTTGTTAGCCCAACTTTTCTACCAGGTGCCATCACCTGAATTGCTGGCGCAAATGCGTGTAGCGGTGACCGACGCGCCTGTGGCTGGGGGATTTTTGGAAGAGCCTTGGAGGCAAGTGGTTGCGGCTGCCCGCCAATGCTCGGACGATGAAATTGCCAATGAATACAACAAGCTGTTTGGAGGGGTGGGTAAACCCGAAGTCTATTTGTATGCCTCGCATTACGTCAGTGGCTTCCTAAACGACAAGCCAGTGGCCCGTTTAAGGGATGATTTGGCCGCTCTGGGCCTGGAGCGAGACGACAGCATGGTCGAGACCGAAGATCATTTTGCTTGCTTGTGCGAAGTGATGCGGTATTTGATTGCGGGCGACGACGTGTCGGTCTCCAACTTGACGCACCAAGGGACTTTTTTCGCAGCGCACATTCAGCCTTGGGCTCATGAGATGACCGAGGCCATTGCCAAACACCCTGCGGCGAAATTTTTTGCAACTCTGGCGGAATTTACGCAAGCGTTTCTAGGCATTGAAACGCAAGGTTTCGACTTGTTAACTTAGGCCAGTTCGCCTAAGGGTTTTCCCATTGTTTCTCTCTTGTAACCTGATACGATAGCCAGCGTATGCAAAGCATTTCCTAAGCATCTTTCGAGGAAACATTCATGAGTTCTCAAAATCCAAAAGTTACTCGTCGCACATTGTTTGCCGGCGCTGGAACAGTCGGTGTTGTGGCTGCGGCCACTAGCCTCCTACCTCAAGTTCAAGATTTAGCGCCACAAGCTATCAAGAAAGCCAAACCCGAGCGCGGTGGTGGCTACGAGCTCTCAGAGCACGTCAAGCGTTACTACAAGACCACTTTGGTCTAAGTCCTTTCTCAAACACTCACCTCTGCTGGAGAGTTTCATGTTGTTGACCAAAAAGAATTCTGGCACCTCTGGTGCGCCATCGTCACCGTTTGTGCACAGCCTGCGCCGTGGCCTCACTCAAGCACTGCCCACACTCGACCGTCGCACCTTTTTGCGCCGTTCTGGTTTGGGTGTGGGTGTGGGCTTGGCCGCATCGCAACTTAGCTTGGTGAAAAAAGCCGAAGCCGGTATGACAAACGGAAGTGCAATGGGTGCTGGCAAAGTAGAAGTCAAGCGCACCATTTGTACCCATTGTTCAGTCGGCTGCGCGGTAGACGCGGTGGTTGAAAACGGTGTCTGGGTTCGCCAAGAGCCGGTGTTCGACTCCCCCATTAACTTAGGCGCTCACTGCGCCAAAGGTGCTGCATTGCGCGAACACGGTCATGGCGAATATCGCCTGCGTTACCCCATGAAGTTGGTCAAGGGCAAATACGAGCGTATCAGCTGGGACGTGGCTTTGAAAGAAATCAGCGAACGCATGATGGACCTGCGCAAAACCAGCGGCCCTGACAGCGTTTACTACGTTGGCTCCTCCAAGCACAACAACGAACAAGCGTATCTCCTGCGCAAATTTGTGAGCTTCTGGGGCACCAACAACACCGA
>JAJTDK010000002.1:0-1285 GCA_021300495.1 Limnohabitans sp. | reverse complement strand
CACCCCGTCAGCATGTTGCACATGTTGCATGCCAAAGAAAACGGCTGCAAGATGATCGTGGTCGACCCGCGTTTCACACGCACAGCGGCCAGGGCTGATGAATTTGTTCGCATTCGCTCCGGCACCGACATCCCCTTCTTGTTTGGTTTGCTCTACCACATCTTCAAAAATGGATGGGAAGACAAGAAGTACATCAACGACCGTGTGTTCGGCATGGAGGCTGTCAAAGCCGACATCATGGCCAAATGGACACCCGACAAGGTGGAAGAAGCTTGCGGCGTCAAAGAAGCGCAAGTGTTCAAAGTAGCCAAGATGCTGCACGACAACAACCCCAGCACCATCGTGTGGTGCATGGGCCAAACACAACACACCATTGGCAACGCCATTGTTCGCGCCTCTTGCATTTTGCAATTGGCTTTGGGCAACGTGGGCAAGACAGGTGGCGGCACCAACATTTTCCGCGGCCACGACAACGTGCAAGGCGCTACCGATGTGGGCCCTAACCCCGATTCATTGCCCGGCTATTATGGTTTGGCAGAAGGTTCTTGGAAGCACTTTGCCAAGGCTTGGGATGTCGATTTTGAATGGATCAAAGGCCGCTACGCATCACCCGCCATGATGGGCAAAAACGGCATCACCGTATCACGTTGGATCGATGGCGTGCTCGAGAAAAATGAGCTCATTGACCAAGACAGCAACTTGCGCGGCGTGTTCTTCTGGGGTCATGCCCCCAACTCTCAAACACGCGGTTTGGAAATGAAGCGTGCCATGGACAAGCTTGACTTGTTGGTGGTGGTCGATCCTTATCCGTCTGCTACAGCCGCCATGGCAGCCATGCCAGGCAAGCCTGAAGATGTGAACCCCAACCGTGCGGTGTACTTGTTGCCTGCAGCCACACAATTTGAAACCAGCGGTTCATGCACCGCTTCCAACCGCTCCATTCAATGGCGCGAAAAGGTCATTGAGCCTTTGTGGGAAAGCCGCTCCGATCACATGATCATGTACCAGTTGGCCGAGAAGCTGGGCTTTGGCAAAGAGTTGGTCAAAAACTACAAGATGCAAAAAGTCAAAGGCATGGACGAACCCGTGCCTGAAGACATCTTGCGCGAAATTAACAAGAGCGTTTGGACCATTGGCTACACCGGCCAAAGTCCAGAGCGCCTCAAAGCGCACATGCGCAACATGCATTTGTTCGATGTCAAAACGCTCAAATCTAAGGGCGGCAAAGACAAAGAAACAGGCTACGACTTTGGTGACGATTACTTCGGTTTGCCATGGCCTTGCT
>JAJTDK010000110.1 GCA_021300495.1 Limnohabitans sp. | reverse complement strand
ATTCTCTGTTGCACCTCTTCATTGAAGCTTTGGATGCCCACCTCAAACTGCAAAACACCAGGAGGAAATTGTGAAATCAATTCTTTCAAACGATCTGGCAAGTGATCCGGTATGACCTCGAAATGAACCAGCAAGCCTTGGGCAGATTCATTTTGAAGCCGGTCAAGGAAGAATTGCAAAATTTGTGCGGATGCTTCAATTTTCAAGTTGAATGTGCGATCAACAAACTTGAAGTTGCGAGCGCCCCGACTGTACAAGATGTCCAATTCTTGAAGAAAAGGATTCAAATCAAAGGCCCATGCTGTTTTGTCCAAAGAGCTCAAACAAAATTCGCATTTAAAGGGGCACCCTCTAGAGGCTTCCACATAGAGCACTCTATTCGCCAAATCGGCATCTGAAAATTCACGGTAAGGCAACTCAATGTCGCTCAAGGGGGGTTGCTCGCCCTGAATCATTTTCATCAAGGGCTTAGGGCCGTGTAGCAATGCAAGACACAGTTTGGGAAAGCTCACGTCACCCCAACCTGAAATTACAAAGTCTGACAATTGAACAATTTCTTGTGAGTCGGTTTCATGACTAACTTCTGGCCCACCCAAAACAATGTTGATACGAGGCCGCTGAGCTTTAAGAGCCTTCACAAGTGCAGTGGTTTGAATCACATTCCAGATGTACACCCCAAAGCCAATGATTTGGGGCCGCTCTGGTAATTCAGGTCCGAGTTGGTTCAGTAGCTCATGCGCCATGTCTTGGGTCGGTCTGGCCAAGGTAAATTCAGTCAAGGCTGTCTGTTGCGCTAAATCTTGACTGCCATGTCGCGCCATGTTGGCCATGAGGTAACGAAGTCCTAATGAGGCGTGAATGTACTTTGCATTGAGGGTACAAAGAACAATGGCAGGCGAGTGCTTCTCAAGTTGGGACATGCCCACATTATCCAACGAGTCGGGGTGTCAAAGAGAGCTTAGGCCTCTGCTGAAAACAACTTCTTTTTTGACAAACTTCTCATGGTTGTCTTCCACTGCATTCAGTTCGTACAAATAGTTCACCATCATGGCACTGGACTGTGCCATGCCCTTTTTAGACAGATCAGCCGCCCAATTGATATCGTGCAGTTTTGCCCCATTGGCCAAATGAAACTTAGCCACAGAATCGCCAGAAGACTTGTGCACAAATTGAGTCAGGTAAATGAAGCACAGATACATGAGGGCTGTTTTTTCTTCGGCTCTGGCCAGGGCTGGCGTCCAACCTTTGGCCAGGCGTTTTGACCACTCTCCATCTTTCATCAGTACTTTCAATGACTGTGCAATTTTGCCCTTTTTATCTTCCAAGGCTTCCAATGCGGGCGAGCCAGGCAATGCATCTAACCATTTGTTAAATCCGGGTACTGGCGACAAGGTGCAAAAGGTTTTAACGCTCGGAATTTCTTGAAGTATTTTTTCGGCCACTCGCTTGATCAAAAAATTGCCGAGTGAAATGCCACGCAGCCCAGGCTGGCAATTACTGATGGAATAAAAAATAGCCGTCTTGAATTTTTTAGAATCAAGTGATTCAGACTTCTTATCCAGTAAGGGGCCTACTTCTTTTGAGATGCTCGTCACCAAAGCCACCTCGACAAAAATCAAAGGCTCGCCCGGCAACTGGGGGTGGAAGAAGGCATAACAACGGCGGTCAGGTTGCAGTCGGCGCCTCAAATCGTCCCATCCATCAATGGCATGGACCGATTCATGCTGAATGATTTTTTCTAGCAAAAGCGCTGGTGACGACCATGTGATTTCGTGCAACTCCAAAAATCCTGGATTGAACCAAGAGTTCAGTAAGTGCTGCATGTCTGCATCCACGGCCTTTAAGCCAGACTTATTTTTAGTATGCGTTAACAGCTGCTCCCTCATGCGGACAATGGTTTGCGTGCCATTGGGTGCCCGATTGATTCGGCGCAACAATTCTTGTCTGGCAGGCTCAACTATTTTGAAAAGGGCTACTAGACTTTCATCATCGTATTTATCGGCATACAGCTGAGCAGCTTGCAAAACATCGATAGGATCCGGGCTGAATTTATGGGCCAGAAATTCAAAGAATTTCAGCTGGTCTGGCTTGTCTAACAGTTGAAACTGTTCTACAAACTTGGTCGCAATGCTTTGTGCATTGGCTTCGCCTTTTTCCGAAAGTAAGCTCAGCGCTATTTTTTGAGCGGATTCAAGTGATTTGGCTTTGGTGAACCGTTCAAACATGCTGATCCTAGTGTGTGCTTTTAGAAATGATACGGGTAAGATGTGAGAGGGGCAATCAACATATTGCTTGGAATTGTTGGCGCACCACAAAGCTAGGGAAAACGCTCATTATTCGATCAAGGTCATTCAAAAATGCACAACGACATCCCTCAATTGAGGCAAATATTGAAGTCTGCAAAAACCATCGCGGTTGTAGGACTCTCAGCTCAGTGGAATCGGCCTAGCTATTTTGCAGCCAAGTACATGCAAGAGCATGGTTACAGAATCATTCCTGTGAATCCACGGTATGCAGGTCAAGGTCAGTTTCCTGCAGAAGATATTTTGGGACAAAAGTGCTACGCCAGCCTGCTAGATATTCCAGAGGCTGTCGACATGGTGGATGTCTTTCGCAAAACCGAAGACGTCTTGCCGATTGCTCAAGAGGCATTTCAAATTGGCGCGGCCTGTTTATGGCAGCAACTTGGTGTGGAAAACAGTGAAGCGAGTGAATTGTTTCTCAAACAAGGCAGGCTTTCTGTCACCAATCGCTGCGTCAAAATTGAACATGCTCGAATTTTTGGCGGGCTCAACTGGGTCGGGGTCAACACCGGCATCATCTCTGCAAAACGTCCCATAGATTGAGCCTCAACATGAGCGACCACAACTTTCGCCCCGAAACATTGGCCATTCACGCTGGCCAAATTCCCGATGCCGCCACCGGTGCACGCGCCCTGCCCATCTATCAAACCAGCAGCTTTGTGTTTGACAGCGCCGACCATGCAGCCTCTTTGTTCAACCTCCAAACATTTGGCAATGTTTACTCAAGGCTTAGCAACCCTACCGTTGCCGTGCTGGAAGAACGTGTTGCTGCGCTAGAAGGCGGCAGAGCTGGCGTTGCCTCTGCATCGGGCATGGCTGCTGAATCGATGGCGCTCATGACCATTTTGCAATCGGGCGATCATGTGGTGGCAGCCAGCGCTTTGTATGGGGGCTCCGTCACTTTACTGGCAGTTAGCTTGGCCAAGTTTGGCATTCAAACCACGTTTGTAGACGCCAGCAAGGCCGATGCCTTTGCGGCTGCCATTCAGCCCAACACCCGCGCCATTTTTGCCGAAAGCTTGGGCAATCCGAGCATGTTGGTTTTGGACATTGCAGCCATTGCCGATGTGGCCCATGCGCATGGCCTGCCCCTCATCATTGACAACACCGTACCCAGTCCGTTTCTATGCAATCCAATTGCATTTGGCGCTGATGTGGTAGTGCATTCAGCCACCAAGTATTTGGCGGGTCATGGCACCACCTTGGGCGGTGTCATTGTAGAAAGCGGCAAGTTTGCATGGGACAACGGTAAATTTCCGGGCATGACCGAGCCTTCACCGGGCTACCACGGTGTGAAGTTTTATGAAACCTTTGGCGACTTTGGCTTCACCATGCGCTGTCGCATGGAATGCCTGCGGGTTTATGGCGCGTCACTCAGTCCCATGAGCGCTTGGCAAATTTTGCAGGGCGTTGAAACTCTGCCATTGCGCATGGAAAGACACTGCAGGAATGCTTTGGCTGTGGCCCATTTTTTACAAAGTGATCCGCGTGTGGCTTGGGTTAATTACCCAGGTTTGCCAGACCACCCCCAACATGCATTGGTCCAAAAACAAATGCGAGGTGCATCGGGCTTACTGGCGTTTGGTGTGAAAGGTGGCTTAGAGCAAGGGGTGAAGTTCATTGAGGCCGCCCGCTTCATGAGCCACTTGGTCAATATTGGCGATACCCGCACTCTGATTAGCCACCCCGCTAGCACCACGCACCGACAACTCAATGAGGAACAACAATTGGCTGCTGGTGTTGGCCCCGACATGATTCGAATTTCGGTGGGCCTAGAGCACATCGATGATATTTTGTGGGACATTGATCAAGCCTTGAATGCAGCCAGCCAAACAACCGTTCATGGAATTTCAAAATGACCAACATTTTTGATCAAGACCTAGATCCCAATTCAGCCAATTTCACGGCGCTTTCACCAGTGAGTTTTGTGGAACGAAGTGCCGAGATCTTTGGCGATTTAAGTTCGGTTGTCCATGGCCACCGAAAATACACTTGGGCTCAAACGCGAGACAGATCTGCACGGCTTGCCGCTGCACTTCAATCGCTGGGCGTCGCTCGCGGCACCACGGTCAGCGCCATGCTGCCCAACACCCCAGAGATGTTAGAAGTTCACTATGCGGTGCCTGCTCTCAATGCGGTACTCAACCCACTCAACACTCGGCTTGATGCCGCTCTGATTGCCTGGCAGCTTAATCACTGCGAATGCGCTGTGCTCATTACAGATCGCGAGTTTGCCCCTGTTATGGCCAAAGCTTTGGACATTTTGAAAACCCAATTCGACAGGTCTATTGTGGTGGTCGATGTTTGCGACTCTGAATACACGGGTCCCGGGGATCAGCTAGGGCAATATGAATATGAAGCCTGGCTCGCATCGCACGAACCCTTGTCCAAATTAGAAGGTCCGCAAAACGAGTGGGATGCCATTGCCGTCAGCTACACCAGCGGCACCACAGGCGACCCCAAAGGTGTTGTCACGCATCACCATGCAGGCTGGCACCCATGTATGTTTGCGCCGAGTCGAAGCTCAGCCCATCTTAGATGCCATGCGCGAACACGGCGTCAATCACTACTGCGCTGCCCCCATCGTTCACAGCCTCATCTACAACGCCCCCGAAAGCATGCGGGCTGGCATTGACCAGCAAGTGAGAGGCATGGTGGCAGGCGCCGCACCACCAGCCGCCATGATTGAAGGCATGGCCAAAATTGGATTTGACATCACGCATGTTTACGGCCTAACCGAAGTTTATGGGCCTGCTAGCGTGGCAGTCAAACGCGAGTCTTGGGCCCACGAAAGTTTGACAGAACAAACCCGCTTGAATGGCAGGCAAGGTGTTCGGTATGTCCTGCAAGAAGGCATGACCGTCATGGACCCTGAAACCATGGCAGAGTGCCCTGCAGATGGTGTGTCCATGGGCGAGATCATGTTCAAGGGCAACATTGTCATGAAGGGCTATTTGAAAAACCCAAAGGCCACCCAAGAAGCATTTGCAGGTGGCTGGTTTCACACCGGTGACTTGGCCGTGATGGAACCCGACCGCTACGTGAAAATCAAAGATCGCAGCAAAGACATCATCATCTCAGGCGGTGAAAATATCAGCTCTCTCGAAGTAGAAGACGCCCTCTATCGCCACCCTTCTGTTTTGGCATGCGCTGTCGTTGCCAAACCAGACCCTAAATGGGGCGAATCACCCTTGGCATTTGTCGAACTTAAATCTGGTGCTACTGTGTCACAAGCAGACTTGATGGCGCATTGCAAAACCTTGTTAGCCAGCTACAAAGTACCCAAAGAAATTCGCTTTGAGGAAATTCCAAAAACCTCAACAGGCAAAATACAAAAATTCCAACTGCGCGAACGCGCCAAAAATACCAGCTGAATTGAAAAGGTAATCACCATGACAACCCCAGACGCTCCCTTGGTTCTTCGGCACGATGATGATCGCGGCGTATGCACCCTCACCTTGAACCGGCCAGCCGCTTTCAACGCATTGAGCGAAGAGATGCTGACCGCCTTGCAAAGCGAGCTCGACAATTTGTCCAAAAGCCAAAAGCTGCGGGTACTTGTCATAGCAGCGTCTGGCAAAGCTTTTTGTGCGGGGCACGACCTTCGACAAATGCGCGCCGAGCCCTCTATGGATTACTACCAAAAGCTCTTCTCGCAATGCGGTCAAATGATGATGAGTATTCAAAAACTGCAAGTGCCCGTCATTGCCAAGGTGCAAGGCATTGCCACTGCTGCGGGCTGCCAACTGGTTGCGCAATGCGATTTGGCTGTGGCTTCTTCGGAGGCCAAGTTTGCGGTTAGCGGGGTCAATTTGGGTCTGTTTTGCGCCACCCCCAGTGTGGCTTTGTCTCGCAATGTGTCGCGCAAAGCCGCTTTTGAAATGCTGGTCACAGGCGATTTTTTAAGCGCGCAAGATGCTTTGAAGCAAGGCTTGATCAATCAAATTGCCTCTCCCGAGCAGCTCGACGCCTGCCTTGAGACCTTGCTTGTCAAAATTCTTTCAAAGCCTCAAGTTGCGCTGGCAATGGGCAAAGAGTTGTTCTCGACGCCTGCCTTGAGACCTTGCTTGTCAAAATTCTTTCAAAGCCTCAAGTTGCGCTGGCAATGGGCAAAGAGTTGTTTTACATGCAACTCGAAACTGGCATGGGAAAAGCCTACGAATACGCTTCTCAAACCATGGCTTGCAACATGATGGACAACTCGGCACTTGAAGGCGTGCAAGCGTTCATAGAAAAACGAAAGCCCGATTGGTCTGCTACTTAGCAGAATGGCGGTTTAGCAAATCTGCCATTCAGGCATTGGCTGCCAAATCTAAAAAGACCCGCCCATTCTCAATTTTGACGGGCCATGCTTTGGCAGGTTCTGTGGCTGGGCCGCATGCAATGGAACCATCGCGCACATCAAACAATGCTTGGTGAAAAGGGCACTCCACAAAGTTGCCCTCGACGAAACCTTCGCAAAGCTTGGCATTGCCATGACTGCATTCATTGTTGATCGCAAACACGCCATCGTCCACTTTGAAAATAGCGATGTCGAAATTCAGCGGGGTAACAGCAATGCCTGCACCTTCAAATAAATCAGCCTCAGAGGCTACGTCATTTAGATGGGATAAATGATGGAGTTGGGAATCATCTCACTGTCGTAGATGCAAAGGCGCTCTTCAAATTTAAAGCCCTCTGGCGTTTGAACAATGATGTCAAGGTAGCGGCCCACATTGAAAACGGTCGACTCTTTGTCGAGTTTGGTGCGAAAAACTGCGTAGTTGGCTTCACTGAAAATACGGCCTTGTTCTACTTTGCGCACGACGGGCGCGCCCACCACATGTCGTTGGTAATAGGGGTCATGGAACAAAGTTTCAGAAATGCCATAGACCCGGTCTTTGAGCATGCCTTTGCTGGTGAGCGACAAAGTGGCCAGAGGAAAACCCCGCTCATGATTCTCGCGAGGCTGAAGTTTGTAGACACACTTTTCAGTGAAAAATTCTGGCCACAAATCCCATTTTCCACTGTCCACTGCGCTGGTGTAATCAACATAGAGTTGTTGAATGCCAAACCAAGTTTGCATGTCCACCATGATCAGTTCTCCATCACTTTGCGCCAGTACTTGTACATGCCGCGAATGAGTGTTTCTGTGACCATGTGCTCTGTTTCTTCAACATCGCGCCCACCTAACTCGGCCAAGGTGCGATGCTGAGGTTTGCTTTCAAAGGCTTGTTGAGAAAACTCAATCACTTCACCATCATCTGCAGACACAAAGCCGGCTGGCCCAAACAAGTTGGCTTGGCGCAAACGCCGCTCTGTCATCTCTTCTGTGTCGTCTTCAAAGCCAAAATGAGTCCAGACAAAGTCGAATGCACCATGGCCGGCGGGCTGAATGTGGCGCGTTGATACGCTGTTCACTTGCTGCTGAAAAATGACACTGGGAAACAAAGTCATCATGACCGCAGTTGGCCCGCCCCACCATGCCTCTGGCACGATGTCTAAGAAGCTAGGGTCGTGCAATTGCATGCTGGCTTTGAAACTGCTCACTTGCGTCACATCAGATGCTTGGCCTGTGGCTTGCCCCGCAGAACCGCGGGTTGAAATCATGGCCGCATGCCGATGGTGCTCATCCATGCGAAGTTCGCTTTTATTGTCTGCTCGCCAAAGCCCAAAGGTGACAAACCAAGTGTGCAACAAACCGGGGTGGTAAGGGTCTTTGATGTTCTCTTGCATAAGCTTCCAGTTGCCTGGAATGCGTTGCTTGTTGTAGCCCAAAATTTTCAGTTGACGACCATTGAACAAACGATCAAAGTACTGAAGGATGGTGGGTCCCATGAAGTCTTCCAGGCTCTCTACTTCAGGGTCAAAGGAAGCAAACACCACGCCGCCTCGCGAGGCTACTTTCAACGCATTCAGGCCATGATCCTTGGGATCAAAATCTGCCGGCATGCCGCCATTGACTTTGCCGTCTTGGCGGACGCCGCGCCTAAATGGCACGCCCTGCAATTTGCCATCCAGCGCATAACTCCACTGGTGGTAAGGACAGACCAACTCTTTTTTGTTGCCATGGCGCTCACGGCAAAATGCCATGCCACGGTGTGCACACACATTTTCGACCACATGGACTTGACCATCTTGACTGCGCGTCATGATCACAGAACGCTCTCCAATCGATGTTCGCTTGAAATCACCCGCATTGGGTATTTCTGCCTCTAGGCCGACATAACTCCAATGAGCTTTGTAAAAAAAACGTTCCAACTCTTTGGCGTGAATGTCTTCTTGGGTGTAAACAGCAAACGGAATTCGACTGGTACCACTGGTCTCCCAGTGAATGGGGTGTTC
>JAJTDK010000037.1 GCA_021300495.1 Limnohabitans sp. | reverse complement strand
GGCCATTCAAAGCAATGGCACGCTGTGGGGTGGCCCTGTTGAAAATGGTTTTTATGCCATCTTCCCTCACAACCTCATGGTGAGCATGTTTGCACCCATTTTCTTGTGGTCTGTGCTGGCGCTGGCTTTGGGTGTGACGAAGTTTTGGCGCGAAGTGACGCCGGCCACCAGCGGTGCGCCTTTGAGCTCTCCCGCAGCGGCGGAAGCTGCGCACGATGCCCTGCGTTTGAAATACTTGGGCGGTGGCCATGGCGATGGTTGCAACAACGAAGACGACGCATTCACGCTGGCGCGCAAACGCATGCACCACCTCACGTTCTATGGTTTTATGTTGTGCTTTGCAGCCACCAGCGTTGCCACGGTGTATCACTATGCTTTTGATTGGCCTGCGCCCTATGACTTCTTCAGCTTGCCCAAAATATTGGGCACCGTGGGTGGTATTGCATTGACGGTGGGTACCTTGGGTTTGTGGCGCTTGAATTTGGCGCGTGACCCTCAGCATGGCGATGCTCAACAAAGACCGATGGACCGAGGGTTCATTGCCTTGTTGTTCTTTATCAGTGTGACGGGCCTGGCCTTGATGCTGTCCAAAAACACCGCAGCCATGCCCGTGTTGTTGGCCGTGCATTTGGGCATGGTGATGGCCTTGTTCTTAACTTTGCCCTATGGCAAATTTGCACACGGTATTTTCAGAACTGCAGCCTTGCTTAGATTTGCCGTCGAAAAGAGACAGCCCAGCAAGTTGACTTTGGGCTCTGACTAAGATCAAGTCAAAGTGACGGCCGAGTTGATCACGCCACCGCCTAAACACACTTCGCCGTCATACAAAACGGCACTTTGACCCGGCGTGACAGCCCATTGGCTTTCGTCAAACGACAAAGCAAATTCAGCCGCATTGGGCGATGTCAATGTGCATTGGGAATCAGCTTGTCGATAGCGTGTTTTGGCAGCGTACAGACCGGCCGCAGGTTCGCTGCCCGAACACCAACTGGCATCGGCAGCCTCAAGTTGAGGTGACAACAACCAAGGGTGATCATGGCCTTGCACCACCCACAAAATGTTTTGAGCCATGTCCTTGCGGGCCACAAACCAAGGGGTGTGTTCACCACCACCACGTTGCGCACCTTTGGCTTTGATGCCGCCAATACCCAGGCCTTGGCGTTGGCCCAAGGTGTAAAAGCTCAAGCCCACATGCTTGCCAATGGTTCGGCCTGTTGGGTCTTTGATGGGACCAGGTTCTTTGGAAATGTAACGGTTCAAAAAATCTCTGAAAGGCCGCTCTCCAATAAAGCAAATACCCGTAGAGTCTTTTTTCTTGGCATTGGGCAATCCGATTTCTTCTGCAATTTGGCGGACCTGCGTTTTGAGCAACTCACCGACTGGAAACAAAGTTTTCGAAAGTTGCGCCTGGTTCAAGCGGTGCAAAAAATAACTTTGGTCTTTGCTGTTGTCCAAACCTTTTAGCAACTCGTGCAGACCCGTTGTTTCATTCAAACGAACGCGCGCGTAATGGCCGGTGGCAATTTTTTCGGCACCCACGTGCAGCGCATGGTCTAAAAAAGATTTGAACTTGATTTCGGCGTTGCACAGAATGTCGGGATTGGGCGTGCGCCCTGCTTGGTACTCACGCAGAAACTCTGCAAACACGCGGTCTTTGTAATCGGCTGCAAAGTTGACGTGCTCAATCTCAATGCCCACGACATCGGCCACGGCGGCCGCATCGACAAAGTCAATGTTGGAAGAACAAAACTCGCTGTCGTCATCGTCTTCCCAATTCTTCATGAAAATACCGACCACCTCATGGCCTTGCTTTTTCAATAAGTGAGCGGTGACTGCGGAGTCGACGCCGCCAGACAAACCCACAACAATTCGGTGATGCTTCATGGCGCCAATTATCCCCTGATCTAAATACCTATACTTGCACCACATGCCAGTCAATTCAAACCTTTCCAACTTCGCCAAAGTGAGAGCGGCCGTCAGCATCTTTTTGCAAGATGTTGGCAAAGGCGTGCTCACACTGACGCACAGCGGCTTGGCGATGCTGGGGCTGGTGGTCGTGATGGGCATCAGCGTTGCCCTGTTTCGGCCAGATATCTTGGCGCAAACAGAGTCGACGGTTTATGAACTGCTTCGCTCGCGCCAATTTAGTTTGTGGTGGGAACCGCAAAACACCGCTGAACGGGCTACCGCCACCGACTTGAAAGACATTCCGCGCAAGCAAGCGGCTGTGGCGGCTTGGCTGGCCAGCAAGTACCGAGTTGCGCCAGAGCCCATTGCGGCCCTCGTGGCCGAGGCTTATGTGCTTTCGGAGTCCACCAAGATCAAGCCGCATATGCTTTTGGCCGTGATGGCCATCGAATCGAGCTTTCATCCTTACATTCAAAGCCAAGCGGGGGCGCAGGGTTTGATGCAGGTCATGACAGAGATTCATATCAAGAAATATGACAAATATGGTGGCAAATTGGCTGCATTTGACCCGCTCACCAACATCCGTGTTGGCACCCAGGTACTTCAAGAATACATTCGCATGAAGGGCGGGGTGGTAGAGGATGGCCTGCTTTTCTACTTAGGGGGCGACGCCTTGCAAAGTGACACGGGCTATGTGGCCAAAGTTCTTGCAGAGGAGGCTCGCTTGGACCAAGTTGCTGCGGGCGAAAAAGTCAGTACACAGCCCTGAAACCTGAACCGCAAGTTGGCGCCCTCATTCTTAAGGATACGAGTCATGATTGAAGAACGCGTTTGGTTGGACAGTTACCCTGAGGGTGTCCCGGCTGACATAGACGCTACTCAGTATGAGTCTTTGCTTGGCTTGATGGCTGACAGCTTTGCCAAATACGCCAACCGAACTGCTTACAGTTTCATGGGGCAAGACATCAGCTACGCGCAGACTGATGTTAAAAGCCAAGCGCTGGCCGCCTATTTCCAATCCTTGGGCTTAGAAAAAGGCGACCGCGTTGCCATTATGATGCCCAACGTGCCGCAGTATCCTGTAGCGGTAGCGGCCATTTTGCGTGCCGGCTTGGTGGTGGTCAATGTGAACCCCTTGTACACCCCGCGCGAACTTGAGTACCAACTCAAGGACTCTGGTGCCAAGGCCATCGTGATCATTGAAAACTTTGCAGTCACGCTGCAAAAGTGCCTCGCAGAAACTCAAATCAATCACGTGGTGCTGTGTGCCATGGGCGACATGCTCAGCATGCCCAAAGGGGCTGTGGTGAACTTTGTGGTCCGCAATGTGAAAAGCTTGGTGCCAGACTTTGAGCTGCCAGGTGCCATCAAATTCAATCAAGCCTTGAGCCTCGGAGAGCGAGCCACATTTGTCAAACCAGTGGTCACAAGCGACGACATTGCTGTTCTTCAGTACACCGGCGGCACCACGGGCGTGTCCAAAGGTGCCGTGCTCTTGCACCGCAACGTCATTGCCAACTTGTTGCAATCTGAGGCTTGGAACGATCCTGTCATGAAGCGGGTGCCGGCCAACGAGCAACCCACTTCAGTCTGCGCATTGCCGCTGTATCACATCTTTGCTTTTACGGTCAATATGATGCTGGGCATGCGCACAGGCGGCAAGAATATTTTGATCCCTAACCCACGCGATTTACCCGCGGTATTGAAAGCCTTGTCGACACAAACATTTCACAGTTTTCCGGCGGTCAATACCTTGTTCAATGGCTTGGCCAATCACCCAGACTTTGACACCGTCAATTGGAAAAATCTCAAGGTGTCCGTTGGCGGCGGCATGGCAGTCACCAGCGCGGTGGCGGCCTTGTGGTTGCAAAAAACGGGTTGCCCCATTTGCGAGGGCTATGGCTTGTCTGAAACCAGTCCGTCTGCCAGCTGCAACCCCACCACCAGCACACACTTTACGGGCAACATGGGTGTTCCCTTGCCAAGCACGTTCATGAAACTTTTGGACGATGAAGGCCATGAAGTGACCGAGCTAGGCCAAGCTGGTGAAATAGCCATTAAAGGCCCCCAAGTGATGGCGGGTTATTGGCAGCGTCCCGACGAAACTGCGCGCAGCATGACCGCTGACGGTTATTTCAAATCGGGAGACATTGGCGTTCGAGATGTACATGGTTTTTTCAAAATCATCGATCGCAAGAAAGACATGATCTTGGTCAGTGGCTTCAATGTCTACCCTAACGACATCGAAGAAACACTGTCTTTGTGCCCAGGTGTTTTAGAGTGTGCCGCGGTAGGTGTGCCCGATGAAAAAACAGGTGAAGCTGTTAAGTTGGTGATCGTAAAAAAAGACCCATCCCTCACTGAGATGACGGTGCGAGAATATTGCAAAGCCAACATGACGGGTTATAAGCAGCCTAAGATCATTGAGTTCAAAGTCGAACTTCCCAAAACCGCAGTGGGCAAAATATTGCGGCGAGAGTTGCGTGATGCGCCGAAGTGAGTTTGTGCCGCGCATCGCACTCGTTGGCGCGATGCATGAAGAGTTGTCGGCCGTGTTGGCCCTTATGCAGGACGCAAGCTGCCACCATGTTGCCGGCCGAGAATTTTGGGTAGGCCATCTTCAGGGGCACAGGGTAGTGGCTGTGTTGTCTGGCATTGGCAAAGTGGCTGCGGCCATCACGGCTACCGTTCTCATCGAAAAATACCAAGTCCAAAGAATTCTGTTCACGGGTGTTGCGGGAGGCTTAGCGTCTCATGTGAAGGTGGGTGACGTAGTGGTAGGCGCAGAGCTGCTTCAGCATGACATCGACGCCTCGCCTTTGTTTCCCCAATATGAAGTGCCCTTGCTAAATCTCTCTCGCTTCCCATCAGACGAAAGCATGACTCAGTGCCTGATAGAAAGTGCTCGTCAGGCTTTGCCACAAGCCACAGTGCATGTAGGCTTGATCATCAGTGGCGATCAATTTGTCTCAAGTGCATCTGAAAGCCAAAGATTGCAAACTCAAATATCGGATGCGTTGGCTGTGGAAATGGAGGGCGCTGCGCTGGCGCAAGTGTGCCATGCCTATGACGTGCCACTTGCGGTGGTTCGCACCTTGTCAGACCGCGCAGACGATGCTGCGCACACTGATTTTTCTCAATTTGTGAAAGACGTGGCCAGTCATTACAGCGCTGCCATTGTGTCGGAGTTTTTAAAGCGATTCCCTACTTAAGCCAGCCGCGTCTGCGGAAGTACCACATGGGCACCACGGCACTGGCCACCATGAGGCACAGCGCATACGGGTAGCCCCAAGTTTGCGACAGCTCGGGCATGTACTGAAAGTTCATGCCATACAAACTGGCAATGAGCGTAGGCGGCAGCAAGGCCACACTGGCCACTGAAAAGATTTTGATGATCTTGTTCTGATTGATGTTGATGAAACCCACAGTGGCGTCCATCAAGAAGTTGATCTTTTCAAACAAAAACTCAGTGTGCGAATCGAGTGAATCAATGTCGCGCAAAATTTGACGTGCTTCTTCAAACTGCTCTGCGTTCAACATTTTGCTTCGCATCATGAAACTCACCGCGCGGCGTGTGTCCATGACATTGCGGCGAATGCGGCCGTTCAAATCTTCTTGGCGAGCAATGGCGCCCAGCACCTCACCGGCCATGGCATCGGTCACGTCGCCAGACAGTACCAGCTTGCCGGCAATTTCTAGCTTGTCGTAAATGTTTTCCAGTGTGTCGGCAGAGTACTCGGCATCGGCGTCAAACAACTTCAGCAAAACTTCTTTGGCGTCCTCCAACAAGCCTGGTGCGCGGCGCGCACGCAAACGCAGCAAGCGAAACACAGGCACGTCTTCGTCGTGGATGGAAAACAGAACGCCCATGCTGCGCAGATCAGCGTTTTGCTGATTCAAAATAAAGGCGCAACGAACTGTGCGGGGCTCGTCTTCGTCGGCAATTAAAAAGTCAGAGCGAATGTGCAATTCGCCGTTGTCCTCTTCGTAGAAGCGCGCAGATTCTTCAATGTCCTCGTCCATCGCATCTTCAGGAATGGACAGGCCATAGTACTGTTTGATCCAGCGCTTTTCTTCCACGGTGGGTGACTCAAGGTCCACCCAAATAGGTTGGAACTTGGAGAGCTCTTCGAGAGATTCAATCTCTTCCTGGACGAGGCGGCCGTTGGCCAGTGTAAAAATATTGAGCATGGCAGATCTCCTTCAGCCCCCAAAAACGGGGAGGCCAAGTGTTCGATAAGGCGGCAATGAGGGTCATGCAGCTTTCGAACGACTGGCCAAGCTACGTCAAAGTGTGTAGCACAGGAACCATCTCATTCGAAAGCTACCAACTAGGGTGGCTTTCCACGGAGCAAACTCCAAAATAACGATGGGTCGGATTATGGCACTTAATCGCTGAAAAAATCCAAGAGCTGTTCTTTGCGCATGGCCACGTCTTGTGCACCCAAAGCCATGAGCGCGCGTAAAAATCCGGGCTCGAATAAAAGATAACTCGCAAGCCCGGCGCCCGATCCCTTTAATGCACCGAGCCCCTCTAATACACGGCGCACTGGCCGCGGCAGTTCATGGACATGCGCTTGGGCCAAGGCGTCAAGTGACTCACTGGGCTGCATGGCCAAAACTTCTACTTCTCGAAATGGCAAGGACTGAGCCACGGCCAGACCGTGGTGCTCAGAAAGGTGATTTTTTAATTGTTGAATGCTTTGATTCACGCGTTGGACTTGTTCAACATCGGCCATGAGGGTGTCGTTGAACACACTGGCCATCGCATGTCCTGCAATATTGCCAAGACTGGGCCTGTGTTTGCTGGCTGCGCTGGCCTGCAAGCTTGAACCCGATAGTTCCATGGAGCTTCGTTGGGGTTGCCCAACACCAATGGCCAAAATTTTGTTGGCACCCAAGTGCACGGCAGGCGATAGCGGTGAGCTTTGCCGCATTGAGCCATCGCCAAAGTATTCCATGTTGCCGTCGACCCAAAGCGGTGTGGCTGGAAATAAAAAAGGAATGGCACTCGAGGCCATCAGATGCTCTATGGTGATGTCTTGCAATTCGGCGCGGCGCCCGGGCCTGTTCCATGCCGTGGCGCTTTGCAGTTGGTGAGTTTGGCAAAAAGTCCAGTGCACGCCTGTGGTGTAACTTGATGCCGTGACGGCCAAGGCTTTCAAGTCTCCCCGTGTCAATGCCAGATCGATGTTATCCAGTGAAATGCGTCGGTGTAAGGTGTCGACCAGTGGCATGCTGTCAAGCGCGGCGCCTTGTTTGCGGGCCGACAAGGTGACGCCTAATGCCGTTGCCCAGCGGCTGAACTGAGCCATGGGTGTATCGGGCAGGTGGTAGACCAAATGAGAATGCAGGCCATGCCAAAACGCGCCAAGCCCGCTCAATGCCGCTAGGCCGTCAATGGCCCGGCTGGCCAAATAGGTCGCATTGAGAGCGCCTGCAGAAGTCCCCACCAAGACTTGGAAGGGAAAGGCGTCGGCCTTGCCAGCCGGCGACTTGATGAGTGCAGCCAAGGCCTGCAAAACACCGGCTTGGTAGGCCGTTCTGGCGCCACCCCCCATGAGCACCAAACCACGCGTGATGCTTTGTGGCGGCTGGCCAAAGCGGCCACCGAGGGTGTCAGTTTGAGTGAGGTCATCAAGGTGCATGAGCGAATGATAGAGTCAGAGCTTCAGGAAAACCACCCATGACTTCACATTTGACGCCAAAGCGCGAACGCTGGCTTTTATTGACCCTCGCCAGCATCCAATTCACCAGCGTCCTTGACTTCATGATCATGATGCCTTTGGGGCCCCAACTGACCGAACTCTTTGGCATTTCTGCGAGTGAGTTTGGGTTCTTGGTGTCGGCCTACACCTTTTCAGCGGGCTTGTCAGGTCTTTTGGCTGCCACCTACATTGACCGCTTTGGCCGCAAGCGAATGATGCTGACCTTGTACCCCTTGTTTGGGGCTGCAGCATTGGCTTGCAGCTTCGCCCCCACTTTTGCGTGGCTCTTGGTGGCGCGAGTGGCATCGGGATTTTTTGGCGGGGTCTTGATGGCTTTGTCTCAAACCATCGTGGCAGAAGTCATTCCGTTTGAGCGCCGGGGTCGGGCGATGAGCGTGGTCATGACATCCTTCTCCGTGGCCACGGTAGCGGGTGTGCCCTTGGCTCTTTTCTTAGCCTCTCATTTCAATTGGCATGCGCCATTTTTGGCCATTGCACTGATGGTCAGCGTGTGTGCCTTGGGTGCAGCCAAAACCCTGCCCAGCTTGAAGGGCCATTTGGCGGCTCATCCTAGTGGAGATTCAGCACCGAACATGTTGGCCAACCTGCGCTTGGTGTTGGTCGACCCCAATCACCTGAGAGCCTATGCCATGTCAGCGAGCATGGTGTTTGCGGGTTTTGCGGTGATTCCCTACATCGCGCTTTATTTGCAAGGCAATGCGGGCTTTAAGCCAGAGCAAATTCCTTATGTTTATTTGACGGGCGGAATTTGCACCTTGATTTCTGCGCGCTTGATTGGGCATTGGTCAGATCGCGCGGGCAAAGCCTATGCGTTTCGCCGCTTGGCCCTTCTGATGCCCGTGCCCTTGCTGGCCATGACCTTGTCTGCAGGCTTGCCCATGGTGGGCGTGTTGCTGGTTTCGTCCGTGTTGTTTGTGGTGATGAGCGGCCGCATGATTCCTGGCATGGCCTTGATAGGCGCCGCCGCCGATCCTCGCAGGCGCGGCAGTTTCATGACCTTGAATTCAGCAGTGCAGTCACTTGCGATGGGCTTGGCGGCACTGGTGGGTGGGCAAATTTTGGGTCGCGATGGCAATGGGCATTTGACCCACTATTGGATGGCGGCATTGCTGGGGGGCGGCGCCAGTCTTTTAAGCTTTGTGCTGGCGAGCAAACTGAGGCTTCATGGCCAAACTCAAGCTTGAACAATTGTTGAATTGTTTCAAGATAGGAATCTATCAGCTTTTCTGCAAGAAAAGTGCAAGACTTGAGCAAATCAAAGGGTTTAAATAGCCAAGCTTGCTTTTCACGATAGGGGGGCGCATAGTGGATTCAGCCCACCCCCTATTTGGGGAGGTGGATGTTTATCCCAGAGAGCAACAGGAGGCTTTTTTATGAATCTGACGATCAGTGGTCACCACCTCGAAGTTACCCCCGCACTCAGAAGCTATGTCACTGGCAAGCTAGACCGAATCACTCGGCATTTTGACCAGGTGGTGGATGTGAAAGTGTTGCTCACCGTTGAAAAACAAAAAGAGAAAGACAAACGTCAGCGAGCAGAGTGCAATATTCATGTCAAAGGCAATGATTTATTTGCAGAAAGTTCGCACCAAGACCTTTATGCGGCCGTCGATGACTTGGTTGACAAACTGGACCGCCAAGTGGTCAATCACAAAAACAGAGTCTTGGACCATCACCATATTGCGCCCAAGCGAATGATGTAAAAGCCCTTTTTTTGAAGTCAAGAACACCGCCGCACCCCTTGGGTGCGGTTTTTTTTGCAAGATCACCTTTCGCAGGGTGCATAATCCGCCCTCGATATGAACAGACTTGCAGCCATTCTCCCTGTTGAACAAGTGCTGGTTGGCGTAGATGCCACCAGCAAGAAACGCGCTTTTGAAGAGGCGGGTTTGTTGTTTGAAAGTTTGCATGGCCTGTCCAGAGCCTTGGTCACTGACAGTTTGTTTGCCAGAGAGCGCTTAGGTTCTACGGGCTTGGGTCATGGCGTGGCCATTCCTCATGGCCGCATCAAGGGCTTGAAGGCCCCCATGGCGGCAGTGTTTCAATTGGAACAAGCCATTGGCTTCGATGCCCCCGATGAGCAAGCGGTGAAGTTGCTCATTTTCTTGTTGGTGCCCGAAGCGGCCACTCAAAAGCACTTGGAAATTTTGTCTGAAATTGCAGAAATTTTGAGCAATGCCAGTACACGCGACAACATGATCAGCAGCGCTACGGCTTCAAGCCTGCACAATCTGATCAGCAAGTGGTTGCCTGCCAAGTAAGAATGCTGCTCTTTAGCCCATCAACGAAACGAGGTTGAGATGAAGCCTACCGCCGTCAGCGCAGATGCGCTGTTTGAAGACCACCGAGGCAAACTCAAATGGCAGTGGATTGCGGGCTTAGGAGCCTCAGAGCGCCGATTCGATGAAGTCGCCGTTCGTGCCGCGCGCTCAGGTGCCGATTTGGTGGGCTATTTGAATTACATCCATCCTTACCGTGTTCAAATTTTGGGTGAACGCGAGGTGTCCTATCTGATGCGAGGCAGCGAAGAGGATTGCCTAAGGCGTGTTTCACGCATCGTCACCTTAGAGCCCCCTGTATTGGTCTTGGCCGATGGTCAAGCTGCGCCAGAGGCCTTGCTTAAAGTGTGTGAGCGCGCGCAAATTCCCATGTTCTCAACGCCCGAGTCGTCGGCTTTTGTGATTGATGTGCTCAGGGCTTATTTGTCCAAACACTTTGCCGACCGCACCACCATGCACGGTGTGTTCATGGATATTTTGGGTTTGGGTGTTTTGATCACGGGCGAGTCAGGCCTCGGTAAGAGCGAGTTAGGTTTGGAGTTGATTTCTCGGGGCAATGGCTTGGTCGCCGATGACGCCGTTGATTTGTTTCGCATCAACCAAACCACCATTGAGGCTCGCTGCCCGGAGTTGCTGCAAAACTTGCTAGAGGTCCGCGGCATTGGTCTGCTGGACATTCGCGCTATTTTTGGTGAAACCGCGGTTCGTCGCAAAATGCGTTTGAAACTCATTGTGCACTTGGTGCGTCACGAGAACTTTGAGCGGGATTACGAACGCATTCCCACAGAAACGCTCACGCAAGATGTACTGGGTATTCCAGTCCGCAAAGTGGTCATTCAGGTGGTGGCTGGCCGCAACATTGCGGTGCTCGTGGAGGCTGCCGTTCGCAACACCATTTTGCAAATGCGGGGCATTGACACCTACCAAGATTTCATGGCGGCCCAACGCGCGGCCATGGACTGAGTGAGCCTGACTTCACCTGATCGGCTTAGGTTCGGTTGCGATGGGGGCAGGGGTTTTGGGTGCAGTGAGCGTACAAACTAAGCGCATGGTCGGCAATCACAAAGCCCTTGGACAAGGCCACGTCGTGTTGCCTTTTTTCAATTTCGGCATCGTAAAATTCTTCAACTTTGCCGCAGTCTAGGCACACCATGTGGTCATGGTGCTGCCCCTCGTTTAACTCATACACCGCCTTGCCACTTTCAAAGTGGTTTCGGCTTAAAAGCCCAGCCTGCTCAAACTGGGTGAGGACCCGGTACACCGTGGCCAAACCAATGTCGGCATTGTCATTGAGCAGATGCTTGAAAACATCCTCGGCCGTCATGTGCCTTTGCACCCCTTTTTGAAAGATTTCTAAAATCTTTTGCCGGGGAATTGTGGTTTTCAGCCCAGTGCTTTTGAGTTCGTCCATGTGTTTTCAGTTGCAAATGAATGAGAAGGGCTTTGGGCAAAGGGGCTTCGCCAGAGCCGAATGCTACCGCTACAATGACCCAATCATATGGTCTGCCAAGCATCCATGAAAAAACAAATTCTTATTTCTCTGCGCAACACCTTGCCCATAGGCTTGGCCATGCCCCTGTTGCTGGTTCTGTTAAGCGCGTGCAGTTTGCCCCGTCTCAATGTCACCACAGATGCCGTCTTGTACATCCCCGAGGTGGTTCAAGGCAATTTTGTCTCTCGTGAGCAAAAGGAATTTCTCAAGCCTGGCATGTCGCGCCTGCAGGTGAAGGAAGTGTTGGGCACGCCCTTGGTTGCCAGTGTGTTCCACGAGCAACGTTGGGATTACGTCTTCACCATTCGCCGCCAAGGTGTGCCAGCGCAAAGCTTTAGCCTCAGTGTTTTGTTCAAAGGCGATGTGCTCGATCGCGTCAGCGGTGACGAATTGCCCAGCGAAACAGAGTTTGTGACCAAATTGGTGGCCAAAAAATCCACTACCAAGGTGCCTGAGTTAGAAGCCAAAGAAGAAGATTTGCGTAAATTTCCAGCACCCGTTCGCAAAGCCGACCCTGCCCCAGCCACGGCCTTGCCATTGCCCAGTTCTTACCCTCCGCTTGAACCAGCCAAGCGCTGATGAATCACATGACACAAGTTGCTTCTTCTCATTCTGCGTCCATGCACGCTGTGGCTGTCGCTGGTGCATCTGGCCGCATGGGCCACATGCTCATCGAGGCCATTGCCAATGCCCCAGATTGCCGCCTCACGGGCGCGCTCGATTTGGCCAGCAGCCCTGCTGTTGGCACTGACGCTGGCGCCGCCATGGGCAAAGCCAGTGGCGTCCTAGTAACCGGAGACCTGAAGCAGGGCCTGCAAAACTCTCACTACCTCATTGACTTCACACGCCCTGAGGGCACCTTGGCGCACTTGAAGATTTGCCAAGCTTTAGGCGTCAAGGCGGTCATCGGCACCACGGGTTTTTCCGATGCCGAGAAAAACGAAATCAAAGCCATCGCCAAAGACGTGGCCATCGTCATGGCACCCAACATGAGCGTGGGCGTCAATGTCACGCTCAAATTGCTTGAAATGGCTGCCAAAGCGCTGGCCACGGGTTATGACATTGAAATCATTGAGGCCCATCACCGCCACAAGGTAGACGCGCCATCGGGCACCGCTCTCAAAATGGGCGAGGTCATTGCCGATGCTTTGGGCCGAGACTTGAAAGACTGCGCCGTTTATGCCCGCGAGGGCGTCACGGGCGAGCGTGACCCTTCCAGCATTGGCTTTGCCACCATCCGCGGCGGCGACATTGTGGGCGACCACACCGTCTTGTTTGCGGGTACCGGCGAACGAATCGAAGTCACGCACAAGTCTTCAAGCCGGGCTACCTATGCGCAAGGCAGTTTGCGAGCGGTCCGATTTTTAGCGGACCAAAAAACAGGTCTCTTCGACATGTTCGATGTGCTGTCCTTGAGATAGAGCCACGGCCCATGAATTTATTGACCTTTTGGGCTGAAGGTGACTGGGTCACCCGCTTTGTGGCGGTGGCTTTGCTGGCCATGTCGGTCAGCACTTGGGTGGTCATTTTTTGGAGACTCAATTTGCTGCGCCGAGTAAAGCTAGACGTGCCCCAAAGCACGGCCGCTTTTTGGCAAGCCGCCCAATTCGATGAGGCCCATGCGCGCGTTGCACAATTTGACCGCGATCAATCTGTCACCCCACTTTTAGAGGCCACCTTGTTGCCCTTGGGCGGCACTTTGGCGGCCGCTGGTGAGCGTGAACATCAACTCACCCGTGTCCTTCGCGACAGTTTGCAAGCCACGGTCAACCGGCTGCAATGGGGCCAATTGTTGTTGGCTACGGTGGGCGCAATTTCACCCTTTGTCGGCTTGCTAGGCACAGTGTGGGGCATTTTCAATGCCCTGAGCGGCATGGCTGAGGTGGGCCAAATTACCCTCGACCGAGTGGCCGGCCCCGTAGGCGAAGCTTTGGTCATGACGGCTGCTGGCTTGGCAGTGGCCATTCCTGCGGTTTTGGCCTACAACGTGTTGGGCCGCACGGTGGCGCAAATTGAAATTGAGCTAGAGGGTTTTGCACAAGACCTGATGAACTTGCTCACCGGTCGACACAACTAACAGGCCAGAAGGCAAAGCCATGGCATTTGGTCGATTCCCTCGCGCAGCGCATGCCAAACCCTTCAGTGACATCAACGTCACGCCTTTGGTAGACGTGATGCTCGTGTTGTTGGTCATTTTCATTCTCACGGCACCCCTGCTAACCAGCGCTATTCGTCTTGACTTGCCCCAATCCAAAGCCGCGCAAGCGGGGGAGGCCCCCGAGGCGCTTAGCCTCAGTCTGAAAGCCTCTGGCGAACTTTTCATCAATGACAAGCCTGTCACGCTGGCGGCCTTGCCAACTGAACTTCAGAAATTGGCAAATCAAAAGCCCAACTTGGAAGTTCAGCTTCGGGTAGATCAGGCAGTGCCTTACGGTCAAGTCCTAGAGCTCATGGGCCTGGCTCAGCAGGCTGGCTTAAGCCGGATAGGCTTTGTGACGGCACCGGGAACGGACCCCCAAAAGGCTGACACGCGCTGATCTTTTGCAATGCAGGCGCCCTTTGTGGGTCAATCAGGGCTTAGGCCACCCTGCAGAGGAATTTCACCTCGGCAAACACCTACAATTTGCACCATGCAAGACAAGTACAACCACCTCGAAGTTGAGCCCGCGGCGCAAAGCCTGTGGAACGCTCGCGATGCCTACCGCGTGACCGAAGACGCCAGCAAAAAGAAGTTTTACGCCTGCTCCATGCTGCCCTACCCCAGTGGCAAGCTGCACATGGGCCACGTGCGCAACTACACCATCAACGACATGCTCACGCGCTATTTGCGCATGAACGGTTACAACGTGCTCATGCCCATGGGCTGGGATGCGTTTGGTTTGCCTGCAGAAAACGCCGCTTTGAAAAACGGCGTGCCGCCTGCCAAGTGGACCTACGAAAACATCGCTTACATGAAGAAGCAGATGCAGGCCATGGGCTTGGCCATCGACTGGAGCCGCGAAGTCGCCACCTGTGACGCAAGTTACTACAAGTGGAACCAGTGGTTGTTTTTGAAGATGCTCGAGAAGGGCGTGGCCTATCGCAAAACACAGGTCGTCAATTGGGACCCGGTTGACCAAACTGTTTTGGCCAACGAACAAGTGATCGACGGCAAAGGCTGGCGCACGGGTGCGGTGGTTGAGAAGCGCGAGATTCCGGGCTATTACCTGAAGATTACCGATTACGCCGAAGAGTTGCTCGACTTTGTGACCGGCGACAAATTGCCCGGTTGGCCCGAGCGCGTGAAGCTCATGCAAGAAAACTGGATTGGCAAATCCACGGGTGTGCGCTTTGCGTTTCCGCACGACATTCGCGGTGCAGACGGACAGCTCATTCAAGACGGCAAGATGTATGTGTTCACCACACGGCCTGACACCATCATGGGTGTGACGTTCTGTGCGGTGGCAGCCGAGCACCCCTTGGCGGCACATGCAGCACTGACGCAACCTGCATTGGCCACGTTCATCGAGACTTGCCAAAAAGGCGGTACCACCGAAGCCGAATTGGCCGTCAAAGAAAAAGAGGGCATGCGCACCGGCTTGTCTGTCATGCATCCCCTCACAGGCAAGCCTGTGGAAGTGTGGGTGGGCAACTATGTGCTCATGAGCTACGGCGATGGCGCCGTGATGGGCGTGCCCGCGCACGACGAGCGTGATTTTGAATTCGCTTTGAAATACAAGCTTCCCATTCAACAAGTGGTGTCCTCCAAAGGTGTGGCCTTCAGCCATACCGAATGGCACGACGGCTTTGGCGACAAGGCCAATGGCGTGTTGGTCAACTCTGGCCAATACGACGGTCTGAATTTCAAAGACGCTTTAGAAGCCGTGGCCACCGACTTGGTTGCCAAAGGCTTGGGTGAGAAGAAAACCACTTGGCGTCTGCGTGACTGGGGTGTCAGCCGTCAGCGCTATTGGGGCACACCCATCCCCATCATTCATTGCGAAGAACACGGCGCGGTGCCCGTGCCTGAAAAAGATTTGCCGGTGGTTTTGCCGCTTGATTGCATTCCCGATGGGTCGGGCAATCCGCTTAACAAACACGAAGGCTTTCATGCTGGCGTGGTGTGTCCTGTGTGCGGCAAACCATCGCGCCGCGAAACCGACACCATGGACACCTTTGTCGATTCGTCTTGGTACTTCATGCGCTATTGCGACCCGACCAATACCGACAAGATGGTGGCAGAAGGTGCTGACTACTGGATGCCCATGGACCAGTATATTGGCGGCATTGAGCATGCCATTTTGCACTTGCTCTATGCGCGCTTCTGGACCAAGGTCATGCGCGACTTGGGCTTGGTCAAAGTGGACGAACCCTTCACCAAATTGCTCACGCAAGGCATGGTGCTGAACCACATTTACTCGCGTCGCACCGACAAAGGTGGCAAGGATTATTTCTGGCCCCAGGATGTGGAGCACGTGTTGGCCGACGACGGCAAAGTGATTGGCGCGCGTTTGAAAAATGCCGTGGAAACAATGGCGTCGACCCACAAGACCTGATTGAAAAATACGGCGCCGACACTGCGCGCCTGTACACCATGTTTACCGCACCGCCCGAAGCCACCTTGGAGTGGAACGATGCGGCTGTGGAAGGCAGCTACCGTTTTGTGCGCCGTGTTTGGAACTACGCAGTCAAAGTGGAAAGTGCTTTGAAAGTGGGACTGGGCGTCGATCGTTCTCGGCCCATCACCTTCAGTGCCGATGCCAAAAAGCTGCGCCTCGAAATTCACTCGGTGCTACGCCAAGCCAATTACGACTACGAGCGCATGCAATACAACACCGTGGTGTCGGCGCTCATGAAGATGCTCAACACGCTGGAAGATTCTCCGCTCGCTGCCTCCAAAGATGTCAACGACAACGCTGCTCTGGCTGAGTGCTATTCCATTTTGTTGCGCGTCATGTACCCCGCTTGCCCGCACTTGGCCTTTCAGTTGTGGAACGAGTTGGGCTACGGCGCAAGCCATGGCGATCTGCTCGATGTGGCTTGGCCGACCGTGGACGAAACCGCATTGCAGCGCGACGAAATTGAACTCATGCTGCAAATCAACGGCAAGTTGCGTGGCTCGCTCACCGTGCCCGCCAACGCCGACAAGGCAAGCATTGAACAGGCGGCTGCAGCGCACGAACAAGTGACCAAGCAAGCCGCTGGCGCGGCGCCCAAGAAGATCATTGTGGTGCCTGGCCGTTTGGTCAATGTGGTGCTGTAACAAGATCGCTTTGAACGACAGCACCCACAATTACAGCAACTGCACGCACAGCCCATGAACGTTTTTCCACAGTTGCTGAACCGCCGCCAATCGCTGCAAGCCTTGGGGCGCAACTTGGCTGGCGGCGCGATCTTGAGCGGCCTCGCGGCAACTGGTTTGTCGGGTTGTGGTTTTCAATTGCGTCAAAGCGCCGATTTGCCTTTCAAAACTTTGTTTTTGATCTTGCCGCGGCAATCTGCCTTGGGCACAGACTTGCGGCGCAATTTAGCCAGTCAAGCCAACTTGAAAGTTTTCACTGAAGGCCCTGACATGGCCAATTCTGAAGTGGTGTAAAGAAATTGAAGAAACCATGATGTACCGAGACATGCAGATCGACATCGTGCAACAAATTTTGCGCCGTTTGGCTTCTGTCAAATCTCTTTAAAGCCAGCGCAAAGGTCCTCTTTCTTTATGCAATTGGCCCTGCCTCAGCTTCAAGCACATCTGCAAAAAGGCTTGCGAAGTCTTTATACCTTGCACGGCGATGAAGCTTTGTTGGTGCAAGAAGCGGCAGATGCCATTCGCGCAGCAGCGCGACAACAAGGCTATACCGAACGCAGCGTGCATGTCGTGTCGGGCGCTCACTTTGATTGGAGCGAGGTGCTGGCAGCAGGCGGGTCCATGAGCCTTTTTGCAGAACGACAAATTCTAGAAATTCGCGTGCCTACAGGTAAGCCCGGCAAAGAGGGCAGCCCCATGATCCAGCAACTGGCACAGAGCGCAGAAGGCAACGACAGCACCCTGACGCTGTTTATTTTGCCGCGCTTAGACAGCGCCACCAAAAAGGGTGCATGGTTTGGAGCCTTGGAACAATTTGGAGTTTCTTTGCAAATTGACTCTTTAGAAAGAGCCCAATTGCCGCAGTGGATTGCACAGCGATTGAAGTTGCAAAATCAAAGCGTTGCATCTGGACAAGATGGCCAAAACTGTTTGCAATTTTTTGCAGACCGCGTGGAGGGCAATTTGCTGGCAGCCCACCAAGAGATTCAAAAACTGAGTTTGTTGTACCCCGCCGGTGAGCTGACACATGCGCAAGTTGAAAGTGCTGTCATGAATGTAGCGCGCTACGATGTTTTTAAATTGTCGGAAGCCGTGTTGGCGGGCCAAGTGGCCCGCGTGCAACGCATGCTTGATGGTTTGCAAGCTGAGGGTGAGGCGGCTGTTTTAGTGCACTACACACTGGCAGAAGACATTCGCGCGTTGAAACGGGTCAAGGATGCCATGGCAGAAGGGCGGCCCTTGCCTATGGCTTTGCGCGAACAACGAATTTGGGGCGCGCGTGAAAAACTCTTTGAGCGTGTGTTGCCCAAATTGTCAACGGCACGCTTGGCGCAGTTGCTGAAAAACGCCCATCAAGTGGACGGCATTGTGAAAGGCTTGAAAGTGGCCGATTGGCCCACCGACCCCTGGCAAGCCTTGCAGCGATTGGCTTTGAG